>DATFWA010000209.1:0-6123 GCA_035259825.1 Candidatus Methylomirabilota bacterium | reverse complement strand
AGCGGCATCGGCCTCGGCATGGCAGAAGCGCTGGCCCACGCCGGCGCCGCGGTCTGCATCTGGGGCACCAACGAGGACAAGAACGTGCACGCGCTCGCCCATCTGCACGCGATCGGCGCGAAGGCCCTCGCGCTCCGCTGCGACGTAAGCGACGAGGCCGCGGTGGACCGCGCCTTCGCGGAGACAGTGGACGCTCTGGGCGGCGTGGACGCCTGCTTCGTCAACGCGGGCGTCTCCGGCCGAGGTGCCGCACCCAGCTTCGCGGAGATGACCACCGAGGAATGGCACCGCGTGCTTCGGGTCAACCTGGACGGCGCCTTCTTCACGCTGCGCGCGGCCGCGCGGCACATGACCGCGCGCGGCGAGGGCGGCTCGCTCGCGGTCACCGCGAGCCTGGCCGCGCTCGAGGGCTCGCCGCTCAGCGCCCACTACGCGGCCAGTAAGGGCGCGATGCTCTCGGTGATGCGGGCGCTCTCGGTCGGGCTCGCCCGGCACAAGATCCGGGTCAACGCCATCGTGCCCGGCTGGATCGATACGCCGATGACCGAGAAGGCAGTACACGGCGAGGCCTTCAAGACCCGCGTGCTCCCACGTGTCCCCGCGCGGCGCTGGGGCACCGGCGCCGACTTCGGCGGCATCGCGGTCTACCTCACCAGCGACGCCAGCAGCTACCACACCGGGGACACCTTCGTCATCGACGGCGGCTACGCTATCTTCTAGAACCTCCGCTGACCTAGGTATTTCAGGCGTTCCGCCACTCCCCCGGCTTCAGCGGCCCCAGCGCGTAGGGCCCGATCGCCACCCGGATCAACCGCAGCGTGGGATGCCCCACCGCAGCGGTCATCCGTCGCACCTGCCGGTTGCGCCCCTCGCGCAGCCCGATCTCGAGCCACGCGGTGGGAATAGCCACGCGCCGGCGGATCGGCGGCTCGCGCGGCCAGAGCCCCGGCGGCTCGGCGATGAGCCGTACGCGGGCCGGCCGGGTGCGCCCATCCTTGAGCGTGACGCCCCGCCGCAGCCGCTCCAGCGCTTCCGGCGTCGGCTCGCCCTCCACCTGCGCCCAGTACGTCTTCTCGACGTGGTGCCTGGGATCCGCCAGCCTCGCCTGGAGCGCGCCGTCGTCGGTCAGCACCAGCAAACCCTCGCTGTCGTGGTCGAGACGGCCGGCCGGGTAGACGTCGCGGACGCGCACGAAGTCCGCGAGGGTCGGCCGGCCCGCCCGGTCGGTGAACTGGCAGAGCACCCCGAACGGCTTGTTGAGGAGGATGACGCTCACTCGGGGAGCAGCGCGGCCATCTGACCCGGATCCAGCTCGAGCCAGACCTTCTCATCGACCTCGAACACCTCGTGCGGGCGCGTGGTCACGCGGAGCGCGAGGCCGCTGCCCGAGGGACGCACCGCGTAGTCCCAGTGCTCGCCCAGGTACGCGCGCTGCACGACCTGCCCCGGCACCACCGAGGCGTGACTGCCCGCGGGCGGCGCCTGGCGGTGGAGCACGATAGACTGTGGGCGCAGCGAGAAACAGACGCGGCCCTGGATGGCCGCGGGCTCGGGGAAGGATCGACGGGGAATCGCGAAGCCGTCGAAGGCCACGTCCTCGCCGCGACTCTCTCCATCGAGCAGGTTGGTGCGTCCGATGAAGCCGGCCACGAACCGGGTGCGGGGACGCGCGTAGAGCGCGCGCGGGGCGTCCACCTGCTCGACCCGGCCCTGGTTCATGACCGCGATGCGATCCGACGCCACCATCGCCTCGGCCTGGTCGTGGGTGACGTACACCGTGGTGATGTGGAATTCGTCGTGGAGGCGGCGGATCTCGTAGCGCATCTCCTCGCGCAGGTTCGCGTCGAGGTTGCTCAGCGGCTCGTCCAGCAGGAGCACCGCCGGCTGCACCACGATGGCGCGAGCCAGGGCCACCCGCTGCTGCTGCCCGCCCGACAACTCTTGCGGATAGCGGCTCGCCAGGTGGCCCATCTGCACCACCTCGAGGATCCGGCCCACCCGCTCGCGGATCTCGGCCTTGGGCCGGCGGCGGACCTCGAGGCCGAACGCGACGTTCTCGGCGACCGTCATGTTGGGCCAGATCGCGTAGCTCTGGAAGATCATCGACATGTTGCGCTTCTCGGGCGGCAGCGACGAGGCGGGCGAGGAGATGACGCGCCCGTCCATCGCGATGGTGCCGTCGCTCGGGGCCAGGAAGCCCGCGATCATGCGGAGCGTGGTGGTCTTGCCGCAGCCCGACGGCCCGAGCAGCGACACGAACTCCCCGGCCGGCAGGCTCAGGCTGAAGCGGTCCACCGCGGTCACGGAGCCGAAGCGGCGGCTCACGTCGGTCAGCACGAGGCGGCTCACGTCGCGGTCCTCCGTAGCAGAAAGTCGCGCCCGACCAGGCGGAAGCCCACCAGCACCAGGGCCACCGTGACGACGACCAGGATGAGGCCCATCGAGGAGAGCAGCTCGAAGTTGCCCTCGTCGCTCTTGTCGAACAGGAGCACCGAGAGCACCTGGGTCCCGGTGGTGTAGAGGAAGATCGCGGACGAGAGCTCGCGGGTGGCCGGGATGAACACGAGGATGAAGGCGCCCGCCAAGCCGCGGCGCAGAAGAGGGGCCACCACTCGGCGCAGCGCGAGCAGCCGGCCACCGCCCAGGATGCGCGCAGCGTCCTCCAGCTCCGGGTTGATGCTGCGTAGCGCCGCGTCGCTGTTGGTGTACGCGATGGGCAGGAAGCGGGTGGCGAAGGCCAGGATGAGGATCCACGCGGTGCCGTAGAGGACGAGGGGCTTCGCGGTGTAGGCCGCGTAGAAGCCGATGGCGAGCACGATGCCCGGGATCACGAAGGGGGCCATCGCCACGTAGGTGAGCACGCGGCCGAGAGGCACCAGCCGTCGGGCCACGATATAGGCGATGGCGAGGGCCAGACCCAGGGCGATGACCGACGCGGCCGCCGCGTAGACGAAGGTGTTCACGGTGGCGGTGCGGGTGGCGGTCTGGTCGAAGAGCACGAAGCGCAGGTTGCGGAGCGTGACGTTGTCCCACGAGAAGCCGCGGCCCCAGGCTCGCGCGAAAGCGGCCTGCAGGATCACCACCATCGGCATGAAGAATGACAGCGAGGTGACGAAGAGGCAGTACCCGAGCATCACCCAGCGCCAGGGGCCCAGATGCATCAGGCGCCGCTCGCCGCCCTTGCCGGTGAGGGCCACGAAGCCCTTGCGGGCGATGAGCCGGTACTGGAGCCAGAACAGGAATACGGTGATCAGCAGCAGCGGCATCGCGTAGGCCGCGGCCACCTGCACCCGGGGCGGGAACTCGAACATCTGCCAGAGGGTGGTGGTCATCACTTGAAAGCGCGCGGGCAGGGCGATGAGCGCGGGCGTGCCGAAGAGCGCGATGGCCTCGAGGAACGCCACGATGAAGGCGCCCATGATCGCGGGCAGGGCCAGCGGCAGGGTCACCCGCATCGTGGTGCGGAGCGCGCCCGCCCCCAGCGTGCTCGCCGCGTCCTCCATCTCCGAGGAGATCAGGTCCAGCGCGGAGCGGGTGAACACGAACATGTACGGAAACGAGTAGCAGGCGATGACCAGCACGAGGCCGGTCATGCTGTAGACGTTGAACGGCCCGGCCGCCGCGCCGGTCAGCGCGGAGTAGATGCGGTTGAGCCACCCCGCGTTCGGCCCGGCCATGAGGATCCAGGCCACCGCGCCCAGGTAGTTCGGCATGATGAACGTGCCGAGCACGGCGGCCCACACCAGGCCCTTGGCCGGCATGTCGGTGCGGGACACCGCCCAGGCCATCGGCACGCCGAAGATGGTACAGACCACCGCCGCCGAGAGGCCGACGACCAGGGAATTGATGAGCGCCTCGACGTTGCGCCAGCGTCCGTAGGCCGCCGCGTAGTTCTCGAGCGTGAACGCCCCGGTGTCCGGATGCTCGAAGCTCGCCCACAGGAGGCGGGCGAGCGGATTGATTACGAGCAGCAGCAGCAGCGCGATCAGCAGCAGCCAGACGACGAGCGAGCGATCAGATCCCAAAGGTCTCGCGGAACAGCTCCTTGACCTCGGGGATGCCCTTCTCGATCTCGGTCGCCGAGGGGCGGATGGTCTTGACGTCGGTGACCGACTTGGCCCCCGCCATCGGCTTCACGTTCTTGTTCACCGGGTCCTGGTACTGCTGGACCATCACCTCGTTGCCCTCGCGGCTCAGCAGGTACTCGATGAAGAGCTTGGCCGAGTTGGGAGCCGGCGCGTTCTTGAGGATGCCGGACGCCGAGACCATGAGGATCGCGCCGTCCTCGGGATAGACCACCGCGAGGGGATTGCCCTTCGCTTTGCTCTCCAGCGTGGTGGCGGCGGGGCCCGCGGCCACGATCGACTCCTTGGCGTTCAGCATGGTCACGGTGTCGTTGATGGAGCGCCCGATGCGCGGCTTGTTCTGCTCGAGCTTCTTGAAGTAGTCCCAGCCGTAGAGCTTCTTCATCTCCACGACCCAGGTGCCCACGTAGCCGCTGAAGCCGGGATGGCCGATCGACACCTTGCTCTTCCACTTGGGATCGGTGAGATCCGTCCACTTCTTCGGCGCTTCCGCGGCGGAGACCACGCTCGAGTTGTAGGTGATCAGCACGAGGCCGGCCGCAGTGGCCACGAAGAGGTCGTCCGGGTCGTTGAACGAGCGGAAGGCGTCCACCAGCTCGGGCAGGGTCTTTGGCTTGTAGGGCTGCAGCCACCCGTCCTGCTTCATCTTGGTGTAGTGGCTCTGGTCGGTCGAGCTGATCACCGAGCACTGCGCGATGCCCGCCTTCTGGTCCTGAGCCAGCCGCTGGTAGGCCACCTGAGCGGTGGTGCGGATGTAATTGCACTTCACGCCTGGATACTTCTTTTCGAAGCCCTGGCACAGCGCGGCCGCGGTCTCCGAGTTGTAGTGGGCGGTGTACCAGGTGAACTCCTTTTCCTTCTTCGCCGCTTCGTGCAAGGCCTTCTCGCCGTCGAAGGCCGCAACCGCGCCGGCCGTCCCCAGCGTGAGGGCGAGCAGGACGGCGAGCGCCGACGGGAACGATCTGGAGATGAGGGTCATGGTCCGTATCCTCCTTCGAGGACCGCGTAACTGCAGGGTCCCATCGGGGCCACCCCGAAGGTGCGGTGGAGCCGTCCGAGCATGATGAAGGCGCCGGTGATCAGCCCCAGCTCCACCAGCTCGGCGTCGGTGAAGTGCCTGCGCATGTCGATCATGAACGCGTCGTCGATCGCGGTGTGCTCCGTGGCGAGCTGCTCGGCGAAGGCGAGCGCCGCCCGCTCACGCTCGGTCGGCGGCGCCTCGCCCGCCAGCTTGGGCAGCAGCTCGCCGTACAGCCCGGGCGCCCTCTCCGAGGGCTCGCGGGCGGTGGCTCAGCGGGCGCACGCGTTGAGCGCGGCAATGCGCAGGCGCACCAGCTCTTTGAGCGCGAAGGGCAGTCGCCCTCCGTACTTCGCGGGTCGATAGAACCGGAGAAACGCCGCGAACAGCTCGGGGCAATGGCCGTACAGCCCGTACATCTCGTCGCCGGAGGCCTCGGCCATGCGGCGCAGCTCCGGATCGGCGATCTGCTCGGGGGCGAGGACGTCGAGCCGCGCCATCGGGCTAGCGCCCGGTGAAGCGGGGCGGCCGCTTCTCCACGAAGTGGGCGACGCCCTCCTTGAAGTCCTCGCTGGTGAAGCTTCGTTTCATCTCCTCGCCCGCCACCGCGGTGGCCTCGGCCAGCGACTGGAACTGCGCCTCCCAGATCTGACGCTTCATGACCCGGATCGAGCGCGGGGAGACCAGGTCCGCCATCTCGCGCGCGTAGGCGCGCACGTCGTCCATGAGCGACGCGGCCGGCCGCACCTGCGAGACCAGGCCCATGGCGAGCGCCTCCGACGCCGAGACCTTGCGCCCGCTCAGGAGCAGGTCGAGGCCGTGCTGCAGTCCCACCAGGCGGGGCAGCATCCAGCTCACCCCGTGCTCGGCGATGAGCCCGCGGCGCGAGAACGCGGTGGTGAAGACCGCGGTGTCGGCCGCGATACGCAGATCGCAGTAGAGCGAGATCACCAGCCCGAGGCCGGCGGTGGCGCCGTTCAGCGCCGCGATGATCGGCTTGGGTACGGTGGGGAAGTAGGC
>DATFWA010000208.1:0-4359 GCA_035259825.1 Candidatus Methylomirabilota bacterium | reverse complement strand
GGTGTGCACGCCCAGCTGCTGCAGCGCGCCCGGCCCGATCAGCACCGCCACGCCGGCCAACCCGAGCAGCACGCCGGCCACGCGATGGGCGGTGAGCCGCTCCTGCCCGAGCGCGTGGGCCACCAGCGCGGTGAAGAGCGGCGTGGTCGCGTTGAGGATCGAGGCCAGCCCGCTCGTGATGTGTACCTGCCCCCAGGCGATCAAGCTGAACGGGATGAAGTTATTCAGCAGGCCCAGCAGCACGAAACCGCCCCAGATCCGGGGCGAGCGTGGCATCTGATGCCCGGTGAGCCGTACCGCCGCCGACATCGCGATGGCGGCCACGCCGAAGCGGAGCAGCACGACCGTGAAGGGTGGCAGCTCGCCGAGCGCCACCTTGCTGAAGAAGAAGGCGCCGCCCCACAGCACCGCGAGCAGCCCCAGCAGCGTCCACTGTCTCGTGGTCATCTCGAGACGGTATACGGCCGGCAGAGGAAAACGGGTGGAAGGGCGATGGCTGTCGGGGAAAAGGAAAGTTACAGCTGGAGGAAGCGCTGCTGGATGGTGGGGTCCTTGCGGAGGGCGTCGGGGGAGCCCTCGAACTGGATGAGCCCCTGGTCCATCACGTACAGTCGATGCGACAGCGCCATCGCCACCTCGAGGGTCTGCTCCACCAGTAGGATGGTCGTGCCGCGACGGTTGATCTCGCGCAGGATGTCAGTGAGGCTCTTCACGAGCAACGGGGCGAGCCCCTCCGTCGGCTCGTCGACCAGCATGATCTTCGGCTGAGCCACCAGCCCGCGAGCGATGGCCAGCATCTGCTGCTCGCCGCCCGAGAGGAAGCGGCCCTTCTGGGCGATGCGCTCGCGAAGCCGAGGAAAATACTGGAGCGCTTCCTCGAGACGCTGCTCGGCGCCGGCGGCCTCGGAGGCCATCATGCCAAGCCGCAGGTTCTCGAGCACGGTGAGATTCGGCAGCACGCGGCGCTCCTCGGGCACCCAGCCGATGCCGCGGCGAACGATCTCGTGCGTCTCGAGCCGCGTGATGTCCTCGCCGCCGAGCTTCACCGTCCCGCGCCGGGCGCGCGCGATCCCCATGATCGACAGTAGCGTGGTCGTCTTGCCCGCGCCGTTGCGTCCGATCATCGTGACGACCTCGCCCTCGCGCACGGCGAGCGAGACGCCTTGCAGGATGTGAGCCTCGCCGTAGTAGGTGTGGATGTCCTCCAGGCTCAGGAGGCTCATCGTCCGGCTCCGAGGTAGGTCTCCTGCACCAGCGCGTTGTTGCGGATCTCGTCGGGACTGCCGTCGGCCAGCACCTGTCCCTGGTGCAGCACGGTCACCCGGTCCGAGATGCCCATGACCAGCTTCATCTTGTGCTCGACGAGGACCACCGTGCGCCCGCGCGCCAGCTCCCGGATCAGCACCATCGTCTCGTCCGTCTCCTCCGGGCTCATGCCCGCGGTGGGCTCGTCCAGCAGGAGCAGGACGGGATCGGAGGCCAGGGTGATGCCGATCTCGAGGTGCCGCTTCTCGCCGTGCGAGAGGTGCGCGGCCAGCCGCTCGGCCCGTCGGCCCAGGCCGACCGTCTCGAGGATCTCGACGGCCCGCTCGCGGCAGCCCGCGATCCGGTCGGCGCGCGACCAGAAATTGAACGAGCGCGCGGAGCCCTGCACCGCGACCCGCACGTTCTCGAGCACCGAGAGGTGCGGAAAGATGTTGGTGATCTGGTACGACTTGGCGATGCCGAGACGGCACACCCGATGCTGCGGCAACCCGGTGATATCGGCGTCCCGGAACTTCACTCGCCCCGAGGACGGCGCCATCTCTCCCGAGACCAGCCGAAAGAACGTGGTCTTGCCCGCGCCGTTGGGACCGATGATCGAGCGCAATTCTCCGCTTCGAATGACCAGCGAGACACTATTGACCGCCACCAGGCTGCCGAACGAGCGGGTCAGCCGCTCGGTCTCGAGCAGCACGCCGTCGGGCGCGGTCATACCGTGGCGAAGAAGCGCGCGGGCGCCCCCTCGGTGCCGGCGATCTTGTAGAAGGGCGCCGCGAACTCCACTCGCCGGCGCGGCAACGCGCCGAGGTTGGTGAGACCCTCCATGATGACCACGCCCGCGCCGAGGATCACCCGGTGCATCGCGAAATCCTCGGAGGTGAAGTCGGGCAGGCGCGCGCAGTACTCCTCGAAGAAATCGAACCCGATGTTCTTGGGCCCGCGATCGACCAGCCACTGGGCCACCGCGGGCGGGAAGTAGGGCGACTGCGTGAAGTAATCGGGCCAGCTCCCGTACATCTTGTCGGTCCATCCGGTGTGGAGCAGCACGATGTCCCCGCGCTTGACGTCGCCGGCCCCGCCCTTCTTGAGGTCCTCGATGGTGATCTCGTGATTGGCGCCGACCCAGGAGAGGTCGACCACCAGGGCCTCGCCCATGACCTGATCGAGGGTGATCTCGGCGGTGGTGATGCCGTCCCGGAACACGTGCAGCGGAGAGTCGATGTGGGCGCCGGTGTGCAGGCTCTGGTTCACGCTCGACACCTGCCAGAAGCCGGGCCCGCGCCGGTGCGGCGTCACCTCGAGCCGCATGTTGGTCGAGGGCGGACTGAAGGTGTTCCGGTCCACCGTGACGGAGAGGTCGATGAATCGGCTCATGAATGTCTCACCGGGAGAAGTTGGCGATGGCGCGGGCCGGGCCGGTCAGCTCGACGATGTGCAGCCCGGTATCGGCGCGGTCGGTCAGATAGATGTAGCCACGGTCGTCGACTTCCACGTTGTTGGTCTGGATGGCGATTTTGCAGCGCGGGGCGCCCGACACCTCGATGCAGCGCTTGTCGGTTCGGGCCGTCGTCTCCGGGATGAAGAAGCCGGCCTCGACCGGGTGGAACGGGTCGCGGATGTCCACCGCGCGCACGCCCGCGTTGAAGTAGGCGATGAAGACGAGCCGCCCGTGGTAGATCGGCGTGAACGACTCATTGCTCGAGTGCGGCCCGAAGCGGCCCCCGCGGCGGCAGAAGTCGCCGCCGAGATCGGGCACCTCGAAGGTGGCCACCGAGTAGGGGGTCCGCTCGGTGGTGACGTCGACCATGAACGAGAGCTGACGGACCTCCTGGCACTCGTTGCGCAGCGACTCCGAGACCAGCACCACGAAATCGCGCGTGCGGCCCGGTACCTCGGCGCTCCAGCCCGGCACCGTGATGCCGGGCACCGGAAAGCTCGTGTGTCCGCCCCACGCGGGCGACATGTCGAGCCGGCCGATCTGGGGATAGCGGAGATTGTCCGGCGTGGGCGCGAACCGATCGGCGGCCTGCGGGTCACCGGCGAGCAGCTTGTCCCGGTCCACGATCTGCAGCACGCCCTTGGCCCCGGTGCCGTACGCGAAGTAGACACGCTTCTTGAACGCGATTGGCCCGTGCACCCCCTCGGGCGCGACACCGGTGGAGCCCGGCTCCTGGCCGACCAGCCCGAAGTCGCGGATGAAGCGCGGCCGCGCCGGATCGCTCAGGTCGTAGACCTTGGTCATGCGGTTGGTCCGCCACCCGCCCGGCGCGCCGTCGGAGACGAGGTAGGCGATGCCGCTGTCGCACTCCCACCAGTTCTTGTGCGTGCTCCGGAGCCCGTCCAGCACGGTGGTGAGCCGCGTGGGCTTCGCGGGATCGGTGACGTCCCAGATCTCGTGGGCGAGGTTGCCGAGCGTGCGCAGGAGATAGGTCTTCTCGCGCGCCCCGCGCAGCAGGGTCTTGCCGTCGCACACGCGAACCATCGCGGCTCCCCCCGCCTCCGCCTCGCCCTCCGCGCCCGGGATGTGATGGAGATAGCGCGGCCGCTTCGGATCGGTCACGTCGACGATCGAGGTTCCGTTCAGCTCGATCTGGCCGGTGAGCGGGTTCAGGCGCTTGCCGCCGTGATGGCCGATGTAGGCGATCCATCGCCCGCCCTGCTCGTGGATCACCGGCTGATAGGCCGAACGGGCCTGCAGATCGTCCGCGCCGACCAGTCGCATGTTGCGCTGCTCGGCCGCCTGCCCGATGCCGGGAGCGAGCAGGAGGCCGCCCAGCAGGAGGGCGCGCCACGCGCTCATGGTCTCGTCGGCCTCGGCATCGGGTCTCCTCCGCTCGTGTCGGCGTGTGGGATGAAAGAGGGTCCCAAGCCTACCCGGCGGTCCGCGGAGCGGTCAATAGCCAATCCCCGCCGGCGTGTGCTATGTCCCCACCATGGCCATCGTCGGGCTGGTCGGGGTGGGGCTGCTGGGCACGGCCGTCGCCACGCGCCTGCTCCAGGCCGGACACCGCGTGGTGGGCTTCGACACCGCGGCGGCGCGCATGCGCGCGCTGCAGGAGCTGGGCGGCGAGACCGCCGCGTCCGCGCGCGCCGTCG
>DATFWA010000207.1:0-16144 GCA_035259825.1 Candidatus Methylomirabilota bacterium | reverse complement strand
GTAGTGGCCGAAGGTGGTGGCGAAGCCGACCAGCCGCCCTTCGTGGAAGATCGGCACCGCGAAGACCATGTCCTGGTGGTGCTGCACCGCTCCGTCGGAGACGTACGGATCGTTGAACCAGTACACGTCGCCCGGCCGCATCGTCTCGAGCGGGTACGCCTTCATGATGGCCTGCAGCATGCCGGGCCCGCTGCCCGAGATGTGGCACGCCACGATGCGTCCGCGGGTGTCGAAGATACCGACGAAGTAGTCCTTCTTCTCCTTGATGAAGGGCGACATCGCGCAGCGCTCCATCAGGAGCTCCATGTCGCGGATGGCCGAGGCCAGGCTGCCCCGGATGATCTCGAGCGTGATCGGATCGACCTTCGTCTCGAATCCAGCGGGCTCAGCCATTCGAACGCTCCTCGCGCATCGGGCCCTCAGGGTGCGCCCGACGCCGCCACGTTGTCAACGCGGCCCGGGCCAACGCGCGGCGGGCGTCCGCGACCCGGCTCATCGTCCGGCCAGCTCGGCGCTGCACGTCTCGTCGCCAGGATTCCTGGGATCCCCACGTTCTGCATAGCGCTGCAGGATGTCCGCGGCCTCCGCGCAGTAGTTGTGGCCGATGGCCTGACGATCGCCGCGCAGACGCTTCAGGTACACGAGGTGCAGAACCGTAGTCCGGACCGCCACCGCTTCGGTGTCGCCCCAGGCCTGTAGCACCTGGACGGCCCACGCGTTCGCGGTCATCTCGGACTCGAGCGTCCCGCCGCAGGACCGGCTCAAATGATGACCCAGCTCGTGCGCGAGCAGCCACCGGGTGTTGCCGTCGGCGCCCAGCTGCAGGGCCTGCGTCTCGCAGTTGTACTGGCCGAGGCTGCCGCTGACCAGCGTAACCTGGGCCTGCGACGCGCCGAGGCGGCTGGTCGCCTCGTCGGCGAGCGCCTGCCAGCGATTCTGCTCCGAGGCGCGGATCGAGGCGCAGCCGGCCAGGACGAGCGCGAGCGCCACCAGCCACGTGCCGGGCGCGCTCACCATGGCCCCCGCTCCGACGCCGCCTCCGCGGCCGCCCCGCGCTCCACGACCGCACGCTCCGCGACGATATTGTGCGCAGCGTCGACGCGCGCGTGGAAGCCCGGGGCGATCAGCGACGTAGCGTCGCTCTGCTCGACGATGGCCGGGCCATCGAACGCCATGCCCGGGGCCAGCCGATCTCGCCCGTAGAAGGGCGTGTCGAGGAAGCCGGCGCCCCGGAAGTACACCGGGCGGCTCCCGACGCGGGCGTCCGCGAGGCGGCCCGCCCCGGCCGCCGGCACGTGAGGCGCGCGGCGCGGGAGCGCTCCCACCGCGGTGAGCCGCAGGTTCACCAGCTCCACCGGCGCCGACGGCAGATCGTAGCTGTAGAGCCGCCGGTGCTCGGCGTGAAAGGTGCTCACGAGGCCGTGCAGCCGCGCCGCGGTGATCGGTCCGTCGCCGAGCGGGCACGTCAGCTCGAAGCTCTGGTGCTCGTAGCGCAGGTCGGCCGCGCGCTCGAAGCGCTGGCGCTGGGGCGGGACCTGCTCGCCCGCGAGCCAGGCCTGCGCCTGCCGCTCCAACTCGGACCAGGCCGTCTCCAGCTCGGGCGCCGCGCCGCCCGCGTCGGCGAGTCGCCGCTGGGCCACGCCCGCCGTCCTCACGAACGTGGCGCGGATGTCGGTGTCGAGCAGGCCCCACGTCGACAGCACGCCGGGCCGCGGCGGGATCACCACCGTGGGGATCTCGAGCAGCTCGGCCAGGCGGCAGGCGTGGAGCGGGCCCGCGCCGCCGAAGGCCACCAGGGCGAAGCGCCGCGGGTCGTGCCCGCGGCCGACGGAGACCGTGCGGATGGCGCGCGCCATCGCGTTGTCGATGATCTCGATCACGCCCGCCGCCGCCTCCTCGACGCCCAGCCCGAGAGGCCGGCCGATGCGGTCGGCCATCGCCGCGCGCGCCGCCGCCACGTCCAGCGGCAGCTCGCCGCCCAGCAGCGCGGGCGGGATGCGGCCGAGGATGAGGTGTGCGTCGGTCACCGTCGGCTCGCTGCCGCCCCGGCCGTAGCAGACCGGCCCTGGCTCGGCCCCCGCGCTGCGCGGTCCGACCGTGAGGCGGCCCGCGCTGGTCAGCGCGGCGATCGAGCCGCCGCCGGCCCCGATGGTGTGGATGTCCACGATGGGCAGCTTGAGCGGGAACGGCCCGATCATCCCGTCCTTCGTCACCTCGGGCCGGCCCTCGCGCACCAGACAGATGTCGGCGCTGGTGCCGCCCACGTCGATCGAGATGATGTCGGCATGGCCGGCGGAGCGGCCGACCGACACCGCCCCGACGACGCCGGCGGCGGGACCGGAGAGCACGGTCTGAACCGGCTGGCGCACGCACGTCGCCGCGCTCGTCACGCCGCCATCCGACTTCATGATCAAGAGCGGCGCCTGCACGCCTTCTGCGTCCAGGGCGTCGCAGAGCACGCTCACGTAGCGGCTCACCGGCGGCATGACCGCCGCGTTCAGCGCGGTGGCCATCGTGCGCTCGAACTCGCGGAACTGCGGCAGCACCTCGGAGGACAGCGACACCAGCACGCCCGGATACTCCTCCGCGAGGATCGCGTGCATGCGCTGCTCGTGCGCCGGATTGGCGTAGGCGTGTAGGAAGACCACCGCCACCGCGGGGATTCCCAGCAGGCCGATCTGGCGCGCGAGGGCCCGCGCCGCCGGCTCGTCCAGCGGCATGAGCACGGAGCCGTCCACGTCGAGCCGCTCCGACACTTCAAACACCCGCTCCGGCGTGATGGGCCGGATGGGCTTGGACCAGCCGTACAGGTTGCCGTGGCGCGGGATGTCGTGCCGCCCGATCTCCAGCACGTACTTGAAGCCGGCGGTGGTCACCAGCGCGGTCGGCGGCGTCTTGCCCTCGAGGATCGCGTTGGTCGCGGTGGTGGTGCCGTGGAAGACGCGCAGCACGTCGCCGGGAGCGCGGGCGGCGAGGGCCAGCACCTTCCTCACCGCGGTGATGAACCCGGCGGACAGGTCGCCGGGCGTGGAGGGTGTCTTCGCGACCCAGAGCGCGCCGGTAGCGGCGTCGGTGAACGTGATGTCGGTGAAGGTCCCGCCGACGTCGATGGCGAGCGTGCAGGTCCTGGTCACGGGCCCGGCCATTGTAGACCTGCCCAGTACGGGGTGAAAGTGACCCCCTGCCCGGCCAAGCCGCGATCCGTCTGCTACACTTCACTCGGGTCGGGTCAGGCGGCGCGGGCCGGGGGCCGAGCGCCGCCGTGCTGTCTAAATACGCGTCCATACGATGGAATACAAGGACTACTACAAGGCGCTCGGGGTTGACCGGACGGCGGACGACAAGGCCATCAAGACGGCCTATCGCCGGCTGGCTCGCAAGCACCATCCCGATGTGAACCGAGGCAATGCCGAGCGCTTCAAGGAGATCAGCGAGGCCTACACGGTCCTCTCCGACCCCGAGAAGCGCAAGCGCTACGATACCCTCGGGCCGGACTGGGAGCGGTACGCGCAGGCGGAGACCGGCGGCGGGCGCTCGCCGTTCGAGGGACGCAACGTCAGGTTCACGGAAGGGGACGCGGCCGGCTTCTCGGACTTCTTCCGCACGATCTTCGGCGACCTGGGCGGCTTCCGTCGCGCTCAGCCGGGCGCCGGGCCCTCGGCGGAGTTCGAGTTCTCGGATCTCGGCGATCTCGGCGGCGGCTTCGGCTCGGGCTTCGGTCCCGCCGGCAAGGGCAGCGACGTGGAGGCCGGCATCCAGCTCACCCTCGAGGAGGCCTTTCAGGGCACGCGGAAGGCCATCTCGATCGAGCTGGACCAGCCGTGCCCGGAATGCGGCGGGTCCGGCAACGTCAACCGCCGCCCGTGTCCTCGCTGCCGTGGCGGCGGCTGGACCAAGGCGACGCGCAACCTGGACGTCAAGATCCCGGCCGGCGTGGACACCGGATCACGGGTCCGCGTGGCCGCGGAAGGACCGGGCGGCGGCTCCGGCAACCGGACCGACCGCGGCGACCTCTACCTGCGCGTCACGGTGGCGCCGCACCCGCGCTTCGAGCGCAAGGGCGACGACCTGCATACCGAGCTGGCACTGCCGGTGACGGTGGCGGCGCTCGGGGGTGAGATCTCCGTGCCGACGCTCAAGGGCCCGGTGTCGATGAAGATCCCGCCGGAGACATCGAGCGGCAAGACGTTCCGGCTCCCCGGTCGCGGCATGCCGCACCTGAAGGGCGGCGGGGCGGGCGACGAATACGTGAAGGTGCAGATCGTGATACCGACCGGGCTCAGCCCGAGAGAGAAAGAGCTCTTCGTGGAGATGAAGAAGCTCAGAGCGGAGAACTGAGATGAGGCTGGACAAGCTGACCGTCAAGGCTCAGGAAGCGATTCAGGCCGCGCAGTCCCTGGCCGACCAGGGCAACCATCAGGCCATCGAGCCCGAGCATCTGCTCCAGGCGCTCCTGCAGCAGCAGGAGGGCGTGGTGGGGCCGCTGCTCGCCAAGCTCGGCGCGCGTCCGGAGACGCTCGCGCGACAGGTGCAGACGGAGATCGACAAGCTGCCCAAGGTGCGCGGAGGCGCCGGCCGACAGTACGCCTCCCCGCGCTTCGAGGGCGTGATCAATCGAGCCTGGGAGGAGGCCGAGCGGCTGAAGGACGAGTACGTCTCGACCGAGCACCTCCTCATCGCCATCGCGCAGGAGAAGGGCGGCGCGGCCGCCCGCCTGCTCGCCGCGGCCGGGGTGACCGCCGAGAGCATCTATCGCTCTCTGGTAGACGTGCGCGGTAGCCAGCGCGTCACCGATCCCAATCCGGAGGACAAGTACCAGGCGCTGCAGCGCTACTCCAAGGACCTCACCGACCTGGCCCGCAAGGGCAAGCTCGATCCGGTCATCGGCCGCGACGAGGAGATCCGGCGCGTGGTCCAGGTGCTCTCGCGCCGGACCAAGAACAACCCGGTGCTGATCGGCGAGCCCGGCGTCGGCAAGACCGCCATCGTCGAGGGCCTGGCCCAGCGGATCGTCGCCGGCGACGTCCCGGAGGGGTTGCGCAACAAGCGGCTGGTCGCGGTGGACATCGGAGCGATGGTGGCGGGCTCGAAGTACCGCGGCGAGTTCGAGGACCGCCTGAAGGCGGTGCTGCGCGAGATCACCGAGTCCAACGGCGAGATCATCTGCTTCATCGACGAGCTGCACACCCTGGTGGGCGCGGGCGCGGCCGAGGGCGCGGTGGACGCGGCCAACATGCTGAAGCCGGCGCTGGCCCGGGGCGAGCTGCGCTGCGTGGGCGCCACCACGCTCGACGAGTACCGCAAGCATATCGAGAAAGACCCGGCGTTGGAGCGGCGCTTCCAGCCGGTGATGGTGCGCGAGCCCTCGGTGGAGGACACCATCGCGATCCTCCGCGGGTTGAAGGAGAAGTACGAGGTCCACCACAAGGTGAAGATCAAGGACGCGGCGCTGGTGGCGGCGGCGGTTCTGTCGCACCGCTACATCGCGGACCGCTTCCTGCCCGACAAGGCCATCGACCTGATCGACGAGGCGGCCTCGCGGCTGCGCATCGAGATCGACTCGATGCCCGCCGAGCTCGACGAGACCAAGCGCCGCATCATGCAGCTCGAGATCGAGCGGGTTTCGGTGGCGCGCGAGTCCGACGAGGTCTCGCGGGAGCGGTTGGCCCGCCTCGACGGCGAGCTGGCCGAGCTGAGGGAGCGGTCCGCGCGGCTGACCAGCCAGTGGGAGGCCGAGAAGACCGCGATCCTGACCATCGGCAAGACCAAGGAGGAGGCCGAAGCGGCGCGCGCGGCCATGGCCGACGCGGAGCGCCGCGGAGATCTGCAGAAGGCCGCCGAGCTGCGCTACGGCACTCTCATGGAGCTGGACAAGCGACTCGGCGCCGAGAACGCGCGGCTCGAGGACCTCCAGAAGAGCGGCCGTATGCTGCGCGAAGAGGTGGACGAGGAGGACGTGGCCGAGACGGTGGCCAAGTGGACCGGCATCCCGGTGACCCGGCTCCTCGAAGCCGAGGTGCAGAAGCTGGTCAGGATGGAGGAGCGGCTGGGCGACCGGGTGATCGGCCAGCGCGAGGCGATCGTGGCGGTGGCCAACGCGGTGCGACGGGCGCGCTCCGGCCTCTCGGATCCGAACCGGCCCATCGGCTCGTTCCTGTTCCTCGGGCCCACCGGCGTGGGCAAGACCGAGCTGGCCCGGGCCCTCGCCGAGTTCCTGTTCGACGACGAGCGGGCCATGATCCGCATCGACATGTCGGAGTACATGGAGAAGCACACGGTGTCCCGTCTGATCGGGGCTCCGCCCGGCTACGTGGGGTACGACGAGGGTGGCCAGCTCACCGAGGCGGTGCGCCGGCGGCCGTACTCGGTGGTGCTGTTCGACGAGATCGAGAAGGCCCACGGCGACGTCTTCAACGTGCTGCTCCAGCTGCTCGACGACGGCCGCCTGACCGACGGCCAGGGCCGCACCGTGGACTTCCGCAACACCGTGGTCATCATGACCTCGAACCTGGGCAGCCAGTTCTTCCGCGAGGAGAAGGATCCCCAGCGGGTGCGCGGGCTGATCACGGACCTGCTCAAGCAGGCGTTGCGGCCGGAGTTCCTGAACCGCATCGACGAGATCGTGATCTTCCAGCCGCTCGGCCGGGAGGAGATCGCCTCGATCGTGGAGATCCAGGCCCGGCACCTCATGAAGCGGCTGGCCGACAAGCGGGTGACGCTCGAGCTGAGCCCGGCTGCCAAGGCGCTGCTCGCCCAGGAGGGCTACGACCCGGTGTACGGGGCGCGGCCGCTGAAGCGGACCATCCAGCGGATGATCCAGGATCCCCTGGCCCTGGAGCTGCTGAACGGCACCTTCGGCGAGGGTGACACCGTGGTGGCGGACGTCGACCACGGCAAGGTGGTCTTCCGGAAGACCGCGGAGGCGAAGCCGGTCTAGGTCGGGCGGGTCAAGACTGGGCGAGGAGGGCGTTGACCGCGCGCGACAGCTCGTCCACGTCGAAGGGCTTGAGCAGGACCTGCACCCTGGTGCCCTGGAGGAAGCCCGCGTACTCGGGCGACTCCACGAAGCCCGAGATGAACAGCAGGTGCGGCCGGGTGTCGGGCCAGCGGCGGGTGAGCTCGAGATAGAGGCTCGGCCCGTCGAGGCCCGGCATCTTCAGGTCGCTCACGATCAGATCGTAGCCGGGTTGGCCGTCCAGGATTCGTAGCGCATCGGCGCCGTCGCGCGCGGTTTCCACCGCGTGGCCATCCGCGGACAGGACCGCAGCCACCAGCTCCCGCACCGGCGTTTGATCGTCCACCACGAGCACTCGCTTGGTCGTCATGACATTTCCCGACCACGAGGCGGAGCAAGGCCCGTTCCATCACGCCAAGCCCCGTTTCAGTTCGCCACCTTATGCGTGTCGGCGCAGTTAGGCGCGATTGAGATCCCTCGTCGCACTGCCGTACGTTGTCGCCGCAACATGACGGACGTCCGCCCTCCGTCACGAAAATTCCCCGGCGTGCTGCGCGCAGATCGTGCGCCCCGTGGTGCCGCTCGCGCTCTCGATCCCGGAGAGAAGGCCCACTTGACAGGCCGCGGAATCGGCCTAGTCTCTTGCCAGCGCTCAGAGACCCGTGGCAGCTCGCTCTCACCTCTTCACCGGAAGGAGGTCCGCCATGGCCCACTACCTCAGCGACGAGGAGCTCTCGCGAACGGCGCCGGCCGAGGTCGCATCGTTCGCCTCCCCCGTCCCCACCCAGATCGTCTCCAACGGGGAGTTCAACCCGCTCCCCCAGACGCGCGAGCAGCAGCGCGTGGAGGCACGCATCAAGGAACTCGCCGACGGCCTGGGGCCCCGGCACGGAATGAACCGGCGCCAGTTCCTGGCCTCGAGCGCCGGGATGGCCACCGCGTTCCTCGCCATGAACGAGGTGTTCGGGCCGCTGTTCGACGTCAGCCCCGCCGAGGCCCAGACGCCGGGCGTGGCCAACCAGCGGGCGGGAGCGCTTTCGAAGCAGTTCATCATCGACGCCCAGACCCATTTCGTGCGTGACGACTTCAACCAGGCCGGCCTGCTCGATCTGGCGAAGTACGCGAAGCAGAACTGGAACCCTTCGCTGTGGGGTGAGAACACGCTGGCCCGCTTCAAGTTCGAGAACTACGTCAAGGAGATCTTCGTCGACAGCGACACCAAGGTGGCGCTCTTGTCCGGCGCGCCTTTCGACGACCAGACCTGGGACCTCCTGACCAACGACCAGATCGCGATGGCGCGCGCCTCCATCAACAAGATCAGCGGCTCCCGCCGCCTGCTCGCGCACTCCGTCTTCACGCCGAAGAAGGCCGGCTGGATGGACGAGGTGGACCGCTGCATCACCACGATCAAGCCCGATTCGTGGAAGGGCTACACCATCGGCGACCCGCTGTTCCCCTCCAAGCAGCAGTCCTTCTGGCGGCTCGACGACGACAAGCTGATGTATCCGTTCTACGAGAAGATCACCAAGGCGGGGATCAACACCGTCTGCATCCACAAGGGCCTGCTTCCCGCCGACTACGAGAAGTCGTGGCCGGGCGTGTGGGAATACGCCACCGTGTCGGACCTGGGCAAGGCGGCCAAGGACTGGCCGAAGATCAACTTCGTGATCTACCACGGCGCGCTCCGGCCCTTCCTGGAGAAGCCGGACGACGCCCTCGCCGAGTTCGAGAAGACCGGCCGCATCCAGTGGACCACCGATCTGGCCGAGATCCCGTCCAAGTACGGCGTCAACAACGTGTACGGTGAGATCGGCACCGCGTTCGCCAACTCCGCGGTGGCCAATCCACGCTTCGCGGCCGCCTTCGTGGGGACGCTGGTTCGCGGCCTCGGCGCGGACCACGTCATCTGGGGCACCGACTCGCTCTGGTACGGCTCGCCACAGTGGCAGATCGAGGCCCTGCGGCGTCTCGAGATTCCTGCGGACATGCAGAAGAAGAACGGCTTCGCCGCGCTCGGCGCCGCCGACGGTCCGGTGAAGAGCCAGATCTTCGCACGCAACTCCGCACGGCTCTACCGCCTGGACATGAAGGCGGCCCAGGGCGCCATCACCGGCGACAAGGTCGCCGCCATCAAGGCCGAGTACCTCGCGATGGGAGGTTCTCGCACCAACGCGCGCTACGGGTTCGTACACAAAGTGACCGCCTGATCGACACCGCGGCGCCATTGGCCTGCCCGCCCGGGCGGCCACTTGGCTGATCTAGAGCAGGCCGGGTCGGAATCTCGACCCGGCCTGTTTGCCATCCAAAGGAGCACCAGCGCAAGCTGGCTGGGTTTTTCTCCAACTCCTCGGGAGGCGCCGGTGAACGCATCGCGTGGCAAGATTCACTACGCCTGGGTCGTGCTGGGCGCGCTGGTCGTCGTCATGCTGTTCGCCTCGGGCCTGCGCGCCGTCTTCGGCGTCTTCATCAAGCCGATGGAGGCCACGTTCGGCTGGGACCGCGCCGCGCTCTCCGGAGCCGCCGCGGTGTCGCTGCTGCTGCTGGGAGCGGCGGGCCCGATCGTGGGCTGGCTCGCCGATCGCTGGGGTCCGCGACGGGTGATCTTCGTCTCGGCCATCGTCCTCGGCGTTGGAACGCTGCTCACCGCGCGCGTGACCGCGCTCTGGCAGGTCTACATCACGGCCGGCGTGCTGATGGCGCTGGGCTCGGGTGGCGTGGGCATGTCCACCGGCGCGGCCATGGCCGCGCGCTGGTTCGAGGGGCGCCGCGGGCTCGTGATGGGGCTGATCGGCGGCGCGATGTCGGCCGGCCAGCTGGTGATCATCCCGCTGGCGGTGTGGCTCACCGTGAGCTTCGGCTGGCGCCAGTCGTTCGTCTATCTCGGCATCCTGCTCTTCGTGGTCGCGCTGCCCCTGACGATGGTCCTGCGCGATGATCCGGCCCAGAAGGGCCTCCGTCCGTTCGGAGCCGACGGCGCGACAGCGTCGGGCCCGGCGACCGCGGCGGCCGAAGCCCGGACCTCGGTGACCGACGCGATGCAGGCGCCCGCGTTCTGGCTCCTGGCCGGGACATTCTTCGTCTGCGGCTACACCTCGAACGGGCTGGTGCTGACCCATCTGGTGCCGCACGCCGCCGAGCACGGCTTCAGCGAGATGCACGCGGCGCAGGCGCTAGGAGTGATGGGCGCCATGAACATCCTGGGCACGGTGGCGTCGGGCTGGATCTGCGACCGCTTCGGGCGCAAGGGCCCGCTCGCGTTCTACTACGGGGTCCGGGGCCTCTCCCTGCTCTTCCTCCTGTACGTGTGGAACGTGCCCTCGCTGCACCTCTTCGCGGCCATCTTCGGGCTCAACTACATCTCGACGGTGCCGCCCACCACCACGCTGACCGCCAACATCTTCGGCCGCTACTCGGTCGGCGCGCTCTCCGGCTGGATCTACTTCGCGCACCAGTGCGGGGCGGCGCTCGGCGCCGCGGTCGGCGGCTGGATCTTCCAGGCCACCGGCTCCTACTCGTGGGCCTTCATCTCCGCGGCTTTTCTCGCCTTCCTGGCGGTGCCGCTGGCCCTGGCCATCAAGGAGGCGCCGGTGCGACCGACCCCCAGTCCGGCGCCGGCCGGTCTGCCCGCGACCGCGAGCTGAGAGCCGGGCCGAGCAAGGCAGGAGTAGAATGACGAACATGAACGAGCCACGGACGTCGCTGGCGGCGCTGCAGAAGGACTTCCCGTTCGAGAGCCAGTTAAGCCTGGGCCTGCTGATCCGATTCTGGGAGGAGCAGGCCGCCGATGCATCGGTGCGCGGCGAGACCGCGCGCGCCCTCCTCGCCCGGCTGCGGCAGGTTCCGGAGCTGACCCGCCCGATCGAGGACATCACGCTGCTCGACGTGCACGCGCCGCTGGTGGACGCGCTGATGAGTGCGGTGTTCCCCGCCGCGTTCCTCGAGCGTGCGTACATGGGCGCGCTCATCCCGTTCACCCTGCGCAGCGTGTACGGGACTGCCGCCTTCGAGAACATCATGGGCGCCGACGGCGTGCTCTACGGCAGCCTGAACCTCGAGATGTCCGCGCTGAAGGATTTCCGGCTGCTCAACGCCTACGCCCTCGCGTTGGAGCGGCTGTACGGGATCGAGTTCCCGGTGGACTACCCGCTCATCCTGACCAAGCCGGAGCCGGACAGCGGCCTCGAGCGTCACTTCAAGATCCAGTTCGACGGTCGCTTCGTAGACGTCGAGCGTCTGCTCCCGATCCCGCCGCTGTCCGACGACATGCGCAAGCGGCTCGCCGCGCAGGCCTTGGATCTGGACGGGCTCGCGGCCCTGATCCCGCCCGGGAGCGTGCGCTTCTCGGGCTTCACGGTGGTCAAGGCCGCCGACGTGACGGACCAGGAAGTGCTGTCGTCCATCAAGCGCGACCTGATCGACAAGGAATCGATCGTCTCGAACGCCCGTTTCGAGAAGCTCCAGGCCAAGCTGCGGACGCTGTTCCGCCGGCCGGAGCTGCACCTGAGCCTGGCCGCCTTCGAGGGTGAGCGGATCCTGCTGCTCAACTCGGGCCACCAGCTGCAGCAGGGCCAGGGTTGCATCTTCGCGGGCTCCGCCCACGGCAAGATCACCGACTACGTCGGCTCGGTCTACGAGCGGGCGAGCCGGCGGGGCGAGCCGATCTTCGTGGAGGACGTGGCCGCGTTGACGACCCGCTCCGCGAAGGAGGAGGCGATCCTCCGCAAGGGCATGCGCAGCCTGGTGGTCGCCCCCCTGCACTACCAGGGAGAGCTCATCGGCATGCTGAGCCTCACCTCACCGAATCCGGGCGACCTCAACGCCCTGCTCGCTCCGCGCCTGCGCGAGGTGCTCCCGCTGTTCTCGATGGCAGTGCGGCGGAGCGTGGCCGACCTGCACGCCCGCGTCGAGAGCTTCATCAAGGAGCAGTTCACCGCCATCCATCCGGTGGTGGAATGGCGGTTCCGCAAGGCGGTGCTGGAGAGCATGGAGCACGGGGGCGAGGATCACGAGACGGGTGGCGAGATGGACCCGATCGTGTTCCGCGACGTCTACCCGCTGTACGCGGTGTCGGACATCCGCGGCTCCTCCACCCATCGCGCGTGGGCCATCCAGGCCGACCTGCTCGCCCAGCTGGGCCTGGCCCGCGACGTGCTCCGGGCCGCCCACGACGCGCGGGCCCTGCCGATCCTCGACCAGCTGACCCATCGCATCGACGGGCACGTGGCCGAGATCGAGGTCACCCTGCGGTCGGGTGACGAGCTGGGCGTGATGAACTTCCTGAAGGCCGACGTCGAGCCCCTCTTCGACCACCTGCAGACCTTCGGCGACGGGGTTCGCGAACGGATCGACGCATACCGGGCCAAGGTGGACCCGGGGATCGGGCTCGTGTACGCGCGCCGCCGGGAGTTCGATGAGAGCATCACCCTGATCAACGAGGCGGTGTCCTCCTACATCGACCTCGAGGAGCAGGCCGCGCAGGGCATGTTCTCGCACTACTTCGAGAAGCAGAAGACGGACGGGGTCGACTACACCGTCTACCTGGGCGGCGCGCTCCGCGAGGACGCCAGCTTCGACCCGCTCTATCTCAAGAACATGCGCTTGTGGCAGCTGATGGTGGCGTGCGGCATCGCCCTGCGGGCTGAGCGGCTGAAGGACCGGCTGCCGGTGCGGCTCGACATCACAAACCTGATCCTGATCCAGCACGCCCCGCTCTCGATCCGGTTCCGCTTCGACGAGAAGCGCTTCGACGTGGACGGCGCCTACAACGTCCGCTACGAGATCATCAAGAAGCGCATCGACAAGGCGATCATTCGCGGCACCACCGAGCGGCTGACCCAGCCGGGCAAGATCGCGCTGGTGTACTCGCACGCCAGCGAGGCCGCGGAGTGGCGTGAGTACATCGAATACCTGCAGCGGCTCGGCTACCTCACGAGCGAGACCGAGGAGCTGGAGCTCGACGAATTGCAGGGCGCCCAGGGGCTGCGCGCCCTGCGGGTGACGGTGGACCTGGCCAACCGCGAGCTGGACGTCCCGAGCAGCGCGGCGTCACTCCCCCGCGTCGCGGACGAGAGCACGCCGGCCGCATAGGGTGATCGCGCCCATGCAACGCCTGGGCGTGGCCGTTCTCGCCGCGGTCCTGCTCGCCGGATGCGTCACCCCCGGGCCGCCGCGTTCCGGTCCCGCTACCGCCGAGGCGGCTCAGACGCCCCGACGCTGCTCGCCCGCCGATCCCGACCGCTGGGCGTGGTTCTGCGTGGTCGGCCGGGTTCTCTACGGCGCCGCCGCGTTCTTCACTCCGGTGAACGAGGTGAGCATGAGATAGGCGTCCCGCGCCCGGCTCAGCTCCCCATCACGATTCCGCCGTCGACGTTGATCGCCTGCCCGGTCATGTAGTCGGAGTCGGATCCCGCGAGGAAGGCGACCACGCTGGCCACGTCCTCGGCCCGCTCCGGCCGCCCGAGCGGGATGTGCCGGATGCGGCGCTTCCACGCCTCGCCCTGCCCGAGCCCCTCGAGGGCTCCCCACTCGCGATCGATCTGCTCCCACATCGGCGTCTCGACCGCGCCCGGACACACGCAGTTCGAGGTGATGCGCTCGGGCGCCAGCAGCTGGGCGGCTGAGCGGGTCAGGCTGACCACCCCCGCCTTGGAGGCCGAGTACGGCGTCATGAGGTGGTTGCCGCCGCGGTACGAGGCGATGGACGCGGTCTGGATGAGCTTGCCCCGCAGCTCCGAGCCGGGCATCGGGTCCTGCTTGACCATCCGCTTCGCCACCGCCTGGAGCACGAAGAACACCGCGCGGAGGTTCACGTCCATCACCCGATCCCAGTCCGCCTCGGTCACGTCGAACATGGGCTGCACCCGGATGACTCCGGCGTTGTTGAACAGCACGTCGAGCCGGCCCCAGCGCTGGTAGGGCTCGTCCACCATGCGCGCGATGTCCGTCGGCTTCGTGACGTCCGCCCGCAGCGCGACCTGTCCCAGCTCGCCGGACAGCGTGTCCACACCCGCGCCGTCCTGATCGGCCAGCACCAGGCGGGCGCCCTCGCGGGCAAGCCGGCGCGCGCAGGCGGCGCCGATCCCGCGGGCGGCGCCGGTGATCAATATCGTGCGTCCTTCGAGCGTAGCCATCGCGTCTCCTTTCGTCGCGCGGCTCAGGGCACCCCGAGCAGCTTCCGGAACTCCTCCAGCTCTTGCTTCGGCACGTCGGGCCGCGCCTTGAGGCGCGCATACACGTCGGCGGGATTCTCCTCGATCAGACGGATCACCTTCGCGAATACTTTCAGGAGCCCACGCCCCTCGCGGTCGGCCTTCCGCTGCACGAGCGGCCCCCCCATCTTGCCGATGACGCGGATGACCCCGCTGTCGATCTCCACGAAGGACGTGACTGTGATGGCGACCTGCTGCCGGCCGCCCGCACCCAGCTGGAAACCGTAGGCCAGCGCAACCACCGCGCGGCCCTTGATGTCGGGCAGCGCCGACTGGTAGGCGCCCTGGGCCATCATGAGGCGCAGCCCGGGCTGCGTGTATACCGTCCAGAACGTCCCACGCACGCCCCAGCCGTCGTCGAGCCAGAGCGAGCCCTGCTCGTGCCAGATCCGGTAGCGGGCGGCCTTGAGGGCGCGCGTGACGTGGCTGGCGAACTCGGGGTGATCCAGCAGGTACTCGAAGATCTCGGGGCGGACCGGATAGGCGTCGGCCGACTGCTGGGTCGAGGCAAAGGATTGCTTGACGACCTCCTCGATCTGCTTCCGGTCGACGGCCGGCACCGCGGGCGGGATAGACAGCGTGGGCGCCGCGTGCAGGCGCCGGGAGGTGCCCAGCGTCACTCCGACGGTCAGGACCAAAGCGGCGACCAGGAAGCGGCGCCGCGCCGGGCGCGCCGTCGTGCGATCTACCAACCGATCGAGTGCGCGCCGCGGCGCGGGTCCGCGCCGCCCAGGCGAGTGCCGTTCGGGCCCACCACCGACGCGCACACCGCGCCGGCGCGCCAATCGTAGTCCGGCCAGTCGTTGATCACGTGGCCGAGCTGGGCCAGCGCCGCGCGCGTCTCAGAGGCGATCCGCGCCTCCACGTCGAGCCGTCCCGGCGAGTTGGTGTGGGGCCAGAACGAATCGGGGAAGGAGCGGGTGGCCAGACGCGGGGCCTCGATCGCCTGCTGTGGCCGCATCCCGAACGCGGTGATGTTGAGCAGCACCTGCAGCATGGCCTGCTGTTGCACGTCGCCGCCGGGAGTCCCGAAGGCCATGAAGGCACGCCGGTCGCGCAGCACCATGGAGGGCGCCGGGGTCAGGCGCGGCCGCTTGCCGCCCGCCACCTCGCTGGCATGCCCCGGCACGAGCCAGCCCTGCGAACCGCGTGGGGAGACCACGCAGCCCACGCCGGGAATGACCGGCGAGTCCACCCCGCCCGGATCGCTCGGAGTCGCGGAGAACGCGTTGCCCTCCGCGTCGATCACGGAGACGTAGGACGTGTCGAGCGTTCCCGCGGTCGACGGCGCGCCCACCTCCGAGGCGACACCGTGCCCATTGCGCACCGCCGCCTTGCCCTCCGGATCACCCGCCGGCGGCATGTCGGGCCACGCGCGATCCTCGCGGATGAGTCCGCGGCGCAGGTCTGCGTAGGCCTTCGACAGCAAGGCCTCGGCGGGCAAGCGGACGAAGCGCGGATCGCCGTAGTAGGCCTCGCGATCCGCAAAGGCCAGCTTCATGGCCTCGACCATGAGGTGCAGCGCGCGCGGGGTGTTGTGGCCCAGCGCGGGCCAGTCGTAGGGCTCGATGAGGTTCAGCATCTGGAGGAACACCGGGCCCTGGCACCAGAAGCCGCAAGCGGCGACCTCGTAGTCGTGGAACGTGGTGGTGAGCGCCGGCGCCACCTCCGCGTGGAACTCGGCGAGATCCTCGTAGGCGAGAAGCCCGCCCTCGCGCGCGTGGTAGTCGGCGATCCGCCGGGCGATGTCACCCTTGTAGAAGGCGTCGCGAGCGGCCTGGATGGCGCCGACCCGCCCGCGATTGCGGGCGCGCAGCTCCGCGGCCACCATCTCCTTGATGGTGGCGGCCAGCTCCGACTGCACGAAGAGCTGGCCGGCCGCGTGCGGCTTGCCGCCGGGCAGGAAGATCGCCGCCGAGGTCGGGAAGCGCTGGTACCGCTCGGCGTTGTTCGCCATGGTCGAGGCCGAGAACGCGGAGGT
>DATFWA010000206.1:0-10345 GCA_035259825.1 Candidatus Methylomirabilota bacterium | reverse complement strand
CGAGAAGATGGCCGACGAACTCCCGCACCGCAGAGTCGTAGGGCTCGTTGGGATTCACCCAGCTGGTGCAGCGCTTGGCCTCCTTGGTCGCCTTCTCCATGTAGCCGACGATCCGTCCGGTGAAGGTCTCGAGCGTCTGCTCGCCGTCGGGTGGCCAGGCGCCGATCAGCGTCTGGTAGAGCAGGTACTCGTCGTTGCTGTCGGGGGCGACGTGGCCGTCGATCTCCTGCTTGAAGCGTCGCGCGTGCGCACGCCAGCGCCGCACCTCGGCGGCCCAAGTGGCCGGCACCTCCGATAGCACGTTGATGCGAGCGCGGACGTCCTCGCCTCGCTTGGTGTCGTGGGTGGCGGTGGCCAGCATCGACTCGGGCCAGCGCTCGAGCCGGCGGGCGTTCCGCGCGTGGAAGGCAGCGGGCGGCTCGCCGTAGCGGCCGGGGTCTCCGCCCACCTCGTTGAGCGAGACCAACCGGTTGTAGAGGTAGAACGCGGTGTCCTCGACGCCCTTCGCGGTGACCGGTCCGGTGGTCTGCTGGAATCGCATCGCGAAGTGCCGCTCGGCGGCCCGCTCGTCCGGATCCCGGCTGACCGGGTCGCGGAGGAGGAGCACGTCGCGGAGGAAGTTGAACACGGAGGCGTTGACGGTCGGGTTGCGGCGGCGCGCCTCCGCGACCGCCGCCTCGATGTAGCCGCGGTCGCGCGGGCTGGGCTCGCCGGCTTCGTCGCCCACGTAGGTGCGATAGATCGAGAAGGCGGCGACCACCTCACGGATGGCGCGGATGAGGCTCGAGAGGGTGAAGTCGCGGGAGAGCCGGTTGCGCTCCGACATGCGATCGAGATGGTGGCCCAGCTGGGTGATCTCGCTGGCCATCGACACCTGCATGATGAGGCGCTTGGCCGCGTACGCGTGGTCGCCCATGGACGTCGTGTCGCCGACGAAGCGGGAGTACACCGCGGTCATCTGCCGCGAGGTCTCCCGGTCCACGAAGAGACCGTTGACCGAGGCCAGGAAGTCGTAGCCGGTGGTGCCGGCCACCGTCCACCAGTCGGGCAGCTCCTCGCGCGGCCCCAGGATCTTCTCCGCCGCGATCCAGATCGGCCGAGCCTCGGTGGCGGCCGCGCGGTCGCCCGCGCGAGCCTGGTGGAGCGCGGCGAGGGCCTCCGCCTCGGTCTTGCCGATCTCGGGCAAGAGGCGGCGGACAGTCGCGATCAGCGCGCCCACCTGCAACCACCGGAAGTACTCGCCCGGCGCGTAGAGGCCGTCGGGATGGTCGACGCGCAGCCCGTTGACCTTGCCCTCGCCGACCAAGCGGAGCACCAGCTCGTGGGTGGCGTCGAAGACCCCGCGTCGCTCCATGCGGATAGCCGCGAGATGGCTCACGTCGAAGAAGCGCCGGTAGTTGACCTCGTCGCCCGCCACCCGCCAGTCGGCGAGGCGGTAGGTCTGCTCGGAGAGCAGGCGGTCGAGCGCATCGAAGCTCGCGGGATCGCCGGGCGTGCCGTTGAACCGGCGCACCGTCTCTTCGATGTGCTCGCGGACCTCGGGCGATTCCTTGGTCAGGGTGGTCAGGCGCCGCTTGACGATCTCCTTCTCGCGCAGCCGCTCCTCGATCCGGCGCGGATCGGTCTCGGTCCGGCCGGGGAGGTGCTCCAGCGAGGTGAGGATGCTGCGAAGCTCGAGGAGCGCGGCGTCGTCCGAGCCCAGCCGCTGGGCGAGCGTGTCCAAGCGATCGATGAGCACCTGAGCGTAGGTGTCGGGGGCGATTGGCAGCCGCGCGCCCGCGTAGCGGAGATGGAAGGCGCCGTCGGCGAACTCGAGTTGCAGCTGTTGCGACTCCAGCACGCGGCCGTACTGGTCGGGCAAGACCGGCAGCAGCACGCGGTTCCGCAGCTCGGGTTTCACCGGCGTCCAGTCGATGTCGAAGAACTCGGCGCGCGGGGACGCCGGGCCGTTCTCGAGCACGTCGAGCCACCAGGCGTTGGCGTCGCCCGCGATTCCCATATGGTTGGGCACCACGTCGAGGATCAGGCCGAGGCCGCGGGCGGCCAGGTCGGCGGCCATGCGGTCGAAGTCCGCCGCGCTGCCCAACTCGGGATTGAAGGCGTTGTAGTCGGTGACGTCGTAGCCGTGCGAGCTGCCGGGCCCGCAACGGAAGCACGGAGAGAGATACACGTCGCTGATGCCGAGGGCGTCCAGGTAGGGGCCGAGCGCGGCGACCGCCTCGAAGCCGAGCGCGCTCCCGAGCTGCAGACGGTAGGTCGCCCGCCGTCCGCGGCGGAGCGCGGTCACGGCCTGCTGGTAGACCACGCCGGCATCGATCATGCGGCCTACAGGTGCGTCAGGGTCTCGCGCGGATGCGGCTCGCGATTGCGGATGTGCCGCTCGAGGATCTGCCGGGCCAGCCCGCGGCCCCCGAGCCCGAAGGCCAGGGACAGCGCGAAGATGAGCCCGCCGAACGTGATGCCGAAGGCCACGAGCACCATCTCCTTGCCGATGCCGAGATGCGTGATCGCGGTGGCGCTCGCGAAGAGCAGCACGCCCCAGCGGATCGCACGGGCGAGCAGCCGGGCCTCGGGCACGCGCGCGTTGACCGCCGCGATCAGCGCGCCCTCGCCGAGGAAGTTGGCGACGAGCCAGCCCACGAGCAGGATGAGGGCCGCCCCCAGGACGCGCGGCACCCAGGAGAAGACGAACTCGGTGAGGCGGCCGGAGCCCGGGATCGCGAGCGCGTCGATGGCGACCGGGAGGAAGAGCACGAGGACGCTCCAGAACACGATGAGACCCAACACCTGGGACGGCGGCCTCCGCACGCCGGCTCGATGGAGGGCGGCCACGATGCCCCACGTTTCCGCGCGCCGGTCGAAGGCGACCGCCTGCGCCACGCGCCGGACCACTCGCGCGCCGATCCACGCCGCCGCGAGGCCGACCGCGGTGAGCGTGAGCATCGCGAGGATACCCGGCAGCACGAGCATGAGCCTCATCTTGAGGTCCGCGAGAGCGGCCCACACGAGATCGCCCCACATGTCGGTCATGATCGCCGCCTCCAGGAGAGCAGTGTCGGTCGCCCTCACGGTATCACGCGCGCCAGGCGCCAGAAAGGCGCGACGGCCACGTCGGCCACACGCGGCGGTCGACGTTACCGACTCGCCGCCGGTAATGCTTACCGCAGCAAGAGCGGGACCGCGGTCGACGGATGGCCCGCCGACAGTTTTTCCTGTTCTTGCGGTCTGCGCGCGGCTGGCACAGCGCTTGCCGGCAGCGGCTACATATGAAGAGTGGCCGGGCCCCGGCGGTGCGCGAGCGGATCGCGCAGTCCTTCACCCAGGTAGAGGACGTCCTCTACGTCGGCCTCGGCGTGATGCTGGCCATCGGGGCGGGGGCTCTGCTCGTGAACGCCGGGCTCCACTTCGCGCGCAGCCTGCTGGCGGGCGCGATCGGGACCGGCTTCATCGCGGTGCTGGACCAGCTCCTGCTCATCCTCATGATCATCGAGATCCTCTACACGGTGCAGGTGTCCTTCCGCGAGCATCTCCTGGTGCCGGAGCCGTTCGTGCTCGTGGCCATGATCGCGGCCGTCCGACGCATCCTCGTCATCACCGCCGAGTTCGGTACTCTGATGGACCAGGGCGAGGCCGCGTTCCGGTTCGCGATGATCGAGCTAGCGCTACTGACCGTCATGACCGGCGTCTTGGTGGCCTGCCTGGTCGGTCTGCGCAAGCGGGACAAGGCGGCGGTGGCCGAGCGGGCCTGAGGAGGCATGCCATGAAGATCCGGCCGGTGGACGAGGTCGACGGGCGGCGAACCTTCGTGCTGGTGTGCGATCCACACGACGACCCGGTGGAGGCGCTCACCGCGGCGGCCAAACGCTTCGATCTGCGCGCGGCATCGTTGAGCGGGATCGGCGCGTTCTCCGGCGTCACGATCGGCTTCTTCGATCGTTCCCGGCGGGACTACATCCGCCGGGTCATCCGGGAGCAGGTGGAGGTGCTCTCGCTCCTGGGCAACATCGCGCTCGATCAGGGGGAGCCCCGGGTCCACGTGCACGTCGTGGTCGGCCGGGCCGATGGCAGCGCCCTGGGAGGACATCTGCTCGGGGGGAGTGTCGATCCCACCCTGGAGGTCACGGTCGTCGAATCACCGACCACGCTCCAACGGAGGACAGATCCGACCACCGGATTGGCCTTGATTGACCTCGACTGGGGCAACAGGTAGGTCGCAGTTACACGGTAATATCTTCAGCCCCCTGGCGGCCGGCTTCGGCTTGTTATATCATGTCGGCTCACAGGCCGTGTGGTCTAATCTACGGTCTGGAAAAGGGGAAACGTGTGTGGTCTCAAAGCAGCAGACGCCGGGCATATCGATTGCAACCAGGCGGGCCGACAGTTCTTCATCCAACTCACGCACATTTCCCGACAAAGGGGAACAGGCCATGAAGCATCGCATCTTGATCGCCGACGACGATGAGTCCGGGCGGAGCGGGCTCGCCGCGCTCCTCACGATGTGGGGCTATGAAGTCCAGGAGTGTGTGGATGGCAAAGACGCGCTTGAGCGTGCCCCCGCCTTCCGTCCGTCGGTGGTCATCGCCGACATGATCATGCCGGTGATCGACGGCATCGGGCTGCTCAAGCCTCTGGCCGCCGCGGTGCCGGATGCCGCCGTGATCCTGTTGACGGCTCATGGGTCGATCGAGACCGCGGTCTCCGCGATGCGCGAGGGCGCCTACGACTACATGACCAAGCCGGTCGATCCGCGGAGGCTGCGGGTCCTGGTGGAAAAGGCCGTCGAGAAGGTGCAGGTCAACCGAGAGGTCACGGTGCTGAGGCGCCAACTCAAGGAGTCGCGCGGCCTCGGCCCACTGCTCGGGGTGAGCCCGGCGATGCAGGAGGTGTATCGGCTCATCGAGATGGCGGCGCCGAGCCCGGCCCCGGTCCTGGTTCTGGGCGACACCGGCACCGGCAAGGAGCTGGCTGCGCGCACGATCCACCAGCTCTCGCAGCGGTCGAAGGGGCCCTTCGTGGCCGTCAACTGCTCGGCGATCCCGGAGACGCTGCTCGAGAGCGAGCTGTTCGGACACGAGCGCGGTGCTTTCACCGGCGCCATGGCGCGGCGTCCCGGCTACTTCGAGCTGGCCGACGGCGGCACGATCTTCCTCGACGAGATCGCGGAGATGAGCTCCAACCTGCAGGCCAAGTATCTCCGCGTCCTCCAGGACAGCCAGGTGCGCCGCATCGGCGGCCACGACGAGGTCGCCGTCGACGTCCGCGTGATCTGCGCCACCAACAAGGACGTCATGAAGGCGGTGCAGGACGGCACGTTCCGGGAAGACCTCTACTACCGGGTCAACGTGCTGACGATCCCGCTCCCGCCGCTACGCCGCCGGCCCGAGGATATCCCGCTGCTGGCGGACGCCTTCATCGCGGAGTTCAACGACAAGTACGGGCGGTCGGTGCGCGGGCTCGACGACGCGGCGCTCAAGCTGCTGGGCGAGCACTCGTGGCCGGGCAACGTCCGCGAGCTTCGCAACGTGATCGAGCGGGCCGTGGTGTCCTGCGAAGGCGGCCTGATCACCCCGGAGGCCCTGCCACTCGCGCCGCTGGGCGCCCCGCGGGCCGAGCGCGCCAACGTGGTCGTGCTGCCGGTCGGCACCACGCTGGACGATGGCGAGCGCGAGCTAATCTTGAGGACGCTGCAGTCGGTGAACAACAACAAGACCCGCGCGGCCGAGATCCTCGGCACGACCCCGAAGACGCTTCACAACAAGGCACGCCGGTGGCGGGAGCTGCAGGCGGATCGCGAAGCGCTGAAGCGGGCCTGAGGTGCGGCGGGCCTAGCGGCGTCGGGCGCCGCCGCTAGGCTGACTGCCGATCCACACGACCCAGGGTCGCGTGGACGACGCTTCCTGACGGATCTCCACCGGATACCCCTGTCGCTCGATGCTGCTGGCCAGCCGCGCGGCTGCCTCCCGGTCCGCGAACGCCGCCGCCGGGGTCCAGTCGCCGGAACCCTTGCGGGACTCCGCCTGCGAGCGTGGGGGATCCGGCGTACCCGCTGCCTGACGCGGCTCCGATGCCGACCGGGGCTCGAGCCCCGACTTCGAAGGTGTCGCCTTCCGCTCGGGCTCGGGCACTCGCGAGGGCGCCGGAGGCAGCGACGGCGCCGAGGCCGAGTCGGAGCCCGACGACGACCGCGAAGCGCTGCTGCCTGACGTGCCAGGCATAGGGTCGCCCGTCTGGTCCCGCGTACGCGCCTGGTCCCCGAGGGCGGCCGTGGTCTCGGAGCCGCGAGCCGGCGCAGCGGGGGTTGGGCTCTTGGCCGGCGGCGCTTCGCTCTTGGCGGCGGGCGCCTCGGCGGTCGCTGGAGGTGAGGGGTCCGCGGGCGCCGAGGCAGCGGGCGGTGCGGGAGCGGCAGGTGGTGCTGCCGGCGTCGGCGGCGTCGCTGGAGGCGTGGCGGGGGCCTGCGGCGTCGCGGCCACGGGCGGGGGCGCCGGGGCGTTCGCGGGCGGGGCCGAGGGCGGAATCCCTAGCGGACGGTCGAGCGGACCGCCGCGGAGCGCCTCGGACAGCGAGCTGCTGAGCGACCAGCCCGACTCCGACTGTGGGTCCCGCGCGTAGGCCGTGGTGGAGGACTTGTTCGGCGTCCGCGCCAGAGACGGTTCTCCCAGGAGGTACGGCACACCGAAGAAGGCGATCAGGAACGTCGGGACGAACGCGGCAGCGGCAATGGTCAAGCCCCGAGTGTCGCTCAGGATGCTCCAACGTCCTTCTCGTGCGTCGTCGTCCTCTAGGCCTTCCTCGGAGTCGTCGCCATCGGGGAGGGACCCGGAGTCGAACGCCGGGTGGTCCTGGAAGGTCTCCTCGAATTCACCGGGCGGAGCCTCGTCCACTCCATCTGCCATGGAGTCGTCATGTTCACCTTTTAGCCTCAGCATGGCGGACGGAGCAGGCAAGTGACGTGCCATTAGATGAGGCACGTCAATAACTTGCGAGTCTGGCCGCTCGATGCCTGATGCTCATCCTCAGCGAGCGGAATTCTGGACCGGCAGGATAAATTTTCCCGTGTGGTTCGGGCAATTCCTTCCCACTGGACGTTAGGGCGCGCGTATTGAGCAGTCTGCGGGCGCCTCGTGGTCCTGGCATGCGTGTTGCGATGCGGCGGGCCGGGAGGGCGTCGATGAGAATGATCGGCAGGGTGCTTCATGGGACATCGCCGCGCTGGCGTGTTGCCGTCCTCGAGGGCGACATAACGTCCCGGGCGGCCCTTCGCACCGCTGTCGAGGACGCGGGAGGCACGGTGGCCCTGGAGGCGCCACTGCGGCTCGACGCGGTAGAGCTCATGCGCCAGACGCGGCCGGACGTCCTGATCATGGCACCCAGCCTGTCCGGGCGCCGGGAGCCTGCTCTGATGCCGCGAATCACCGCGGTAGTCGATTGCCCGGCCGTGCTCTACACTCGCGACACGGGAGCGGCGCTGGTCAAGCAGGCCAATCGGGCGGGCGTCATGGGCTTCCTGCTCAAGCCGCTCCGGCCGGCCGAGCTCGCGCCGACGCTGGACCTCGCGCTGGCCCGGTTCCGGGACCTGCGTCGGCTACAGCGGGCCCGCTCTGAGCGGCCGATCGTGGACCAGGCGAAGGGCAAGCTGATGACAGACCGTCACCTGAGCGAGGAGGAGGCCTTCCAGTGGCTGCGACGGCGCGCGATGGATTCGCGCCAGAGACTCGGCGACATCGCGAGAGTCGTGCTCGCCGATCCGGGTGCGAGATGACGCGCCGCGCGCGTCCCTGGGTGTAGGCTTTACATCATTCACCGGGAAATTCCTACAAGGCGGCGCGGCCGAGTCGCTCACGGCACGAGGTGTCTTTGCGGGACGACCACTTGGAGAGATCGTACGGCACAATCCCATGGCATGTGCGATGCACCCCGGTGACCCCGAGGAGGTGCCACCATGGAAATCATCGTCGTCGCTGCGATGTTGGCCCTGGTCGTGCTGCTCGGGATCGCGGTGAAGCTCTACGATCTCAAGCGCAAGCGTGAGGAGGAGGCGGTGGCCGCCCAGGCGAGGATCTCCGACGCGCTGCTGATGGACGCAACGCTGTCGGGCCTGCCGTTGACTCCGACCGCCCACATTCCGCTCTGGAGCGGCACGCCGCTCACTCTGGAGATCAAAGGCTCGGTGCCGAAGACGGAGCTGCGCGAGGCCGCCCTGGGCGTGGCCCGACGGGAGATGGCGCGGAGCCGGGACGATTTCCGGATCGAGGATCATATCGCAGTGGATCCGGGCTTCCCTCGGGCCGCCTGATCCATGTCCCCGCGCCTCGCCGCACGCGTCGCGACGGTCGTGGTGGCGGGAATCCTTTCGTCGGCTCCGGCGTCCGCGGACGCCGGAGCGCCGACCGATCAGCTCAAGACCGCGGTCGACCAGATGGTCAAGATCCTGGAAGATCCCGCGCTGAAAGCCGAGGGCCGGGAGAAGGAGCGGCGCGCGGCGATCCGGCGCGAAGCCGAGACGGTCTTCGACTTCGGCGAGACCGCCAAGCGCGCGCTGGGACGTCACTGGCAGCCGTTGGCCGAGAAGGATCGGCAGGAATTCACATCGCTGTTCACCGACCTGATCGAGCGCGCGTACATCTCCCGGATCGAGCGCTACAGCGGCGAGCGGGTCACCTACACTGGCGAGAGCGTGGACGGCGCGCTCGCCTCGGTGCGCACCCGCTTCGTCACCAAGCAGGGGACCGAGATCCCGATCGACTATCGCATGCAGCAGAGAGGAGATCGATGGCTCGTGTACGATGTGGTGGTCGAGGGTGTGAGCTTGATCAACAACTACCGTACGCAGTTCGACAAGATCATCCAGACCTCCTCATACGCCGAGCTGGTCCGGAAGCTGAAGGCGGCCGAGGTGGCGGCGCCCGCCGCTCCCAAGTCTTGACCGCCCCGGACGATCCGTCGCGGTGGCCCGCCTCGCGGCCCCGGGCCGCGACCGGTCTCATTCTCCTCTCGCTCCTCCTGGCGTCCTTCGCGCATCCCGCGTGGGCGGGCGCGCGCCGAGCGGGAACCGTCCTGGCGGTCGACGCGCAGTCCCGCACCATCGTGCTGGACGAGTTCGGGGCCAACGCCGAGCGGCGCGCCCTGCGCGTACAGGTCCCCCCTCAGGCGGTGGTGCTGCTGTCTCAGCGCAACAAGGACGGCCGCGATCTCACGGACTCCTTCCGCGAGAGCACGATCACGCTCTCGGACATCCGGGCCGGTGACTTCGTCGTTGTGGAGCTATCGAGTGATCCGGAGGTGGCCCGCCTCGTGATGGTCACCCTGCGAGGGCGCGCCGGGTCCTAGACGCCGGGAAAACGATGACGCGCGAGGGCTGGTGGGGCCGGATTCGGGGCATGCGCCGCCTGAGCCTCGCCGCGCTCATCCTCCTCGCACTGGTCGTCCTGTTCGTCGGCGGCACGGCGCTCTACGCGGCTCGCGCCCTGTCCCGCTTCGAGCGGGTAGAGGCGCGCCGCTCGACCGTTCTGTACGCCGCCCCGCCGATCCTGAGACCGGGCGTCAACGTCACCGCGCTCGACCTGGCCGGCCTCCTGGGCCGTCTGGGCTATCGGGAGACGAAGGGCGCCGGCGGAGCGGGGCAGTTCTCGCGCACGGACGGGACGTGGGACATCCGCGTCGATGGCACCGCGGCGGGCCGGGTCACCTTGAGCGTGGCGGGCAACCGCATCACGCGCCTGCGCCAGGGCGCGACCGAGGTCGAAAGCGTGGCTCTGCCGCCGGAGCTGCTGGCGAGCGCCGGGGCGGACATGGGCGAGAGCATTCGTCCGGTGCGCCTCGCCGACGTGCCTGCTGATCTCCGGGCCGCGGTCCTCGCCACCGAGGACGTACGCTTCTACGAGCATGGCGGCGTCGATCCCCGCGGGATCCTGCGCGCCATGTGGACCAACGTGCGGAAGGGGCGCGTGGCCGAGGGGGGCAGCACCATCACCCAGCAGCTCGTGAAGAGTCGGCTGCTGACGCCCGAGCGCACTCTCAGCCGCAAGATCCACGAAGCGCTGCTCTCCACTGCGCTCGAGTGGCGTTACAGCAAGGATCAGATCTTCGAGGCGTACCTCAACGAGGTCTACCTGGGGCAGTCCGGAGGATCGTCGGTGCGCGGGATCGGGGCCGCCGCCCGCGCGTACTTCGGCAAGGAGGTTCACCAGTTGACGCTGCCCGAGGCGGCGCTGCTGGCCGGGATGATCCGCGCGCCCAACAGCTATTCACCGGCCAGCAACCCGGAGCGGGCGCGGGAGCGGCGCGACGTGGTCCTGGCCCGGATGCGCGAGCTGGACAAGATCTCCGAGGCGGACTATCGCAAGGC
>DATFWA010000205.1:0-13814 GCA_035259825.1 Candidatus Methylomirabilota bacterium | reverse complement strand
GCGTCGCTCAGCCCGGCATCGCCGGTGGACACCGCGACGATGGAATCGATCAGGTTGGAAAACTCGTAGCCGGCCGGGATGCCCAGGAAGCGGATGCCGTAATCCTGGGCGCCTTCGACCACCACCACCGGGGACTCGGTGACCCCGTAGGCGGCCGCCTGGTCACGGTCGATGTGCGGATTGAGCACCGCCACCGAGATTTTTTCGGAGAGCGCGGCGACCTCCCGGATCAGGGCCACGGTCTGGCTGTTGTGCTCGCCTCCAAGCTCCGAAGCGAACACAGTCAGCTTCACCGGCCCGCCGATGCGCTCGAACTCCTGCTTGACCGCCGCCTCGTCCCTCGCCGAGAGGAATGCCATGTGTGGAGTATACAGACTTACTTCGGGGCGCCCCGGACGATTTCCAGCATGCGGCGGTACCCCGATGGATCGATGCGTGCGTCGATGAGTGCGGGACCCGGCGCGGTCTGGGCCCCGGTGAGCGCCTGACTCAGGGTCGCCTCGTCGGTGGCCGTGAACGTGCGCAGGCCGAACGCGCGGGCCAGCGACGGCAAGTCCGGGCCCGCGTAGCGCATCGAGACGCCCTCGAAGCCCTTCTGCTCCTGCTTGACCTCGATCAGGGATAGCGCCAGGTCGTTGAAGACCACGATCACGATCGGCAGCCGCAGTCGCGCGACCGTCTCGAGCTCCGCCGCGACCATCATGAGGCCCCCGTCTCCGGTGAGGCAGACCACGCGCCGGTCGGGATAGACGAGCTGCGCCGCGATGGCCGCGGGCAGCGCGAAGCCCATGGTGGCGAGTCCGTTCGAGATCAGCAGCTCGCCCGGCTCCAGAGCCTGCCAGTAGGCGGTGGCCGGGAACATGTGCGCCCCTGCGTCCACGCTGGCGATGCTGCCGGCCGCCGTCAGCTCGCGTGTCATCTGCGCCACCCGGTGCGGAGCGAGCCCGGCCACCGGCACCTCGAGGGCGGCCAGGCGCTCGCGTCGGATCCGGTCCACCGCGGCCACGTCCCAGTCGGACTCGGTACCATGCGGGATGATCCGCGGTGCCAGCTCCTCCAGGATCGCGACCAGGTCCCCCACCACCTCCAGCGCCGGCGTGAAGTACCCGCCTCCGCCCGGCGCGCGGAGCCGCGGATCGGCTGCGGCACAGCGGGTCAGGTTCAGCACCGGCGCCGAGTACGACCAGCGCCGCGGAATCAGCTCGACGGTGTCGAGACCGAAGGCGATGATCAGGTCCGCCCGCTTCACGAGCGGCTCCTCCAGCGCGCCGCCGGTGAAGATGCCGAGGGCGAGCGGATGCGGGTCGGGAATGGCGCCCTTGGCCTTGTACGTCGTCAGCACCGGGGCGGGCAGCGCCTCCGCGAAGGCCTGCAGCCACTTCGCATCGGCCGGGCGGCAGCCGAGGCCCGCGATGACGAGAGGGCGCTTGGCGTCGCGAATCATCCGGGCCGCCTGTTCCACCCGCTCCTCCTCGGGGGCCGGCAGCGCAGCCGGCGTGACCGACGTGGCCGTCGGGATCGCGCGCTGCCCGGCCACATCGGCCGGCAGGTCCAGGTGCACCGGCCCGCGCGGCTCGGCGAGGGCCAGCTGCACGGCGTGCGCGATCCAGTGGCCCGCCGAATCGGCGCTGATGGTCACCGTGCCCTTGGTGATCGGGCCCACGTGCCCGGCGTGATCCAGATACTGGTGCGACGCGAATTCCAGCACCCCGGCCGGATGCCGGTCGCTGATGTAGATCAGCGGCGAGCGATCGAGCCGCGCGTGGGCCAGCCCGGTGGCGCTGGCGGTAACGCCCGGGCCGAGCGTGGACAGCACCGCGCCCGGCTTGCCGGTCAGATCGCCGGTGACCGCGGCCATGATGCAGGCCGCCCACTCCTGATGGCAGAGGACGAAGGGCAACCCGCGCGCTCGCGCGGCCTCCAGCACTTCCAGATTGGAGCCTCCGCCGGGGACGCCGAAGATCCGCGGCACCTCGGCCCGCACCAGCCCGTCCACCAGGAGATCGGCGACGGTGGGCATCAGCGGCCCTCCGAGCGGCTCACGCCGGCTTTCTCGGGCAACAGCACGCTCGCGGTGGAGACGACGGTCGCCCCGCCGGGGGTCTCGATCCACGCCTCGACGTCCACGCGTCCCTCCGGCCGCTTCTTCTTCACGCGGCCGCGCACGCTGATCGTCTCGCCCATCAGGTTCGGTTTGCGCATCTGGAAGCTCAGCGACTTGAGGAAACCGTCGGGACCCATCCAGTCGGTCAGGAGGCGGCAGAGACAACCGCGGATGAAGGCGGTGTTCAGGAAGATGTCGGCGTGGCCGGCCGCGCGGGCGAAGGCCGGGTCGTCATGCACCGGATATACGTCCTGGGTACCCGACACCTGCAGGACCATGCGCGTCGCGGTCAGCTCCAGCGAGAAGCCGGCCATCTCCTCGCCCTCCCGCACGTCGTCCCACACGCGCCCCACCGTCTCGGTCATGCCCGGCTCGTCTCGGCCGCGATCTCCTCGGGTGTGCGATGCACCAGGATCTGGTTGGTGCGCACGGCCACGACGTCCTCGTGCTGGTTGACAATGGTCGTCTCCGTCTTGATCCACACCGAGAGCGGATCCGGCTTGGTGCCGCGCTGATGCACCGACACGACCTTGTGTCGCGCGCCCAGGCGGTCGCCCACCCGGACCGGCCGGAACCACTCGAACTCCTGGCTCAGGTTGATCAGGCGATCGCCGGGAGTGGGGATGCTCGCGATCAGCGGGAAGATGTCGTAGTCGGCCGGCGGCCACGGTCCCAGCGCCGCGAAGAAGTCCACCATCACCGGCGGACACTGGCCGTCTTGCAGGAAGCGGGGGTTGCAGTCGTCGAGCATGTGGCAGTGGCGCCGGATCGGCTCGTGCTCGACTGGGTACCGGCCCCAGACGAGCGGGGTCTCGTGCGCCTCCCACTGCTGCTTCACGGCCTTGATGTCGTAGGCCATGCCGCCGGGAGCCGTCGTGCCGCTAACCTCCCGCCAGACGCTTCAGCACCGGCTCCATCCGATCGAGCGCCTTCCTGAGGTTGGCCTCGGCGCTGGCGTACGACAGACGGAGATAGCCCTCGCCGTACTGCCCGAACGCGGAGCCGCCCAGCACCGCGACGCCCGCCTCCTGCAGCAGGATCTCCGCAATCTCGGCGGAGGGACGCTTGAGCGCCTTCACGTTGGGGAACACGTAGAAGGCGCCGCGCGGCGACCGGCACGACACGCCCGGGAGGCGATTGAGCCCGGCCACCAGCACGTCGCGGCGGCGCTTGAACTCGGCCACCATCTCGGTCACCGGGGTCTGGTCGCCCTGCAGCGCCGCGATGCCGGCGTGCTGGGTGAACGAGGCGGTGCACGAGTTGGAATTCACCATGAGCCGGGTCACGTGCTCGGCGAGCGCCACCGGCATCACGCCATAGCCGAGACGCCAGCCGGTCATGGCGTACGCCTTCGAGAACCCGTCGAGGACGATGACCAGCTCCTTCATCCCCGGGAAGCGGGTGATCGACGCGAACTCGCCCTCGTAGAGGAAGGCCTTGTAGATCTCGTCGGCCAGGACGGGGATGCGGTAGGTCTTCGCGATCTCCGCTATGCGCCCGAGCTGATCGGGCTCTAGTACACCACCGGTCGGATTCTGCGGGGAGTTGATGACGATGAGCTTGGTCTTGCGGGAGACGCTCTTCTCCAGCACGTCGAGGTCGAAGCCGAAGCCACTCTCCTCGCGCAGCGGGATCGGCACCGGCTTGCCCCCCACGAAGTTGATCACCGATTCGTAGATGGGGAAGCCGGGGTTGGGATGCACGACCTCGTCGCCCGGATTGATGAGCGCGGTGATCACGAAGTACATGATCGGCTTCGCGCCGGGCGTCACCACGATCTCCTCCGCGGTCACCGGAAGGCTGCGCGTGCCCTCCACGTCCTTCACGATGGCCTCGCGCAGCTCGGGCAGGCCGGCCGCCGGACCGTAGTGGGTCGCCCCACTGTCCAGCGCCCGCTTGGCCGCCTCGCGGATGTGCTTGGGCGTGTCGAAGTCCGGCTCGCCGATCTCGAGGTGGATGATCTCCTTGCCTTGCCGCTCGAGGGCCTTTGCGCGCGCCAGCACCTCGAACGCCGACTCCGTGCCCAGACGTGACATCCGCTCCGCGAAGTCCATGGTGGCGCCGATTATACTCGACGGCGTGGAGTTCGTGGAGGTCCCCGCCGGATGGTTCTGGATGGGATGGCACGCCGGACACGCCGGTGAGCGCCCGCGGCACCGTGTTCGGGTCGATGCCTTCGCGTTCGCGCGATCGCCGGTGACCAATCGGGAGTACGCGACGGCGATCCAGGCCGGTGGGGCAACCGAACCCGCGTGGTGGACGGATCCGCGCTTCAGCGACCCGGAGCAGCCGGTGGTCGGCATCAACTGGCTCGACGCTACTCGCTTCTGCCGGTGGCTCTCGCAGCGCGACGGCGCGCGCTACCGGCTGCCGACCGAGGCCGAGTGGGAGATGGCGGCGCGCGGCGGTCGCGACGGCGCGCGCTTTCCCTGGGGCGAGGAGCGTCCGCCCACCACGCGCTTCGACCGGCCCCCGCGCCCCCACGAGACGCCGGCCAACCCGCTGGGCCTCGTCGCCCTCTCCGGCGTGTGCCACGAGTGGTGCCTCGACTGGGACGATGAGGGGTATTACGCTCGCTCGCCCGCGCACAATCCGCGCGGTCCCGAGACCGGGACGCGTAGGATCTCGCGCGGTGGCGCCTGGCGGCACCAGGACCCGTGGAGCCCGGTGGCGCACCGCTCGTCGCTACCGCCCTCGCTACGCTACTCCGACTACGGGTTCCGGCTCGTCCTCGAGTTGGACCGAGCGCGGTCCGAGCCCGTCGCCAGCATCGACTCGGCCTGAGCCAGCCAGTACCGCATGTCCATCGCGCGCAGCATCTCGAGGGCGGCAGTGGCGTGCTCCTTCGCCCGCACCGCGTTACCGACGCGCTCCGCGAGAGCCGCCAAGCCCAGCTGGCAGAGCGCCTCGATCGGGCGCATGCCGAGCCCAATCGAGGCCTCGAGCGCGGTCTGGTAGCTGGCCGCGTCGCCGGTTGCTTCGGCGACCATTCGCAGCGCGCCGGCCGCGGAGCCCCGCTCCCCCTGCTCGGTGGCTAGCCGGTGCGCGTCGGCGGCTGCGGCCGCCGCGTCGTCGGAGCGTCCCGCCAGCAGGTAGGCTTCGGCCAGCCACGTGAGTCGCTGGGCCTGGCGGCTCAGGATGCGTAGCGCGGTGCCGCGCTGAACGCCCTCCTCGATCGTGGCCAGGCCGACGCTGCCCGGCTCCAGCCGGCACTGCACGATCCCGCGCGCGCACAGCAGCATGGGGAGCCACGCGGTGAGGTCCATCTCGCGCGCGAACGCGATGCCGCGATCGAGGACCGGCGCCGCCTCGTCCAGACATCCGCGAGTCAGCAAAACGACGCCCAGGGTCATGTGGCTACCCGCGGTGCTCCACGGATGATCCGCGTCCTGGGCGATCGCGAGCCCGTCGCAGGCGCACGCGATGGCCTCGTCGAACTCGCCGACGTCGGCGAGCGAGGCGGCCAGCCACATGCGCGAGGCTACCGAGACGAGCCCGGCCATGCCCCAGCGCTCCCGGCTGAGCGGCCCGTCCACCGCGGCCACCGCGCGGCGGAGGTGGCGCTGGGCCGTCGGATGGTCGCCGAGCACGTGGTGGGCCTGGCCGAGTCCGAAATTGGCCGCGATCTGTAGCGGGTCGTCACCGAGCGCCTCGCCGATCTCGAGCGCGCGATGGGCGGCCCGGATCGCGTCGGTCTGCTGCCCGATCGTGTAGTAGGACTGGGTGAGGTACGCCGAGATCCACCCCAGCCGTCGCAGGTCTCCGGCAGCCTCGGCGCGGTCCTCGGCGCGGCGCAGGTGCGCCAGCGTCCGCGTGAACTCGCCCAGCGGGGCCAGCGAGGCCCGCAGATCGAAGACCAGGTCGATCGCGGTCGACACCGCGTCCTCGCGGGGGCCGTCGGCCTCGAGAACCTCCAGGGCCTGCTCGTAGAAGCCCACCGCCTCCCGGTGCGCTGAGCGCGCGGCGGCCCGGGCGCCGGCCTGCCGCAGATACTCCACCGCCCGGTCGCGGAGCCCCCCGCGGAGGGCGTGGTAGGCGAGCCGCTCCACGTGCTCGCCGAGGCGGCCCGGGTAGAGCCGCTCGATGGCGGCCACGATGCGCGCGTGCAGCCCGCGACGGGTCTCGTGCAGCAGGCTGCCGTAGGCGACGTCGTGAGTCAGCGCGTGCTTGAACGTGTACTCGATCTCCGGGAAGAAGCTCGCCTCGTAGAGAAGCTCGCCGGCCTGCAGCTGACCGAGACCGGCGCGCAGCGCCTCTTCGGGCAGGTCCGCGATCGCCTCCAGCACCGGGTACGGGAGGTCCTTGCCGATGACGGAAGCCGACTGGAGCACGTGCTTGGCCTCAGCGCTCAGCCGGTCGATGCGCGCGGCCAGCACCGCCTGCACGCTGCGCGGCACCTCGATGGTCTCGAGCGGCCGCGCGAGCCGGCGCGCGCCCGCCTCGCCGAGCAGCGCCTGCGTCTCCACGAGGGCGCGCACGCTCTCCTCCAGAAAGAGCGGGTTGCCGTCGGTGCGCTCGACCAGCATTCCCTTCAACGGCTCCAGCGCGGGATCCGGACCGAGCAGGCTTTCGAGCAAGGCCCGCGCCGTCCTGGACGTGAACGGATCGATCCGCAGCTGGACGTAGCCGGCTCGGCTGCCCCAGTGATGTTGGTATTCCGGCCGGTAGGCCACCACGATCAGCAGGTGGGTCCCTGACAGCCGCTCCGCGAGCCGGTCGAGCAGCGTCTGCGTCTCCTCATCGATGCGCTGCAGGTCCTCGATGACGAGCACCACCGGCTGGCGCCGGCTCTCGGCGAGGATCACGCTCGCCACCGCTTCCTGGATCCGACGGCGGCGCTGTGGCGGGTCGAGGGCGCGCCAGGCCGGATCGTTGGGCTCCAGATCGGCCAGCGCGAGCAGGGCCGACACTGCCGGCTCCAGGTTCCGGTCGAGCGCGAGCGTCTTGCTCGTGATCTTCTCGCGCATCACGCGCGCGTCGTCGCCCGGCTCGATGCCGACGTAGCGGCGGAGCGCGTCCACCACCGGCAGCCACGAGGGTGTCTTCCGGTACACGATGGGCCGGCCCTCGAGCACGAGGACGTCGGCCATCCACGGTCCATCGGCGAACTCGCGGATGACCCGGGACTTGCCCACCCCGGGCTCGCCCACCAGCGCCACCAGCCGGCCCTCGCCGGCCCGCGTCCGCTGGAGCGCCTGGCGCAGCTGCCCGAGCTCCGCCTCGCGGCCGATGAAGCGGGAGAGCCCGCGCACCGTCGCCGCCTGGAGCCGGTGGCGGGCCGGTCCCGGACCGATCAGCTCGTGCACCGCGACCGGCTCCGCGAGCCCCTTCACCGCTACCGGCTCCAGCGGCTTCGCCTCGAAATAGCCCTCGGCCAGGCGCGCGGTCTCGGCGGTGAGCAGCGTGGTGCCGGGCCGCGCCAGCCGCTCCATCTGCGCGGCCAGGTACGTGGTCTGGCCCACCGCGGTGTAGTCCATGTGCAGATCGCTGCCGATGGAGCGCACCACCACCTCGCCGGAGTTGAGGCCGACACGGAGCTGCACGTCGAGCCTCTGGTCGCGACCGAGGCCCTCGGCGAGCCGGCGGGCCCCGTCGTGCATCCGCAGCGCGGCGTACACCGCGCGCATCGCATGGTTCTCGTGGGCCACCGGCGCGCCGAAGATGGCCATGACCCCGTCGCCGAGCACCTGGGTCACGGTGCCCTCGTAGCGGTGCACCGCATCCATCATGAGAGCCAGCACCGGGTCGAGCATTCGCCGCGCATCCTCCGGGTCGCGATGGGCGAGCAGCTCCAGCGAGCCCTTCACGTCGGCGTACAGCACGGTGACTTGCTTCCGCTCACCCTCCACCGCGGCGCGCTGGGCCGCGATCTTCTCGGCCAGGTGCGGAGGCGTATAGACATCGGGCGCCGCGAAACGGTCTGCAACCGATGCATCGCCGGCCGCGATCGGTTGACCGCATCCGCCACAGAAGCGCGCCCCCGGGTCGCGCACGAAGCCGCAGCGCGGGCACGCCGACGGCAGCGCGTGTCCGCACTCCACGCAGAAGCGGTGGCTGGACGGGTTCTCGGTTCGGCAGCGCGGGCAACCCACCGAGCCGTCGGAGGATCGGGCGTCGGTCCGGGTCATCGAATTACGCGGGCTCGGTTCGGGCGAGGGCCGCACGCAGCCGCTCGACCTGTGCTTCGGCGTCGGCGCACACCTGCTCGAGCAGGTCGTGTCCGGACCGGGGCCCGCCTGGCGCCGAGATGATCCGCGCGAACTCTCTCGCCGAGGCGCCCTCGAACCAGCCACCGAGGCGGCCTCGCACGAGCGCCGCATAGCGCGCGACGGAAGCCCCGTCGTGCAGATCGTCCGGAGCCCTCTCGCTCCGCCAGTCGTCCGAGAAGCGGGCCGTGTCCATGCCGTCGGCGTAGCATTGCCCCAGGCGGAAGAGCCGGAACGCGACGTCGCGGAGTCGCCCGTCCCCCGGCGTCTCGGTGTCCATCCCGCTCTCGGTCACACCGCGGATCATCCGCTCACCCGTGCCGAGGAGATCGTCGAGACGGCGGCCGAGGGTCGCGGGATCGAGCCGGCTCACCGACCCGTGAAGGTTACCGACTGCTTCTTGGCGAACGCCACCACCCCGTTGCGGAAGTCCTCGGTATGCCCGCTGGCGGCGATGGCCTGGGCCTCCAGCTCCATCTGGGTCTCGAGGCTCTCCTGGGTGGACTGGTGGAAGAGCAGCTTGGCCCGGCCGAACGCCTGCGTCGGCCCCTGCGCCAGCTCGCGCGCGAGCGCGCCCACCGCGCCCGCGAACTCGGCGTCGGCGTGCACGCGATTGACCAGTCCCCACTCCATCGCCTCGCGCGCGGATAGCACGCGGTTGGTGTAGTGCAGCTCGAGCGCGCGGCGCAGGCCGATCATGCGCGGCAGGAAGTACGACGACGACCCATCGGGCGACGCGGCGATCCTCGAGTAGGCCATCGTGAACTTGGTCGACTCCGCCGCCACTACCAGATCGCCCGACAGCGCGAGGCTCATGCCGCCGCCCGCAGCGATCCCGTTGACGGCCATCAGCACCGGCTTCATGGTGCGCGCCAGCCGCGAGACCGCTCCGTGCAGGTAGGTGGTCAGCTCCTTGATGAGGAGCCCGATGCGGTCCGGATTGTCGGCGAAGTCCTTCACGTCCCCACCCGCGCAGAACGCCTTCCCCGCCCCGGTGATCACGATGCATCGCACCGCCCGGTCCTCGTCCGCTTCCAGCGCGGCCTGGAAGAGCTCGCGCCCCAGCGTCAGATTCAAGGCGTTGTACGCCTCCGGCCGATTCAACGTGATCCTGCCCACCCCATCCTTGACTTCGTACAGCACCGTCTCGTAGCCCATATCACTCTCCAGTTGTGGAATCGCTGTGTGTCGTTCGCTAACGACGACGGGAGCGAGGTGGGGCCGGGGGACCCTCCCCGGGACCGTGTCTTCTGCGCGTCATCGAAGCCGCTGACATCCTATCTCGTGGCTCGACCGTGCCGCCGCTTCGCGTTGCGAGTCAGCGTGTCCCGGGGAGGGTCCCCCGGCCCCACCCCGCGCTGATCGACCGCCGCGGAAGGAAGACTAGCGCCGATCGCCCACGCGGTGAAGCTTGAGCAGGTTGGTGGTGCCGGTGACCCACATCGGCGCCCCCGAGATGATCACGATCACGTCGTTGTTGCGCACGGTTCCGTCGCCGAGCAGCGTGTCCTCCACTTCCTCGATCATCTCGTCGGTGGTCTCCACCTTGTGCACCAGCCGCGAGGACACGCCCCAGAAGAGCCCGAGGCGCCGCTGGACCTCGGAATACGGGGTCAGCGCGATGATCGGGACCTCGGGCCGGTCCTGCGAGATGAGCCGCGCGCTGAAGCCGGACTGGGTGAAGGCGACGATGGCGCGGGCGTGGAGCAGCCGCGCGGCCTGGCAGGCCGCCTCCGCTACCGCCTCCGGAAAGCCGTAGGCCTCCGGCCGGGGCCAGGCGACGCTCGCCACCGGCGCGGCGCGCTCCGCGCGCTCCGCGATGCGCGCCATCGTTTCCACGGTCTCGACCGGGAAACGCCCGGTCGCGGTCTCAGCGGAGAGCATGATCGCGTCCGCGCCGTCGAAGATGGCGGTGGCCACGTCGCTCACCTCGGCGCGGGTGGGCCGCGAGTGAGTGACCATGGACTCGAGCATCTGGGTGGCCACGATCACCGGGACCTTCGCCTGCCGAGCCTGTCGGATCACGTCTTTCTGGATGACCGGCACGTCTTCGAGCGGCACCTCCACGCCGAGATCGCCCCGGGCCACCATCACCGCGTCGACCAGCGGCAGCAGACCCTGGAGGTTCGCGACGATCTCGGCGCGCTCGAGCTTGGCCACGATCGGCATGTTCGCGCCCTGATCGTGAAGGAACTTGCGCACCTCCTGGATGTCGGCCGCGGAGCGCACGAACGAGACCGCCACGTAGTCCACCGAGTGCTCGATGCCGAAGCGCAAATCTTCGCGATCCTTCGGCGCCAGGCACGACACCGGCACCGGCAGCCGCGGGAACGACACACCCTTGTGATCCGAGACGACGCCGCCCGAGACTATACGACAGCGCACGTCGCCCTCTTCCACCTTTTCTACCGTGAGCTGGATCATGCCGTCGTCCATCCAGACCGGGTCGTCGGGGCGGAGCGCGGCCAGGAACTCGGGATGGTTGAGCGAGCTGCGTGAGGCGGTACCCTTCACGCTCCGGGCGGTCAGCGTGAACTCCTCGCCGGTCACCAGCGAAGCCTGCCCACCCACGAAGGTGCCCAGCCGCACCTTGGGCCCCTGGAGGTCCTGCAGGATCGTGATCGGGCGGCCCCAGCGCGCCTCGCCCGCGCGGATGGCCTGGATCACCTCCGCGTGCTCGGCGTGCGTGCCGTGCGAGAAGTTCAGCCGGGCCACGTCCATGCCCGCGGCGACGAGGCGGTCGAGGATCTCGGGGCGACTGCTCGCGGGACCGATCGTGCAGACGATCTTTGTGCGTCTCACGAGGCCTTCAGGGAGCGGGCAAGGTACTGGCCGGTGAAGGACTTGTCCTGGCGCGCGACGTCCTCGGGCGTGCCGGTGGCGATGACCTTGCCGCCCTCGTTGCCGCCCTCGGGCCCCAGGTCGATGATCCAGTCCGCGGTCTTGATCACGTCCATGTTGTGCTCGATGATTACCACCGTGTTGCCCTGGTCCACCAGCTGATTGAGCACTTCCAGCAGGCGGCGGATGTCCGCGAAGTGCAGCCCCGTGGTCGGCTCATCTAGGATGTAGAGCGTGCGTCCGGTGGCCCGCCGGCTCAGCTCGGTGGCCAGCTTCACCCGCTGCGCCTCTCCGCCGGAAAGTGTGGTGGCGGCCTGGCCCAGGCGGATGTAGTCGAGGCCCACGTCGTGCAGAGTCTGGAGCTTCTGCTTGATGGACGGCACCGGCTCGAAGAATGACAGCGCCTCCGCGACCGTCATCTCCAGGATGTCGGCGATATTCTTGCCCTTGTAGCGGACCTCGAGTGTCTCACGATTGTAGCGCTTGCCGCGACAAACCTCGCACGTCACGTACACGTCGGGCAGGAAATGCATCTCGATCTTCACGAGCCCGTCGCCCTGACAGGCCTCGCAGCGGCCGCCCTTGACGTTGAACGAGAAACGCCCCGGCTGGTAGCCGCGCACCCGTGCGTCCGGCGTGCGGGCCAGTAGCGTGCGGATCAGCGTGAACACGCCGGTGTAGGTCGCGGGATTGGAGCGCGGTGTCCGCCCGATCGGCGACTGGTCGATGTCGATCACCTTGTCGAGGTGCTGCGCGCCCTCGATGCGGTCGTGCAGTCCCGGCCGGTCCTGCGCCCGGTGGAGCATCGAGGCCAGCGCGCGGTACAGGATGTCGTTGACCAGCGTCGACTTGCCGGAGCCGGACACCCCGGTGACCGCGGTGAAGGTGCCGAGCGGGATCTTCACGCTCATGCCCTTCAAGTTGTGCTCGCGCGGATTGTGGATGACCACGAACTTGCCGTTGGTCTTCCGTCGGATCGCCGGGACCTCGATGCGCTCGAGCCTGGCCAGGAAGCGGCCGGTGAGCGATTCCGGGTTGGCCATCACCTCGTCCGGCGTGCCCACCGCCACCACGTGGCCGCCCAGCTCACCTGCGCCGGGGCCGAGGTCCACCACGTAGTCGGCCGCGCGCATCGTCTCCTCGTCGTGCTCGACCACCAGCACCGTGTTGCCGAGATCGCGCAGCCGCTTCAACGTGTCGAGGAGGCGGCCGTTGTCGCGCTGATGCAGGCCGATGGACGGCTCGTCCAGGATGTACAGCACGCCCACCAGGCTCGACCCGATCTGAGTGGCGAGCCGGATGCGCTGCCCCTCTCCGCCGGACAGGGTTGCGGCCGGCCGATCGAGCGTGAGGTACTCGAGCCCGACCTGGGACAGGAAGCCCAACCGCTCGCGGATCTCCTTGAGCACGCGACGGGCGATGGCCATCTCACGCTCGGACAGGGCCAACGTGTCGAAGAACTGGCGCGCCGCCTTGATCGGGAAGCGCACCACGTCGGCGATGGACCGACCCGCGATCTTGACCGAGAGCGTCTCTCCGCGCAGGCGCGAGCCCCCGCACTGAGGACACGGCCGTTCGGTCATGAAGTGCTCGACCTCGGCCCGCGTCTCCTCCGACGTCGTCTCCTTGTAGCGGCGCTCGAGCAGCTTCACCACGCCCTCGAAGCCGTCGTCCGGCTCGCCGTGGAGCACGATGTCGCGCGCCTTCTTCGGCAGCCTGGCCCACGGCATCTCCAGGCTGAACGCATGGCGCTTCGCCAGCACCCGGAGCGTCTGCTTGAATATGGCCGACGCCGACGGCCCCGCCCAGGGCAGCAGCGCGCCGCCGGCCAGGGTCTTGTTGCTGTCCGGCACCACGCGGTCCGGGTCGATCTCATAGCGGGTGCCGAGGCCGCCGCACTCCGGGCACGCGCCGTACGGGTTGTTGAACGAGAACATGCGGGGCGACACCTCGGGAAACGAGATGCCGCAGGCCGCGCAGGCCAGCCGCTCGGAGAACAGGAACGAGGGGCCGTCGGGCACCTCCACCTGCACCACCCCGTCGGCCAGGCGCAGGGCGGTCTCCAGCGAATCGGCGAGGCGGCCGCCCGCGTTGTCCTTGACCACGAGCCGATCCACCACCACCTCGATGGTGTGCTTCTTGGTCTTGGCCAGCTCGATGTCCTCGGTCAGTTCCCGGAGCTGTCCGTTGACCCGGACCCGCACGTAGCCCTGCCGTCGCAGGTCGAAGAAGAGCTTGCGGTACTCGCCCTTGCGCCCCCTCACGACCGGCGACAACACCGTGAGCCTGGACCCAACGGGAAGGGTCATGACCCGGTCCACCATTTGCTGCACGGTCTGCGCGGAGATCACGTTGCCGCACTGCGGGCAGTGCGGCGTGCCCACTCGGGCGAAGAGCACGCGCAGATAGTCGTAGATCTCGGTGACGGTGCCGACGGTCGAGCGCGGGTTCTTCGAGGTGGTCTTCTGCTCGATCGAGATCGCGGGTGAGAGGCCCTCGATCGAATCGACGTTGGGCTTCTCCATCTGCTCGAGGAACTGGCGAGCGTAGGCCGAGAGCGACTCGACGTACCGCCGCTGCCCCTCCGCGTAGATGGTGTCGAAGGCGAGCGACGACTTGCCCGATCCCGACAGCCCGGTGATGACCACGAGCTGGTCCCGGGG
>DATFWA010000204.1:0-12240 GCA_035259825.1 Candidatus Methylomirabilota bacterium | reverse complement strand
GCCGCCGGCATCCGGCCCGGCGACGCCATCCTCGAGGTCAATCGCCAGCCGGTGTCGAACGTCGAGAGCTTCAAGCGGGTGGTCGGCGCTGCGAAGCCCGGTGATCCCGTGCCCGTGTACCTGCGGCGCGGCGGCGGGCGCAACGAGTACGTGGTCCTCACCGTCCCCGAGCCCAAGCGCTGATGCCGCGCGCCGCATGATCCCCGCGTGACGTCGTCCCTGGCCTACCCGTCGCGACCCGTCGTGCTGGTCATCGACGACGAGGTCGGCGTCCGCGAATCACTGCGCATTATCTTGGAACACGACTTCGAGGTCCTCGAGGCGCCCGACGGCGCCGCGGGCCTCGAGATCGTGCGAGCGCGCCGCGTCGACGTGGTGCTGCTCGACGTCCGGATGCCCGGCGAGCCGGGGCCGGCGATCCTGCCCCGCATCCTGGCCATCGGGGAATCCATCGCCGTCATCCTGATGACCGGCGTGCCGCAAGTGCGGACCGCGGTCGAGGCCATCAAGGCGGGCGCGTACGACTACGTCATCAAGCCCTTTGACGCCGATGAGATCCTTCACCTCGTGCGTCAGGCCGCCCGGCACCGGCTGCTCGAGCGGGAGGTTCACTACCTCCGCTCGGAGTTCGACCGCGCGCACGGTTTCGACGAGCTGGTGGGCCGGCACGGCCGCATGCTGCGCCTCTACGAGCTGATCGCCCAGGTCGCGCCGACTCACGCCACCGTGCTGATCACCGCCGATCCTCACCTGCGGATGGCGGTCGACGCCATGAAGGCCGGTGCCTACGACTACGTGGCCAAGCCCTACGACATCGACGAGATCCTGACCCTTGTGCGCCAGGCGGCCCAGCAGCGCGGCATGGAGCGTGAGCTGCGCTACCTGCGCGCCGAGCTGGACCGGGCTCACGGCTTCGATCAGCTCGTGGGGCGTCACCCGCGTATGGTGCGCCTGTACGAAACGATCACCCGGATCGCCCAGACCCCGGCCACCGTGTTGATCACCGCAGAGAGCGGCACCGGTAAGGAGCTGGTGGCCCGCGCCATCCACAACCAGAGTCCGCGCCGGGCCCAGCCGTTCGTGGCGGTGAACCTGGCCGCGATCCCCGATACCCTGCTCGAGTCGGAGCTGTTCGGGCACGAGAAGGGCGCCTTCACCGGCGCGCACTCCCGCAAGCTGGGGAAGTTCGAGCTGGCCCACGGCGGCACGCTGTTCCTGGATGAGGTCGGCAGCCTGCGCATCGACCTGCAGGCCAAGCTGCTGCGCGCCCTGCAGGAGCGCGAGATCGAGCACCTCGGCGGGATGCGCACCATCCAGGTCGATGTGCGCGTGATCGCCGCGACCAATACCGATCTGCGTCAGGCCATCCGCGCCCGGACCTTTCGGGAGGATCTGTACTACCGGCTTCACGTGGTGCCCATCACGGTGCCACCGCTGCGGGAGCGGAAGAGCGATCTACCCGACCTGGCCGCGCACTTTATCCGGAAGTACGCGCTGGAGTTCAAGAAGGACGTGCGGGGCCTCTCGCGCGGGGCGCTGGTGGCGCTCGACGCGTACGACTGGCCCGGCAACGTGCGCGAGCTCGAGAACATCATCGAGCGTAGCGTGGCCCTGGCCACGCGGCCGGTGATCCGGCTGGACGACCTGCCGCTCGATCTGGCCATGAACGAGGTGGCCCCGGCGCGCGGCGAGAGTGAGGCGGCGCCGCTCAGCCTGAAGGAAGCACGCGATCGCTTCGAGCAGGCCTACGTGCTGCGCGCGCTCGAGCGAGAGGACTGGAACCAGAGCCGCGCGGCCAAGGGGCTGGGGATCCATCGCAACACGTTGATCGCCCGCCTGGGTGCGTGGGGCATCAAGCGCGACCGGTCCGCGACCTCGATCCGGCCCGCCGCGGGGGCCGACGCCTAGGGCGTCGGCGTCCGGCTCACCTCGCGGTCAATCGATGAGCTGGTCGGCCTGCTGCAGGATCGACTCCGGCGACGTCAGGCCGAGCGCCCGGGCCGCCGTCAGGTTGACCACCAGCTCTTCGTCCCGAAGCACCCGCCGCGTGATCGGTCGCGTCGCTCGTCTCGGCTTCGCGCTCCTGCTCACGCTGGCAGTCCTGCTCGCCGGATCCGCCCTCGGTGACGCGCAGACTCCTCTGACCCTGGCCCTGACGCCGTCCCGCGATCCGACCGCGCTCAAGGAAGCGGGCGATGCGTTCGCGAAGACGATCACCCAGGTCTCGGGGGTCCCGGTGAAGGCGATCGTGGCCTCGGACTATGCGGGGGTCATCGAGGCGCTGCGAAGCAAGCGCGTCGACCTGGCTTTCGTCCACCCGGTCGGCTACGTGCTGGCCAATCGCGAGGCGGGCTGTCTGATCCTGGTGCGCGACGTCTGGCAGGGCAAGACGGCGTATACCGCGCGGTTCTACGTCCGGAAGGACCGCGGGATCCAGCGTGTGGAGGATCTGCGTGGCAAGACGGTGGCCTTCGTGGATCCGGCGTCGTCGTCCGGATACATCTATCCGATGGTGCTCCTCATCAAGCAGGGCCTCGTGCGCGATCGCGACCCGAAGAGCTTCTTCAAGGACGCGCTCTTCACCGGCACGCACGAAGCGGCGCTGCAGGCCGTGCTGCGCGGCCGGGTGGACGCGGCCGCCTCCTTCGACAAGGCCCCCGAGCTGCACATCAAGGATCCCGCGCTGATCGCGCACCTGGGATTCGTGGGCGAGACTCCGGAAATCCCGGAGGCCGGCATCTGCGCGCGGCCGGATCTCCCCGCGGAGCCGGTGGCCCGGATCAAGCGCGCGCTGCTCTCGATCAAGGCGCCGGAGTACGCGGCCCTGCTCAAGGAGATCTACGGCATCGACGGGTTCATCGAGGCGGACGATCGCGACTACCAGCCGGTCCGTGACGCGATGAGCCTGATGAACCTGAGCCCGCCGAAGTAGGCTCGGGCGTCAGCGCTCCGCGTCACGGCGGAACGCGTAGAAGGCGGCCCACAGCCGCGCCAGATCGCCGAGTTCGGCGAGCCGCCCTGCCTCCACGTGCGCGACCGCGCCCACGATGGCCATCCGGACCGGACGACCCGTTGCGCGGGCCGCCGCCGCGAGCCGAAGGCTCTCGGTGAAGGGGACCGCGGGATCCTCGCGCCCGTGCACGAGCACGAGAGGCGCGCGCAGGTCCGAGATCACGCGAGCCGGCGACAGGGCCTCGAGCAAGCCGCGGGTGGGCGCGGGCAGCGCGCGGACAAGGTCGTCGAATGCCGCCGGATCGCGATTGTCCGCGAGGCGGCGCCCCGCCTCGTCCACGAGGTCGGCATTGGCCCGGGTGAACTGGGCGATCGCCTCCTCGAGCACCGGCCGGCGCCCCGCGATACCGTCGTAGGCGTAGGCGCCGGTCAGCGTGTATCGCAGGAGCTCCACCGCGGAGGCATAGCCGCCGAGCGCGAGCACCGCCGACACGCCGGTCGCCACCGACGGATCCGCCGCGGCCAGCAGCGCGGGGCCGGCGCCGAGGCTGATGCCGAGTACGGCCACGCGCTCGTAGCCGGCAGCCCGGAGCCCCCGCACGCTGGCGCTCACCGCGGAGGCATCCTCGGGTTGTAGACGCAGCACGGTGAGCCCGCTCACCGTGGGCACCGCGACCGCCCAGCCGGCCCGTGCGAGCAGCCACGCGGCACCGCGGAGCCGTGGGTCGTCCTTGCCTGCGGGCGAAAGGCCGTGGACGAGGACCAGCCCGGGCGGACGCCGGAGCACCGGCCGCGCGTAGAGATCCACCTTCACCGGTCCGCCGGGCGCCGGCGGCGCGTCGAGCGCGCGTATCGCCGGGTCCGGGCTGATGGCGGTGAGCGGCTGCCAGCGGCCGTGACCGAGGAACTCGAGCAGGAACGCGCTCGTCAGGACCATTGACGACGCGGTCGTAGCGACGGGCACCGCGAGGACGACCGCCAGGATGAGCCGGATTCCCGGGCCCAACGCCTACGCCTCCTCGATCGCGGTGGCCAGGCTCACGCGCTCATGATGAAGAACCCGTTCACCGGGCCGCAACTCCTCTCGCGTGAACTTACCGAGTAAGCACACCTCCGCCGCTCCGCATGGCCGTATCGGGCATTTCTCCGCCGACGTCGGGCGGCCGAGGCAGGATGCCCGCTGTGGGGCCGACGGGCATGCAAGAATTGCCAGTCATTCTAGACAGTTAGCGCTTACTGTGCATGGCATCCCCGATGCTCCTCTTCTCAGCCAGGGAGGGCCACTGACATGAACGTGACGACGGGACGCCTGCTGATCGCTCTCGCGGCAGTCTGTGTCCTTGCCCTCGGCGGGCTCGAAATGCTGACGGAGCGGGCCGGTATGGACCGCGCCACTGTGTCGACCTTGCGCCCGGGCGTCGTCGAGCGTGACCCCGTGTGGGATACGATCGCGCCGGCCGAGTCGTCCAACCCCGCGCTCGACGCCGCCCAAATGGCGATGGCCGTCCAGGGTGGACGGATGACCGTCCTGGACGTCGACGAGAAGGCCGGACGGCTCGTCTCCGTAAGCGGTAACGGACGCGTGCTGGAGTCCGAGGTGGATCGCCGCACGGTGGTGGTGACCGAGGGCAAGCCGGTCGGGCGGATCGCGCTGCTCCAAGCCGGGGACGTCATCCGGTTCGAGCCGAGCACCGGGCAGATCCAAACGATCGTGCTGCTGCGGCATGCCGGGCGGCAATTGGAGAGCCCGGACCAGTAGGGGCGCCGGAAGCGCCGGTGAGGCGGATCTACTTAGGGTTGACGCACTTGATGAGCCGCCACCCGTTGAACAGATTCACCTTGGTGGTGATCTCGGGGATCAGGCCCACCTGACCGAGGAGGGGCTCGAGCGACAGGTTCGATTTCCAGCCCAGACGAGTGCAGACGGGCGCGACGAGGTCCTCGAGGCGGCCAACGACGGGGCGTTCGCTCCGGAAGTGGTTCAGGATCACGATGTTGCCGCCGGGCTTCACCACTCGCTTCATCTCGCGGAGCACGCCGACCGGGTCCGGCACCGCGCTGATGGTGTAGGTGGCCACCACGGAGTCGAACTCCCCCTGGCCGAAGTCCATGGTCGTGGCGTCCATGGTCTTCAGCGTGACGTTCCCCAGCCCTAGCTCGACGACCTTGTCCTGGGCCTTCTGGAGCATCTCTTCGGACAGGTCGATCCCGGTGAGCCGGCAGTTGGTGGGGTAGAGGGGGAGGTTGAGGCCCGTTCCGATCCCGACCTCGAGCACGTTGTGGCCGCGCTGGATGTCGAGGAGCTGGATGGCCGCTTCCCGGCCGGGGTGGAAGATCCAGTCGAAGACGAAATCGTAGGCGGGCGCGTACAGCTTGTAAGCGCGCTTCACCTGCCTCTTCTCCAGTGCTGCGTCCAATGCGGCAGCCCTCCGGGGTCTGAACGCCCTGCCCTCCGCACTTTTAGCATAGCCTGACGCAGGTTGCCAAGCGCTTTGTACCCGATTGATCGTCAAACAGGACGGGAAGTTACAGCGAACAGCTCGTTACAGCTCGGCCTCGCGGCACAACCGCCCAAGCACCCGGTCCGCACCGAAGGTTTCCTCGGCGATCCGACGGGCGGCCCGGCTATGGGAGGGGTAGTCCCGGTTGATCGCCTCGAGCGCGGCCACGGCTTCCTGCCTCGTTGAGAATGCGAAGAGGCCGGCGCCGGTGGGCATGAACTTGCCGAACCCGGTGTCCTGGGTCACCACGGGCTTGCCCGCGGCTAGGTAGCAGACACTCCGGTCGCTGAACCACCCGCTACGCGTCCGCACCACGAGGTCCTTCGACACCGTGAACTCGCCCCGGGACCGGGAGACGTGTTGCTGGTAGGCGGTCGGGCTGTGGGATACCTCGAAGGCATCGGTCAGGATCCAGCCGTGACGGGTCAGCAGACCGCGCGTGGCCTCGTCGGCACCTTCCAGGGCCAGCTCGAGCGGCTGCCGGGCGTGTCGGGGCAGGTCGAGCAGGCTCAAGAAGTTGAGGTGCTTGGACCAGTAGTAGGTCTCTCCCTGGAACTCGGTGTCCTTGCCCGCGTTCTGCCAGGTGCACACCGTCGAGAAGCGCTCGGAGGCCAGGTTGCAGGTGGCGTCCCAGAGCTCGGGAATCACGGGCGGCCGCGTCGGCCGCCAATTGAACTTCTCGACGGGGATCGGGCAGTCGGGCTGTCCGAGGTTCTCGCCGTACGTGAAGTGATGGGTGTGATCCTGGAGATCTTCGATCGCGAGCCGGTCGCCCTCGGCCACCCGGATCTGCTCGAAGACCGGATCGGTCTCGACGTAGACGCGGATCGGGCACCGCATCTGCTCCTCGCTGAGCCGGTTGGCGGCGCAGACGTTGAAGATCGCGTCGGCGTCCCGGTACAGGCGGGTCAATCGCTCGCGGGAGAGACCGTGGTACGTGCCGGTCACGCCGTCCACGTAGCTCCAGCGGTCGGACAGACCTGCACGGGCCATCACGCCGGCGAGGAAGGCCACCCCGTAGCTGGAGTCCTCCACGACGCTCTTCACGCGAGGGTCGTAGGGATGAGCACCCGAGTCCTCCGCATAGTAGACGTCGTGACCGAGGCGGGAGAGGCCGAGCATGTAGTGCAGCGCCTGCCAGCCGATGCCGCCGAGCGGATAGCGGCCGGCCAGGTGCAGCACCACGATCCGCTTACGGGATGACAAGCGAGTCTTCCTGCCGTTGCTCCAGGGACTGGGACCCGTACATGGCGGCGAAGGGACCGCGGCGCGCGAGCAGGGTCTCCAGCGAGCCGTGCTCGACGATGCGCCCGTCCTTGAGCACCACGACGAGGTCCGCCATCCGCACCGTCGACAGCCGGTGCGCGATGATCAGGGTGGTACGGCCGGCCTGCAATTGCTCGAGCGCGTCCATCACGAAGCCTTCCGTCTCCGGGTCCAGCGCGGAGGTAGGCTCGTCCAGGATGAGGATCGGCGAATCGCGCAGGATGGCTCGAGCGATCGTGATTCGCTGCTTCTCACCCTCCGACAGGGTGACGCCCTGCTCGCCGACCGTGGTCTCGTAGCCGTGGGGCAGACGCGTGATCGTGTCGTGAATGCGTGCCGCCTTGGCGGCTGCCACGATCTCCTCGATGCGGGCGTCGGGCCGGCCAAACGCGATGTTCTCGCGGACGCTCACCGGGAACAGCAGCGGCGGCTGCAGCACCATCGCGACCTGCCGGCGTAGTGAGTTCAGACGGTACTCGCGGGCGTCGATTCCGTCGATCAGCACGCGGCCGCGGGTCGGATCGTAGAAGCGCGGCAGCAGGCTGAGGAGGGTGGACTTCCCGGCCCCGGTGGCGCCCACTACCGCGACGCGCTGGCCGGGGGCCACCCGCAGGTTCACGCGGTGGAGCACCGGCGCCCCGCCCGAATAGGCGAACTCCACCTCGCGCCACTCGATCTCGCCGCGGGCGCCCTCGGGCGGGAACGCGCGGGTGCCGTCGGTCAGGTCGTGCTCCACGTCCAGCACGTCGAGCACGCGCTGGACGCCGACGCGGGCGCTCTGGGCCAAGGCGTACACCTGGAACATGCTGTTGATCGGCACGTAGAGCGAGGCGAGGTAGGAGATGAACACCACTAGGCTGCCCACCGTGAGCGTGCCGTCCATCACGTGGCGCGCGCCCACCCACACCACCGCGGCGGTGCCGACCGCGATCACCACATTCACCACGCCCGCGTAGAACGTCTGCAGGGTGTAGAGACGGAGTCCCGCGTCGAGGCTGCGCTCGCTCGCGGTCATGAACCTGCGGTGCTCCTCGTTCTCCCGGGTGAAGGCCTGGATGACCCGCATCGCGCCCATCGCCCGCTGCACGACGCCGTAGACCTCGCTCTCGCGCTCGCGCACGTCGCTGGCGGCCACCGTGATGCGGCGGTTCAGGCGGCCGATGGTCAGGAGCAGGAATGGGCACACCGCCAGCGCGAGCAGGGTGAGCTGCCAATCGAGGCGCAGCATGATCACCGCCATGCCGACCAGGAGGATCAGCGCGGTGGCTGCCGGGAACAGGCAGTTCATGGTCAGCGACTGCAGCGCGAACGTGTCCGCGGTGACCCGGTAGAGGAGATCCCCGGCCTGGGCCCGGCTGTGGAACGCCATCGAAAGCCGGTGGAGGTGGGCGTAGAGGTCGCTGCGCAGATCGCGCACCATCCGCTGGCCGATGCTGATCGTGGTGTAGTTGCACAGCACCGTGAACGCGCCGACCGCGGCGTAGATGACCACGAGCATGAGGCAGGCGACGAGCAGCAAGCCGCCCGGCGTGAAGGTTGCGCCCAGTCCGGCGGGCAGCGGCTGCCCGCCAAGCACCGAGTCGATGATCAGCTTGACTGGCCAGGGCTTGAGCAGCTCGAAGCCGCTGATCAAGCAGACCTGCAGCAGCGCCCACATGATGGGCCCGCGGTGCGGCCACAGGTAGGCGGAGATGCGACGGACGAAGTGGCTCACTTCGCCCCGACCGAGCGCGCGTCCAGCGGCGGAGCGTAGTGAAGCTTCACGCGCCGGGCCACCGCCTGGAGGGCGTCGTACAGCGTATGCCCCAGCGCGATCGCTTCACGCACGAGCGCGGCGCCGGCCACTGCGCAGGTGGCGACTCCGGCTGCGGTCAGCGCGGGAAGGCCGAGGTGCAAGCCCAGTCCGGCGAGGACCGCCCCGCCCACCACCACGCCCTGCGCGACCTTGGAGGGATGGAGCGCGCACTTCACCCGCAGCACCCGACGCTCGCCGCCGTGATTCTCCGTGCACACCTTGATCCGGCCGCGCGACCAGATGCCTCCATGCACTTCCAGGTCCCACTCGCTCCAGCCCTGATCCACCAGGACGAAGTACTTCCGCGCGCCCAGCACGTCGATCATACCGTGCAGCAGCGTCTCCTTCTCGAGCGCGTCCTCGGTCCAGAAGGCGGCCGAGAAGGCGCGCTCCCGCCACGACCACGGCGGTGACTGCGACGGCCGCTCCAACGCCGACGGCTGAGCCGCGGTGAGACCGCGCACCCACCAGCGATAGCGCTCGAGCGAGCGCAGGAGCGGGCCGAAGTATGTGAGGACGGAGATCAGCAGACGGCCCCGGAGTCCGCCGGCCAGGGGGTCGACGCGCGCCCGCATCGCGGCCCCGAGACAGCAGGCGAACGACAGGGCGATGGGCGCCGCGCCCAGCCAGTACCAACCTCCGCGTAACGCCCCGTAGAGCAGCAGCAAGGCGCCGACCAGGTTCCACTCGAGCGTGAAGGGCAGGTAGGAGAGCACGGTGGATGGCGGCTGGTACAGCGTCTGGAAGAGGCCGCGGCCGAACACGCCGCCGTAGATCACCGGACGCCTCAACGAGAAGAGCGCCGAGATTCCCCCGTAGATCCGCCCCCGCCAGCGCGAGTACCCGAGCGCGTTGAAGCGGTGGGGATGGCGGAAGTAGAGAAGCGCCTCCGCCTTGCCGTAACCCTTCTGCTGCCCGATGTACGCCTTCATGGTGTTGCGCCGGAAGTGCCATACCATGGCCGCCGGGCTGAACCCGATGCGATAGCCGCGGTCCTGGAGGCGCCAGCACACGTCCACGTCGTCGCCTGCCGACCGGTAGATCGGATCGAAGCCGCCGATCTCCTCGAGCACCTCGCGCCGGAACGCCATGTTGCAGCCCGGGATGTGCTCGGCCTCCACGTCGTCCAGCAGCACGTGGAGCGGCCCGCCCGGCGAGGCGGCCACGCAGGCGGCGACCATCGAGTCCTCCGGAGGAGGCAGGTTTGGCCCGCCCACCGCGGGAAGCCCGGTCTGCAGGAACGTCGCCACGAGGTAGTGCAGCCAGTCCGGATCCACCACGCAGTCGGAGTCGGTGAAGGCCACGATCTCGCCGAGCGAGGCGTTGATGCCCACGTTTCGCGCCGCGCTCAGGCCCTTGTTCACCTGGTGGATGACGTGCATGCCCTCGAAGCGGTCTGCAATGGCGCCGGTGCGATCGGTGGATCCGTCGTCCACCACGATGACCTCGAACGCGGGGTATCGGAGCTTCTGCAGCGAGGTGAGGCAGGCCTCCATGGTCGGCTCTGCGTTGTAGGCGCAGATGACTACCGAGACCTTGGGATACTCGGGAAGCGCGGGCAGTCCGGCCGACGCGTACCAGCGTTGCACGGCGTGGAACGCGGGCTTCTTCCGTCGCTCGCGGTCCACGAGCCCGAAGGCCCAGTTCGCGATGTCGAAGCCGCCGGTGTACCACTCGTCGGTGTACGAGAAGACCACCGTGCCGGCCGCGCCCATCTCGAGGGCCGCGCGCACCTGCCAGGACACGGTGGCTGCCTGCACCATCTCGCCTTCACGGATAGAGTCGATGCCGAATTCGGTGAGTACCAGGGGCCGGTCACCGGCCAGCGTGTGAAGCCGCGAGAGGTACTTCCGGAACTCGGGCTCCGAGTGCAGGTACACGTTGAAGGCGAGGAAATCGGTGAAGTCGGTCTCGAGGTACTCGGTCGACGGGAAGTTCGCGTAGCCGACCGGCGTGAGCGGCTCGATCCGCTTGATGAGCGACACCAGCTCGCGCAGGAAACCGGTGATCCGCTGCGGTCCGTACCAGCGGACGATGTCCGGAGGGATCTCGTTGCCGACCAGAAAGGCGCCCACCGCGGGATGTCCCTGGCAGGCGACCACCACGTCGGTCACGGCGCGCCGGACCGTGTCGGTGATTTCCTCGGAGTCGAGGAAGCAGACGTGCTGCGCCCACGGGATTCCGACGAGCACCCAGAGGCCGCGATCCGCCGCCATGTCCAGGAGCCATCGCGGGGGGGGCGTGAAGAGCCGGACGCAGTTGGCGCCCAGCTCGACGATCAGTGAGAAGTCCCGCTCGACGACGTCGGGGGCGGGATACTGGAAGCCATACTCGTCCGGAGCGAAGGGGCCGTACACGACGCCCCGAAGCGGTACCTTGTCCTCACCAGCGAAAAAGAACTTCCCTCTGACCTCCAGCCGGGGACGAGACTCCGCCGGCTCCGCGCGCCGGATGGCACGCGATGTGGACTCGAGCGTCACGGTCCTGAAACCTCCTTGAACGCCTCAACAGGGGCGCCCAGGTTCATAAGTGTTCGTCTTGACCCTCGGTGCACCCGTAGCAAAAACACTGTGAGACTGGGAGCGGTCCACGCCGAGAGCTGGAAGCGGCCCCGATTCAGAGCCACTTCCCCGGCGTCGTCTTAGGCAACCCGCATGCCAGCGTGCGTCAGGCCGGAGGTTCGAAAGGTAACCGGGAATGCATGATTTCGCAAGGGTCTGGCGCACGGTACGTTTTGGGCTCGCCTCGGAGGGCAAAGTGCCTCCCCGTTTTTTACACGACCACGAGTAATTCTTACCCCCCAATTACAGGAGGAAGCGGATCAGGAGCGTGGCCAGCCCGAGGAACGAGAAGAAGCCGAAGACGTCGGTGAACGTGGTGATGATGACGCTGGAGGCGATCGCCGGATCGACCCGGAAGCTCTTGAGCAGGAGCGGGATCACCACTCCCACCACCGCGGCCACCACCATGTTGAGGGTCATGGCCACCGCGATGATCGCAGCCAGGAGGGCCTGCCCCTTCCAAAGGAAGGCGATCACGGCCATGACGAGGCCCGTGGCCAGCCCGATCGTGAGGGCCAGGGTGGTCTCCTTCCGCAACACCCGCCAGACGTGCCCGCCGGTCATGTCCCCGAGGGCCAGGCCGCGGACCACCACGGTGGCGGTCTGGGTGGTGCCGATCCCTCCCATGGAGGCCACGATCGGCATGAACACGGCGAGCAGGGCCAGTTCGCGGATGGATCCCTCGAAAATGCCGATGACCGAGGCGGCCAGGATGGCGGTAGCCAGGTTGATCAGCAGCCAGACGAGCCGCTTGGGGAACACGGTGCGGGCGGAGTCCAGCACGGTCTCGTCGCCCGCGGCGCCGCCGAGGCGCTGGATGTCCTCGGTGGCCTCCTCGCGGATGACATCGATGACGTCGTCGACCGTGATCACACCCAGCAGGCGGTGGTCGGCGTTCACCACTGGAATGGCCACCAGGTTGTACTTGGCGACGAGCCGCGCGACTTCCTCCTGGTCCGTGTCCGGCGTCACGCTCACCGACTCCTCCTGACGGAGCAGCCGCACCGGCGCGCCCGGATCGGCGGTGACCAGCCGGCGCCAGGGCAGGCTCCCGACCAGGTGCTCGTGGTCGTCGACCACGTAGAGCGTCGGCGCGGTCTCGGCGACCGGTGACTTGCGGATCTGGTCCACGGCCTGGGCCACAGTGAGGTGCTCGGGCACCGCG
>DATFWA010000203.1:0-9628 GCA_035259825.1 Candidatus Methylomirabilota bacterium | reverse complement strand
CGTCCTGACCTCGTTCCGGCGCAACGGCATGCCGCAGCTCAGCATCGTCACGGTCTATCCGCGCGACGGCGGCGTGGGCATCTCGATCACCGAGACCCGCATGAAGTTCAAGAACCTGCTGCGGGATCCGCGCTGCTCGGTACTGATCTCGCACGCGGACTGGTGGTCGGGATTCCTGGTCTTCGAGGGCAAGGCCGAACTGACCCACTCGGGCAATACCGATCCGGAGACGCTCCGGATGGCGCGCCGCCACATCTACAGCGCCACCACCCGCCGGCGCAGCCGCGACTGGGCCGAGTACGATCGCATCGCCGATCAGGACAAGCGTGTGGCGATGGTGCTGCGGCCGGATCACGTCTACGGAACCGCGCTCGGCCGGATGCGCGAGGCGCTGACGAAGTAGCGCGTCGGCGGCCTTACCCGGTAGTTCTTCCCCGCCCCGGTGGGCCGCACTGGCGCGGCAGACGCCATCGCGCCTTCCACGCCGGGACTTCGCCCTCGGCACGACCGTTGCCTCTTTCCTCCGGTAGCTCAGCCAGGAGGTGCAGCCATGATGGGGCGTGCGACTATCGTGCTTGGTACCCTGCTGATCGCCGGAAGCTTCGCGGCGACCAAAGACCTCGGTTACGACGACGCCGCCGTGACGCGGCAGGTCGTTTCGGCGGATGGCGCTGCGTCAGATAGCTGGTGGCGGCAGGACGCGGTGACGGTCCGGCCCGACCAGATCTTCGAGAACTGAGCGCCCGGCGGTAGCCACACGCTTCCCGCGTCACGTCTCGTCGCCGGGGACAGAACTCCGCTCGTCGGGCAGGATGCCGCCGCTCGCGCGGCCGGCGTCTCCATCAACCGCTTGATCTCGAAGCAAATCCGCGGTGGCACGCGCGATGCCCCTCGGTTTGCCCGGGGCGACGTTCACGTTCCGGGAGGTGCGCGATGTTTCCTTCGGCGCCGCTTTCGATACAGACAACCAGCGCGACATGATGGCCGAAGCGTGGCTGGAGCAGCAGAAGAGGGAGAAGGAGCGTCGTCGGCAGGCCGAGCATGTGACCGCCGACTTCCAGGTGGAGACCGAGCGTGCCTGGTCGCTGCTCGAGTACGGCAGGCCGAACGAGGCCCGGCGAGTCCTCGACGGCGTGCTCGCGCGCCATCCGAGCGAGCCCTGGGCGCTCTTCCTGTTTGGAGTCTGCCTCCTGCGAACGGGCGATCTCGGTCACGCCGAGTCGGTGTTCGCGGAGGTGCTGGGCCAGTCGCCTACCGACCACACCGCCGCGTACTATCTCGGGCTCGCCCGCGAGCGTCAGGGGCGCGCCGAGGAGGCCCACGTGATGTACCAGCGCGCGCTGGACCTCAAGCCGGACTTCAAGGAGGCACGGGCACGGCTCGATCCGGGCGCTGGCCTACGTCGCCGCATCGAGCCGGGTCCGAAGCCGGTACGTGTGCCGGGCAACGGCAGCGGGCGCGCGCTGCTGCTCGTGATCATCGGCGCCGCGGTGTGGGTGGCCCTGACGATGGCCGGCTAGACGCCGGTCGGGCGCCCTCCCGGCCGGATCAGCGAGCCGGCCGGCGCGCCGAGAAGAAGACGGCCCGCAGCGGCGCGCGCAGTGGCTCGTCGCCGAGCGCGGCCCTGAGCCGCGCCGCGATCGTGGCTTCGATGTCCGTGAGCGCCTCGGGCCATCGATCCATGATGTCCTGATAGACCGGATTGCCCTCGATCAGGCCGGTCGCCGCCTCGCGCGCCGACGGGCTCTCTCCCACCCGCTCCACGCGCTGCCAGCGGATCTCGTCGAATCCGGCGTCGCGCAGGAATCGCTCGACGAGCGCCGGGTCGTGCAGGGTGAACGGCACGGTGTAGAACTGCGGCGGGTTCGAGGAAAAAAACGTCGCGATCGTCTCGTGGGTGATTCGAGGCACCGGATTGTCGTCCAACCGGTCCCACACGCTCAGGAGCAGCCGCGCTCCCGGCCGCAGCACGCGGAAGGCGGCGCGGGCTCCCGCGGCTTTGTCTGGGAAGAACATCCAGCCGAACTGGCAGACGAGCGCGTCGAAGGAGCGCTCGTCGAACGGCAAGCTCGTGGCATCGGCCTGACGCCATTCGAGCCGGTCCGACGCGGGCAGGCGGCTCGCGGCGTGGGCGAGCATGGGCGCGTTGAGATCGGTGGCGACGAGATGGCCGCGCTCGCCCAGCCGGCCCAGGAGACGTCGCGTGACGATGCCGGTGCCGCACGCGGTCTCGAGCACCCGTGCGCCCGCCGGCACGTCCAGGCGCGCGGCCATCTCATCGGCCATGTCGTGGAACAGCAGCGGACCCAGGTGGCGGTCGTAGTGCTCCGGGATCGTCCCGACGAACGCCGCGTCTCGATCGGCCATCGCGGCCGATCATAGCCGCTTCCCGCGCCGCCGCGCTATGGCTTCAGCTGGGCCCGAATCTCCCCGCTCGGGTGCGCGGCGCTGACCGAGATGCGGATCACCCGTAGGCGGGCGTAGTGCTAGAATGCCACCCGGTTTTACCCAGAACCGGGCGACATGACGCTCTCAGCTGCGCAGCCAGAACCTCCTCGCGTTCATCGGGAAAAGTGTCTCCGGCATCCTGCTGTGTACCGTGCTCAGCCACTTCCTCGGCCACTGGATCGACTACCCGTGGAGCCTGGTCTCCTTGATGGTGGTGCTCTCTCCCGAGGGCAAAGACGCCCTGGATCTGGCCCTGACCCGCATCAAGGCCAACTGTGTGGGCGCCACGGTGGGCATTCCGATCCTGCTGCTGCTCGTCCCCGCCCCGTGGAACATGGTGATCGGCGCGGCGGTATCCCTCTACGCGTGCGATCGCCTCGGCCTGAACGTGGCCGCGCGCTCGACCCTGGCCGCCATGAGCATCGTTCTGATCCAGCGCGAGGGCGCGCATCCGGGGACGGCGCGGTGAATCGGGTCCTCGCGGTGGTGACCGGCTGCCTCCTGGGCTGGGCAGTCACCTACGTGTTCCACTCCCTCATCAGGCTCGAAGCCCCCGCGCTGGGCCCGGAATCGGCCAAGCGCCAACCCGACACATGAAAGACGAGGTGACCGCGTGAACAAGAAAGAGATGAAGCGGATGATCAAGATCGCGCGCAAGTTCGCCAAGCCGTTCCGGGTGACCGACGACGGCTTCCGCCTGAAGGATATCGACCCCGGCGACACGCTCGATTTCACCTCCGAGGACAAGCCCCGCGCCAAGGAAGCCCTCGCCACCGGGATCAGTCTCCTCGCCGACCTGCAGGACATGCTCTACGCCCAGGACCGCTGGGCGGTGCTGCTGATCTTCCAGGCCATGGACGCGGCGGGCAAGGACGGTGCGATCAAGCACGTGATGTCGGGCATCAACCCGCAGGGCTGCCAGGTCTACTCGTTCAAGTCGCCGTCGTCGGAAGATCTCGACCACGACTACATGTGGCGCTGCATGAAGTGCCTCCCGGAGCGCGGGCGCATCGGGATCTTCAACCGCAGCTACTACGAGGAGACGCTGGTGGTCCGGGTGCACCCCGAATTCCTGGCCTCGCAGCGGCTGCCCGCCGAGCTGGTCACCAAGGACATCTGGGACGAGCGCTTCCAGGACATCCGCGCCTTCGAGCGGTACCTGACTCGCAACGGTGTGCTGGTCCGCAAGTTCTTCCTGCACGTCTCGAACAAGGAGCAGCGGAAGCGGTTCCTCAGCCGCATCGAGGAGCCGGAGAAGAACTGGAAGTTCTCGGCGAACGACGCCAAGGAGCGCGAGCACTGGGACGAGTACATGGACGCCTACGAGGACATGATCCGCAACACCGCGACCAAGCGGGCGCCGTGGTACGTGGTGCCCGCCGACAACAAGTGGTTCACGCGGGTGGTCGTCGCGGCGGCGGTGATCGATGCCTTGTCCTCGCTAGACCTCACCTACCCGACGATCAGCGACGCCAAGCGGAAGGACCTGGCCGCCGCGAAGCGCCAGCTGGTCGCCGACAAGTAGACGCCCGCGCGCCGCGGCTCAGGGCCGCTTGCCGGCGAGGAAGGCGTCCGTCGCGCTGTTGAGGGTCGGGAACACGGAGGCGGTGCCGATGTGATCCAGCACCCCGGCGCGGTCCAGCCGGGTGTGCACGTCACGGTGGACGTTCGCGAGGCCGAGGTGGACGCCCCGGGCCGCCAGCTCGCCGGTCAGCGTGTCGAGCATCTCGGTGCCGGTCAGGTCGAGGAGAGTGACCGTGCTCCCGTCCAGGATCAGCCATTCGGTCCCCGGATGGCTCGCGACGACCTCCAGCGCCCGCCGCTTGAAGTACCCCGCATTGAAGAACACGATCCCGGCGCCGAATCGGTAGACCACGAGGCCGGGATGGGTGGCCGCGTCCGGGTGCTCGCTCAGCGGGTACCAGCCCCGCATTCCCGGCACGCGGCCCAGCACCGAGTCCGGCGGCCGCGAGGCGCGCTTGATCAGCAGGAGGAGCGCGAGTCCCACCGCGACCAGGATGCCGTCTAGCACGTCCAGCCAGATCACTCCGATCATGGTGAAGAGCGCGAGCCCGCACTCCGACCGGCTCACCCGCCACATCCGGTACAGTGCCGCCGCATCGAAGAGCCCGATCGCGGCGACGACCAGCACCGCCCCCAGCGCGGCCACCGGAAGGTAGCGCAGCGGACCGGTCAGGAAGAGGAGCACCGCGGTCATCGTCGCCGCCGCTACGAGACCGACCATCTGGGTCTTGCCGCCGGTCGCGTCGTTGACCGCGGTCCGCGAGTCGGCGCCGCTGACCGCGAATCCCTGGGAGAGCCCGGCCGCGACCTGACAGGCTCCCAGCGCGATGAACTCCTGGTCGGGGTCGAGGTCATAGCGGTTCCGCGCCGCAAAGCTGCGTGCCGTCACCATGCTGCTGCTGAAGCTCATCAGGGCGACGCCGAGCGCCCCGGCGAGCAGCGGCTTGAGGAGGGCCGGATCGAACCGCGGCCAGTGCAGGGACGGCAGCCCGGCGGGCAGCGAGCCCACCACCGCCACCCCGTGGCGCTCGAGGTCCAGGACGTAGACGAGGGCCACCGCGGCGACCACGGCCAGCAGCGGGGCCGGGGCGCGCGGCGACAGGCGCTTGCTGCCCACCATCACCGCGAGGGTGACCAATCCGACCGCGAGCGTCGGCAGATGCGTCTGCGGCAGCTGCTGCGCCAGCTCGACGAGGCGAGGTACGATCCCGCGCGCGTGCAGGGGGAAGCCGAAGATCTTGCCGATCTGGCCGAGGAAGATGCTGATGGCCACGCCGTTGAGGTAGCCGACGAGGATCGGCTTGCCGAGGAAGTCGGCGACGAAACCCAGCCGGAAGAGCCCTGCCGCGATGCAGAAGAGACCGGTGAACACCGACAGAACCATCGACAAGGACACGAGCGCGTCGGGATCCCCACCCGCGAGCGGGAGCACGGTCGCCGCGAACACCGCGCACGTGGCCGCGTCCGGATTGACGATGAGCTGCCGCGAGGTTCCGAACAGCGCGTAGGCCACCAGCGGCAGGATGGCCGCGTACAGCCCGACGATCGGCTTGAAGCCGATGAGCTGCGAATAGGCGATCGCGGTCGGTATCGCCACCGCCGCCACCGAGACGCCGGCCACCACATCGGAGCGAAGCCACTCCCGGCGGTAGCCCAGCAGCGGCCGAAGACCAGGCAGGAAGCGGTCGATCATGGGTCGTCGCCGCGCCGACTCTATCACGGCGGGCGCGGCCGGTTTCCCCCCGCGCTAAGGTCTTCTACTGCGACCGTTGAGAGACAGTTTCCGCGCCGGCCCCGTGTAAGAAACGCGATCATCGTGTAAATCTTCGTCGGGACCCGTGTAAATTCCACATCCTGTGAAGCAGAATGCGCGCGAGGAACTCCCCGATCGGCGCTTTTTGACGAGGAAAGTTCTTCCGCGACGCCAAGGTATGAAAATTGCGGGGCGTCTCGGCGGTCATGGACTCAGGCCCCCCCGTTCCGCTTCACGAAGCGATGATCGAGTTCAAGCGCAAGGTGGTGCTCGACGCCCTCGCCCACTACTCGGGCAATCGCAGTCGCGCCGCCGCCGCGCTCCAGATCGAGCGCACCTCGCTCCTCCGCCTCCTGCGCGAACTCGAGATCGCCGAGGTCGTCCCCGCCCCGCGCGGGCGACCCACCGAGCGCGGCTAGCTCCGCCCTCCGCTCCGTCTCGACCGCCGGACGCGCGATCGCGCGACGACCGCGTGTTCCACTCCGTGCCATAGAAGTCACATTGACCGACTTCTTCGCCCTGCCCTAGATTCCGCGGGACACGGGCGCTCGATCCGGCGGCTGCGCCATCGAGTGCGCTCGACGTATCGCCTCGCTTCTCCGGAATCAGGAGGCGCACATGACGAAGACGCGGCTGACTCTGATAGCTCTCGCCGTACTCCTTGGCCTCCTGGCGAGCGTGGTGAGCGCGCCTCGCGCGCAGCTCGCGCTCCGCGCGCGCGACCCCGGTCCCCGCGGAGGGCCGGACGCGGCGGGCGGCCCGCTGCCGGGTCTGACCCGGTCACAGATGGCCTCGTTCGAGGCGGGACGCGCGGATTTCCTCGAGGAGGAGGGCGTGGGCGACGGCCTGGGCCCGCGCTTCAACCTGAACAGCTGCGGCGGCTGCCACATCCAAGGCGGCGTCGGGGGCACGAGCCCGCCGGTGAATCCCCAGGTCGCGATGGCGACCGCGATGGGCGCCCGCAATACGGTCCCCTTCTTCATCAAGTCGGACGGACCGGTGCGCGAGGCCCGTTTCAAGTTCAACGCGGACGGCACGCGTGACGGCGGCGTGCACGCCCTCTTCGTCGTCAGCGGGCGGGTCGACCCCTCCGGGAATGCGTCCGGCTGCACCATCCGCCAGGAAGACTTCGCGGCGCAGGCCCGGGCCAACAACCTGGTCTTCCGCATTCCCACCCCCGTCTTCGGCGCGGGGCTCATCGAGCAGATCCCGGACAGCGCGATCGTGGCCAACCAGGCCGCGGCCGCCGGCCAGAAGGGCACGCTCGGCATCCGCGGGCGACCTCACCGGTTCCCGCTGAACGGCACCACCAACCTCAATGGCAACGATGGCACCATCGCCCGCTTCGGCTGGAAGGCCCAGAACAAGTCGCTGCTCATGTTCTCCGGCGAGGCCTACAACGTCGAGATGGGCATCAGCAACGAGCTGTTCCAGACCGAGCGCGACGAGACGGCGAACTGCCAGTTCGCGTCGACACCCAACGACGTGACGGGCGCCGACGCGGCGACCGCCATCGAGGGCATGAGCGCGATCGAGAAGTTCTCACACTTCATGCGCTTCCTGGCCCCGCCGACCCCCTCGACGAGCCGGCCGGGCACCGCCGCGTCGATCGCCAGCGGGAAGAACCTGTTCCAGAGCGTGGGCTGCGCGCTCTGCCACACTCCGACGATGCGGACCGGCAACTCGGCGGTGGCGGCCCTCCGCAACCAACCGGTGAACCTCTACTCGGACCTGCTGCTGCACGGCATGGGCCCGGGCCTGGCCGACGACATCCCGCAGGTGCAGGCCGGACCCGACGAGTTCCGGACCGCGCCGCTCTGGGGGCTCGGGCAGCGCCTCTTCTTCCTCCACGACGGGCGCACCAACGACCTGCTGGAGGCGATCCAGGCACACGCGAGCGCGGGCAACGCGAGGTTCCGCGCTTCCGAGGCGAACGGCGTCGTCGCGGCCTACAACCGGCTCAGCGAGCAGCAGAAGCAGGACGTGCTGAACTTCCTCCGCTCTCTCTAGACGCCTCATCGACCGAGGCGGCGCTCCGGCCGCGACGACGAGTCGTCCCGGCGCGCCGCCCGGCCCGCCCGGCCGCGACCGGGAGCTGTCTCTCCCCCTTCGAAGTCCGCGCAGCGTGCGGGCCGCCCTCCGCTGTACACTTCGCACGGGAGACGACCCGGACGATGAGCCACGAGGCCCTGCGCACCATCCTGCCGGTCGCCGGCTTGCCTCCGGATCTCGCCCGCTCGGTCGAGGTCACCGGCGGCGCCGATCCGATCCTGCCGACCTCGTTCCGCATCGGCGAGACGGGCGCGGGCGCCCTCGCGGCGGTCGGCCTGGCCGTCTCCGAATTGTGGGCGTTGCGCACCGGCCGGCGCCAGCAGATCGCGGTCGACACCCGTCAGGCGACCGCCTCACTCCGCAGCGGGCACTACCTCCAGATGGATGGCGCGGCGATGTCGACGGATCGCAACACGATCATGGGCGTCTACCCGGCCCGCGACGGACGCTGGAGCTACCTGCACTGCAACTTCCCGAACCATCGCGCGGCCGCGCTGCAGGTGTTGGGCGTGCCGGAGGATCGCGAAGCGGTGCGCCGAGCAGCGGCCGGCTGGGACGCCCTCGCGCTCGAAGAGGCGATCATCGCCGCGAAGGGCGCCGGCGGCATGGTCCGGAGCATGGAGGAGTGGGCCCGGCATCCGCAGGCGGCCGCGATCGCGTCGCTGCCCCTGCTGGAGATCGTGCAGATCGGCGGGAGCGCGCCGGAGGCGCTGCCCGAGGGCGATCGGCCCCTGTCCGGCGTCCGGGTGCTGGACCTCACACGGGTGCTCGCCGGGCCGACCTGCGCGCGCACGCTCGCCGAGCATGGCGCCGACGTGCTGAAGATCACCGCCGCGCACCTGCCGAACCTCGGGTACCAGGAGTACGACACCGGCCACGGCAAGCTGTCGGCCTATCTCGACCTGCGCGAGCCGAAGGACGTCGAGACCATGCGCGGGCTGGTGCAGGAGGCCGACGTCTTCTCGCAAGGCTACCGGCCGGGCGCGCTCGCCGCACGCGGCTTCTCGCCCAAGACGCTGGCCGCCCTGCGACCGGGCATCGTGATCGTCTCGCTGTGCGCTTTCGGCCACGTCGGCCCGTGGGCGTCGCGCCGCGGCTTCGACACGGTCGTGCAGACCGTGAGCGGCATCACCCAGCGCCAGGGCCACCTCTTCCCCGGTCCCGAGCCTGGCCCACAGTTCTATCCGGTCTCCGCCATCGATTACATCACCGGCTATCTGATGGCCTTCGGCGCGATGGTGGCGCTGGCGCGCCGGGCGCGCGAGGGCGGCAGCTGGCTCGTGCGCATCTCGCTGGCGCAGACCGGCCGCTGGATCGTCGGCCGCGGCGAGGTGCCGGAGAGCCGGCTCGCCGACGTACCCAAGGAGTTCGCGCCCGAGGAGATCGCGCGCTGGTCCACGACGAGCGACACGCCCGCCGGACGACTGCGCCATCTGGCCCCGGTCGTCCAGCTGTCCGAGACGCCGGCGCGGTGGGCCCGCCCGTCGGTGCCGCTGGGGTACCACGAGCCGGCCTGGCCCCCGCGACCATGAGCCGCCTGGATCGCTCGCGCCAGGCCGTCGCCGGCTGCGCGCTCTGCCGCGCGTCTCGCTAGGCGCTCGCCTGCCCCGCGGGCATGCTCAAGAGCGCTTTCGCGTTTTCCAGATCGCGGGTCTCGAATCCCTCCGTGAACGACGCGTAGACGGCCTGGAGTCGGGCGCGCGCCTCGGCGATCTCCCGGTCCGCCAGGGGCAGGCGGGCCAGGCTCATGGCGCCCCGGAGCTCGAGCGATGTCGCCTCCTGCTCGCGGGCGATCTCGAGGGCCCGGTCGAAGCAGTGTCGGGCGGCGTCGACCGCGGTAGCGGGAGCAGC
>DATFWA010000202.1:0-3020 GCA_035259825.1 Candidatus Methylomirabilota bacterium | reverse complement strand
CCCTACCTGCCCATCGACCCGCACCACGTGGGCCGCAGCTACGAGGCGGTGATCCGGGTCAACAGCCAGTCCGGCAAGGGCGGGGTGGCCTACATCATGAAGTTCGAGCACGGCCTCGACCTGCCGCGCCGGCTCCAAATCGAGTTCTCGTCGGTCATCCAGAAGATGGTCGAGCAGAGCGGCACCGAGATCACCGCGGAGGAGATCTGGTCCGCGTTCGAGGGAACCTATCTCAAGCCCGATCAGCCGCTGCAGCTCGCCCATCACCCGACGATCACCACTTCCGGCGAGTCGGGCGAGACCACCATCGAGGCGCCCCTGCGCATCTCGGGCGTGGAGCGCCTCGCCAAGGGAGCGGGCAACGGTCCCATCGCCGCGTTCGTGGATGCGCTGCGGCGTGACGGCAACATCCCGGTGGCCGTGCTGGACTACAACGAGCACGCCATGGGCGGGGGCGCCGACGCCTCCGCGGTGGCCTACGTCGAGGCCAAGCTGGGAGACGGCCGGCCCCGGTGGGGCGTGGGCATCCACGGCAACATCGTGACTGCCTCGCTGCGCGCGGTGGTCAGCGCGGTGAATCGCGCGATGGGGGCCGGCGCCTGAGGATCGAGGCGCCGTCGCCGCTCAGCGATCACCCCGTGGATCCATCGCGCGGTCCGCGGTGGTGATAGGCTAACGCGAGCGGCGGCGCCATGAGACTCCGAGTCCTCGGGATCGTGCTGGCCGGCGGGAAGGGCACGCGTCTCTTTCCGCTGACCAAGGAGCGCGCCAAGCCGGCGGTGCCCTTCGGCGGAAAGTACCGCATCGTCGACTTCGTCCTCAGCAACTTCATCAACTCGGGCATCCACTCGATCTACGTCCTGACCCAGTTCAAGAGCCAGTCGCTTCTGCAGCATCTCTCGGACGGCTGGCAGTTCGGCGGACTGCTGAAGGACCAGTTCATCATCCCGGTGCCGGCCCAGATGCGCTCGGCCGGCGAGAGCTGGTACCGCGGCACCGCGGACGCGATCTACCAGAACGCCAACCTCATCGAGCAGTCCGATCCGCACCTGGTCGCGATCTTCGGCGCCGATCACATCTACCGGATGAACATCTCGAGCATGATCGAGTTCCACGAGCAGAAGCGCGCCGAGATCACGGTGGCCGCGATCCCGGTGGACCGCCGCTTCGCGACCGAGTTCGGGGTCATCGAGACCGCGCGGGACGGGCGCGTCATCGCCTTCCACGAGAAGCGAGACGACGCGCCCACCATTCCCGGCCACCCGGACAAGGTCTTCGCCTCGATGGGCAACTACATCTTCTCCACCCGCACGCTGCTGCGGGAGCTACACGCCGACGCGCTCCGCGATCAGAGTGCCCACGACTTCGGGCGGGACATCCTCCCGTCGCTGATCCATCGCGTCGACATGTACGCCTACGATTTCCAGACGAATCACATCCCGGGCGAATCGCCAGACGCGGCCGCATACTGGCGCGACGTGGGGACCCTCGACGCGTACTACGAGGCCCACATGGACCTGCGCGCGGTGAGCCCGGCCCTCAACCTCTACAACCGCAAGTGGCCACTGCGCACCGCCAGCTACGCCGATCCCCCCGCCAAGTTCACCTTCGACGACGATGGCCGGCGTGGGCAGGCCATCGACTCCACCGTGTCGGGCGGGTGCATCCTGTCCGGCGGCATGGTGCGCAACTCGGTGCTGGGTCGGCACGTGCGCGTGCACACCGGCGCGGTGGTCGAGGACTCGGTGATCCTCGACAACTGCGACATCGGGCGGCGCGCGAAGATTCGCCGCGCGATCCTCGACAAGAACGTGCGCATTCCCGAGGGCATGACGATCGGGTACGACCTGGACCAGGACAAGCGGCGGCACCACGTCACCGAGTCGGGGATCGTGGTCGTCGAAGGGTTGCGGTCTTCGGTGGAGATCGCGTCGATCGTGATTTGAGGCGCGGTGCCGCGAGGGGCGGTGGGTGGCGGGGGTGGGGCTCTGACCACGACGCGTGTCGTCGCCTTGTTGCGGTAGCAGTTCCCAATCCTTGACGGGAGGCTCCTGGCTTCCGCCGGAGGAACGGGTCACCCGCCCCGCCCCTGCCGCCCCGCCGGCCTTCGCGATACTGCGTGATGGTTCGCGCGGCTTCGTTCTTCGCCTCGCCGGCGTCAGTAGCCTTTTTGTTTGTCGATCAGGGCGAGGAGCGGGCGGCCGGCGCGCATCCGCTTCAGGTTTTCGCAGAAGGTGTCGATGACGCGGGCGGCGCGGCGAGGGGAGCCGCCAGCGGTGTGCGGGGTGATGACGGCGCGCGGGTGGGTCCACAACGGGTGGCCCTTGGGCAGGGGCTCCGGGTCGGTGACGTCGAGGCCGACCGCCCAGATGAGGCCCTCGTCCAGCGCGGCCAGCACGTCGGCGCCGCGGACGATTTCGCCGCGGGTGACGTTGATGAGGATCGCGGTGCGCTTCATCTGCAGGAAGCGCTCGCGGGTGAACAGGTGGTGCGTGGCCTTGGTGAGCGGCAGGCCGATCACCACCACGTCGGAGGCGGCGAGCAGGTCGGCGAGGCGGTCCGCCGGCCAGATCGCCTCCACGCCCGCCTCGGGATCGACCGGTTCAATATCTACCCCGAGCACGCGCATGCCGAAGCCCACCGCGCGCCGCGCCACCGCGCGGCCGGTGCCGCCGAAGCCCACGACGCCCATGGTCTGCTCGTACAGCTCGCGCTGGTGCACGCGAATCGGCTCGCGTAGCTCGTAGTCCGGCGTGCGGATCGCGGTGTGCAGCCCGCGCGTGATCGCCAGCAGCAGCGCGAAGGCGTGCTCGGCGAGGTGGATGCCGACCTCGCCCTTCTCGCTGGCCAGCGGCGACGGGTGGTTGATCAGCTCGGTGGTGAGGATGCTGTCCACCCCCGCTCCGATCGAGTGGTAGTACACGAGCCGGGTGGCCAGCGAGAACAGCTCCGGCTGCGCGCGGCCGAAGATGATGTCGGTATCGGGCAGCTCTCGGCGCTGCGTCGCCTTGTCCTTCGCC
>DATFWA010000201.1:0-12111 GCA_035259825.1 Candidatus Methylomirabilota bacterium | reverse complement strand
CTCGACCCGCACATCAGCCCGGGCGCCGCGCTCTACCAGGTGCCGCGCGTGGCGCGCGAGCGCAAGCTCTCTCCCGATGCGGTGCGAGCCCTCGTCGAGCGCCATACCGAGGGTCGTCAGCTCGGCTTCCTCGGAGAGCCGCGGGTGAACGTACTGGCCCTGAACCTCGCGCTCGACGGCCGGTAGCGCCGCCGGCTTGCCGCGCGCCCGACTGGACGGCGGCCGGGCTCGGCGAGAGCATCGTCCTGCCACCCGACAATGGCCGGGATGTACCGATCCGGAGCTGCATCATGAGGAGAGACGGCATGGAGCTGAGTCGGCGTCTGGAGGCGTCGCCGCGGACAAACTAGGAGTGCTCGCATCCGGCCCTGGCCGCCGCGAGACGGAGGAGAGTCATGAACCGAGCCGACGACATTCGGGTCTGGGCGGTCACCGGGGCCCTGGGCTCTATGGTGCTGGGGATGGCGCTCATCCCGCTCCGCACCGTGGTGTCAGCGTCGAACCTGGCGTTCGTCTTCATGGCGTTCACGATCGTCGTGGCCGAGTTGGGGGGCCGTGGCCCGGCCCTCGTCACCGCGCTGGTGTCGGCGATGAGCCTCAACTTCTTTCTGACCGAGCCGTATCTCACGCTCGCTATCAACAAATCCGATGATCTGGTCGCCTTCTGCGCGCTGGCCGGCTGCGGGCTCATCGCGGCCGCCTTCGGCCGACGGCGAGAGCGCCTGTCCGACGTGGCGGACCGTGCCGATCGGGAGCTCGGCATCCTGAACCGGTTCGTCGAGCGGGCGCAGAGCGGACGCCAGACCCGGAGCCTGCTCGAAGATCTCCGCTCCGACTTCAGCCTTGGCGGGCTGGTGCTGCGAGATCCGAGCGGCCGCGTGCTCGCCTCCAGTCCGGAGGCGGCTACCGCGCGGCCGGCTCCCCGGATCAACCTCGACGGCCACACTCTCTTCGCGCAGGCCGACGACAATCCGCGATTCGGGTCCCGGGGACTGCGCCTGCCCGACGGCGGTGGCCGTCTCACGCTACACACCGCGCAGGGCCCGGTCACCCTCGATCTCTGGGAGGGCAGCGAGGACGGCCTGCGCTTCGACGAGGCCCGCACTCTCGCCGTCGCGGCCTCGATTCTCGGTCTTGGGATGCGGTAGGCGCTCGCCTTTCGTGGTAGCGTGGCAGTATAGCCATGATGGGCACTTCGCTACGCGTCTATCTGGCCGTGACGGCGCTCGGCGCGATGCTCGCGTCGCCTCCCTACGCGCTCGCGGTGAGCGAGGCGGAGCGGTTGTGGACGGTCGGCGATCGCGCGTTCCAGGATGGGCTGTACCCGCAGTCGCGCCGCATGCTGGAGCGCCTCGTGGAGCGCTTCCCGTCCGACAGCCGGGTGCCCGACGCGACCCTGCTGCTCGGCAAGGTGCGCCTCGCCCAGAATCAGCTCGAGCCGGCGCTGGCGAGCTTCCGCAAAGCTCAAACCCTCTCCCCGGCGCCCGGCCGGCCCGACGAGGCTCGCTTCTGGGAAGGCGAGACTCTCTTCCGGATGAAGCGCTATCCGGAAGCCCGCGCGATCTACGACAAGATCCTCGCCGATGATCCGAAATCACCCAGCGCGCCCGACGCGGTGTACGGGCTCGCCTGGGTCAATCTCGAGCTGAAGCGCCGCGAGCAGGCGGCCACCGAGTTCCGCCGGCTGGTTTCGAACTATCCCGACCACGCGAGCGTTCCGTCGGCCACCTTCTACCTGGGGCGCACCGAGCTGGAGCTGAAGCACGCCGACGAGGCGGTCACGCTCCTGCGGGGGTTCATCAACAAGTACCCGGACAACCGCCTGCTGCCCGACGCGCGCTACACCCTCGGTCAGGCTCTCATCGCGAGCGGCCAGACCGACGAGGGCGCCGCCGAGTTGCGCGCCTTCGCCAAGGAGTATCCGCAGCACGAGCTGGCCGCCGCCGCCCGGCGCAACGTGACCGACTCGCTCGTGCGCCAGGGCAAGAAGGGTGAGCTGGCCGAGGAGTACAAGTCGCTGGTCACGCAGCCCGCGACCGCGGAGAGCTTGTACGACGCGGGAGTCGTCGCGACCAAGCTCGGCCGTCCCAAGGAGGCCGACGCGGCGTGGGCGCGCCTGCGCAAGGAGTTCCCCGATCATCCGCTGAGCGGCCGCGTCTCGCTCGAGATGGCCCACAGCGCGTTCTCCAAGAACGCGTTCAAGGACGCCTCCACGCTAGCCCGCGCGGCCTCCCGCAGCCCGGAGGGCGCGGTCCGCGGTGAGGCCTTCGTGCTGCTGGGCGAGAGCGAGCTGAAGCAGAAGCATCACGCGGCCGCCATCTCCGCCTTCAAATCCGCGACGGACGCTTCTTCCACCGAGCCCACCCTTCGCTATCGTGCGCTCGCGGGCACGGGCCTGGCCCACGAGGATCAGCGGCAGTGGTCGCAGGCGGCCAAATTCTACGAGGAGGCGGCCAAGAGCCCGGACAAGACGCTGTCGTCGTGGGCCAAGGAGCGGCTCGCCGCCGTAGCGGCTAGCGGCAAGTCGGACGCCGGCGCACCCGCGCCGAAGGCGACGCCGAAGTCCGGCGGCTCGAGCCCGCAGAAGGGGACGAAGCCATGATCCGCGCACGCGTGCTGGCCCTGGCCTCGATCCTCGCGGTCGCCGTGCCGGCCCCTGCGCTCGCCGAGATCACGCTGACGCTTCCGGCCCCCGACGTGACCGGGCTGCTCACGCTGGCGGTGCCACCGCTCGAGAAGCCGCCGGTGCCGGTGCCCGCGGTGGCGCTGCCGCCGATCCCGCAGGGCATGCCGGAGCTGCCGCCCGCGCCGATGGTCGGCCATCTCGGCGACCGGCCTGTGGCGCCGCTGCCGCCGCCGCGGTTCATGGCCTGCAACCCGGTCGGCAGCGTGTTCGGGGTGGCCTCGGAGCTGATCGAGTGCGGGCGCGCGCGCTACCAGCGCGGCGAGTTCGAGCCGGCGCGCGAAGTTCTTCAGAAGGCCGTCCAGGAGGCGACCGAGCGCGCCCAGATCCGCGAGGCGCGCTACTGGCTCGGCGAGACGCTGCTGCGGCTGAACAAGCCCGCCGACGCCGAGCGCTTGATGGTCCAGGTCAGCCAGGACGACCCGCGCGGCGAGCTCGGTCTCTACGCGAGCCACGAGCTGGGCTGGGTCTCGCTCGAGCTGAGCAAGCCGGATCGTGCGCTCGCAGCCTTCGACACCGTGCTGAAGTCCGGCGCCCCGCCCGTGCTGATTCCCTACGCCCGCCACGGCCGCGCGCTCGCCCTCTACGGCCTCAAACGCTATGGCGAGGCGCGCGACACTTGGGTGGGCCTGCTGAACCAGAACGCGCCGCGCACGGTCGCGTGGGAGGGCACGTTCTGGCTGGGCGACAGCCTCGGCCGCCTCGGCGACTACCCCGGCGCGGTGCAGCGCCTGAAGACCTTCGTCTCGGGCGGTCCCCAGGTGCTGATCGACAGCGGTCTGCTCCGCCTCGGCTGGTGGACCCGCGCGGCCGGCCAGCCGCTCGAGGCGGTGAAGACGTACCGCGGGATGCTCTCGGCGTATCCGCAGTCGCCCGAAGCGCCCTGGGCCCGCGCCGGGCTTGCGCAGGCGCTGCTCGATCTGGACGACTTCCCGGGGGCGCTCGACGAGGCCAAGAAGCTCGAGCAGACGAACCGGTCCGGTCCTCTGGTGATCCCGACGCGGCTCCTGCTGAGCCGGTGGGCCGCCGAGAAGGGCAAGGTCGACGAGGCGCGCGAGATCAACGACGACCTGCTCGCCCGCAATCTCGATCCGGCCACCCGGTCGTATGTGCTGCTGCTGAGCGCCGAGGCCAGCCGCCTGGGCGGACAGGCCTCCGACGCGCGCGACCGCTTCCAGCTCGTGCGCAACGCCCCGGGCTCTCCCGCGCTCGGCGCCTACGCCACGCTGCGGCTGGCCCAGCTCGACTTCGACACGCGCGAGTTCGCGCAGGCGCGCGACTCGGCCCGCAAGCTGCAGGGAGACAGCGCGGTGCCCGCGGAGATCCGCGCCGCCGCGCTCGTGCTGGGTGGCGAGGCGGCCTACTGGGCACGCGACTACACGCAGGCCTCCACCGCCTACAGCACCTTCCTGACCAATCACGGATCGTATCCGCAGGCGCCGGTGGCGAGCCTCGCGCTCGGCTGGGCCGAGCTGCGCGGGGGCAAGCCGGACGCCGCGCGCCAGCGCTGGACCCGGTTCGCCCAGCAATCGCAGAGCGACTCGCGCGCCCCCGAGGCCCTCGTGCTCGCCGCGGACATGGCCGGGCGCGCCGGCGACTGGGCAGGCGCGCAGAGCCTGCTCGATCAGGTGGTGGACCGCTATCCCAACAGCCCGTACGCCGAGGTGGCCACGCTGAACCGCGCGATCCTCGCGGTGCGCGGCGGCCGCGCTGCGGACGCGCTGCCCGAGCTGGGACGGCTGGTGCAGCGGGGCTCGCTCTCGCCGTACGTGAGCCGCGCGCGGGTCACGCGCGGCGCCGCGCTCCTGGCAACCGGCAAGCCGGCGGACGCCGAGCGTGACTTCCAGTCCGCGCTCAGCCAGGGCGAGACCGGCGTCGCCTACCTCGGGCTGGGCAGCGCGGACTTCGCGCGCCAGCAGTGGGACGCGGCGATCCGCGATTTCACCAACGCCCGCGACGCGGGTGGCCCGGTTACCGCGGCCGCGAACTATGGCCTCGCCGCGGTCCTCTTCAACCAGCGCAAGACCGCCGAGTTCACGCAGATGGCTACGCCGCTCGTCGCCGCGGGGCCGGTTGATCCGAGCACCACGCCGCGGCTGATTCACGGCCTGGCCGCGGTTGCCGCCGAGGACAAGCGCTGGCCGGAGGCGCGCACGCTGACGCTGCGCCTCGTCGATCAGTTCCCGAAGTACCCGGGTACTCCCGCCGCGCTGTCGAGCCTGGCCGCGGCGGCCGCGCAGGGCGAGGAGTGGACGCTCTCGCGCGACATGTACGCCAAGCTCGGCGAGCGTTATCCGGACAGCGTGGCCAGCACCGGCAACCGGCTCGACTACGCCGAGGCGCTGCTGCGCACCGGTGCGGCCGCGGAGGCGAAGCGCGCGCTCGAGCCCGCGCCCGGCGGTACGGCCCAGACGCAATCTCCGCGGGCCGCCATGCTGATGGCGGAGGCGCAAGAGGCCACGGGCGACCGCGCCGGCGCACTCGATGCCTACGCGCGCGCGGTCGCCTCGGCGGCCAATCCCCGGGAGAAGGCGGTGGGGCTGCTGGGGCAGGGGCGCCTGTTGGCCGCCGAGGGCAAGTGGAACGACGCGCGTCCGCTCCTCGAGCAGGCGCTCGACGCCGCCGATGGCTCGATGGCCTCGGAGGCTGCCTACCGTCTGGGCGAGGGCTACCGCGCCACCGGCAAGACGCAGGATGCGGCGGACATGTACTTGACCGCGGCCTATCTCGGCAGCGACTCGCCGTGGACCCGTCGCGCGCTGGTGGCGGCGGGCAACGCGTTCGCCGCGCTCAAGCAGAAGGACGCCGCGGTGATCGTGTACCGGAAGGTGCTCGCGATGTCCGGCGTGGAGCCCGAGCTGGCCGACGCCGCGCGCAAGGGCCTCCGCGCCCTCGGCGCCAGCTAACCCGCCTGGCCCACGCCGCCGTTCGCCCCTTCCCCCTGGGGGGAGACGGCAGGGTGAGGGGTCGGAATCGCCCCCACCGCCTCATCCAGATCCGCGTGGTCCCCCGCGTAGCGATCGCGCCACTCGAAGTGCACGCGATCGCCCGGGCCCAGCACGAAGGTCCCGCCCTGCTGGATGATGTCGCCCTGGCGCCCGGTCTGCCGGTGTCCCTGTGCGACCGCCCGCACCGCCTTTAGCAGCGCGAGCGGGTGATAGGTGCTGGCCCGGCTGTGCTCGAGCCCCGCGGCCCGGAACGCGCGCAGCGACGGATCCACGAAGAGAGGCCCGGCGTAGCCCGTCGCGGCGCGGAAGGCGGCGATATGCTCGGGGCTCGAGGGGCCGACCACGACGAGCGTGGCCGAGCGGCGCTCGATCTCGGGCAGGCGACGCATCAGGTCGGCGACCTGCTGGCGACAGAACAGACAGCCGAGATGCCGGACGAGCGCGAGGACGACGGGGCGCTTCGCCCAGAAGTCGCCGAGCCGGACCGCGGCGCTGCGCTCGTCGAGCACGGAGATCTGGGCCAGCGCGGCCGCGAGCAGATCGTCCATGGCATGCATTGTAACCGGCCGGCATTCTAACTAAAATGATCCGCGCACATGATCGCCAGGGGCTACGGCGGCCGTATTCTCCTCGTCGACGTCACGGACGGCCGCAGCCGGATCGAGTCGATCACCGACGAGATGGCCCGCGGTCTCCTGGGCGGCAACGGCTTCGCGGCGCGTCTGCTGCTCGATCACGTGCCCGCGGGGGTCGACGCCTATGATGAGGCGAACGCGGTGGTCTTCGCGGTCGGTCCCATCACCGATACCACCGTGCCCGGCAACAGCCGCGCCTGCGTGGCCTCCAAGTCGCCGCTCACCGGGCTCTTCTTCGACTCGACCTTCGGCGGCCGGTTCCCGGCCACCATGAAGCGCACCGGCTTCGACGCGATCGTGATCACCGGTCGCGCCGCCGAGCCGGTGTACGTGAAGGTGACGGAGACCGGCGCGGAGATCCGCCCCGCCCGCGGGCTCTGGGGCAAGACGACTCGCGACTCGGTGCTGGCCGTCCAGGCGGTGGAGGGCGGCGACGCCGACGTCATGGCGATTGGCCCCGGCGGCGAGAACCTGGTCCGATTCGCGGCCATGGGCACTTACTGGAAGAACCGAGAGGCCTTCGCCGGCCGCGGCGGCATCGCGGCGGTGCTGGGCAGCAAGCGGGTCAAGGCCCTGGTGGTGGCGGGGGCGCGCAAGACCGAGGCCGCCGACGCGCCCGCCCTGAAGGCGCTGCTCGAGCAGCAGCGCGAGCCGCTCAAGACCGGGACCAAGGCGCTGTCCACCTACGGGACGCCGTTCCTGGTGAAGCCGATCAACATCCTCGGTGCACTCGGCTCCTACAACCTCCGCCAGGAGGTCTTCGCCGACGCGATGGCGATCTCGGGCGAGGAGATGCACGCGCGCTTCCACGACCGCGACACCACGTGTCTCAAATGTCCGGTGGCGTGCGGCAAGCAGTACGAGATCCGCGAGGGCGAGCTGGCTGGCCTGCGGGCGAAAATGCCCGAGTACGAGACCATCTTCGCGTTCGGATCCATGCTCGGCAACGGCCACGCCGGCTCGCTCGCCCGGGCCAACGACCTCTGCGACCTGCTCGGGCTCGACACCATCAGCATGGGCGTCACGCTCGCCTTCGTCTGCGAGGCGGTCGAGCGTGGGTGGCTGTCCGAGAAGGATCTCGGCGTTCCGTTCGGCTGGGGTGACTGGCGCGGCATGCTCCGGCTCATCGAGATGACCGCGGCGCGCGACGGCTTCGGCGATCGCCTGGCCGAGGGCGGCTGGCGGCTCGCCGAGTCGGTGCACGCCGAGGGCACGCGCCTGGTCTATGCGGTCAAGCGCCTCGAGCTGCCCGCGCACTCGGCCCGCGCGCTCAAGGGCATGTCCATCGGCTACGCCACCGCCACCCGGGGCGGCAGCCATCACGACACCCGCCCCACCCCGCAGTACGCGCAGAACTTCGATCGCCGGAGCCCCGAGGGCAAGCCCGAGTTCGCGGCGCGAAGCCAGCACTTCACCGCGGTGGACGACTCGCTGGTGCTGTGCCGGTTCACCTCCGAGCGCGGCTTCGGCCTCTATATCGAGGAGCCGTATTCACGAATGGTCTCCGCGGTCACCGGCTGGGACATGACCGTGGAGGAGCTCGAGCGGGTAGGGGAGCGCGTGATCAACCTGGAGCGCCTGTTCAACGTGCGCGAGGGCGTGCGGCGTCGGGACGACGCCCTGCCCTGGCGGGTGATGCACGAGCCCATCCCCGACGGCCCGTCCGCCGGCGCCTACTGCCCGCCCGACGAGCTGGATCGAATGCTCGACCGCTACTACGCGGTGCGCGGCTGGGACGCCGATGGTGTTCCCACTCGCGAGCGCCTCTCCGCCCTCGGCCTGTAGCCCGACTGCGAGGTCATCCATGCCGGTCACCCGATTCGAGATCACGCTGCAACGTCCCCTGGCCGGTGAGCCCGCGTACGAGGAGCTGAAGGGCCGGCTCCATTTCTCGATCGATCCGCTGCATCCGGCCAATCGCCGGATCACCGACGTGGACCTGGCGCCTCGGAACGCTCAGGGCCGGGTGAAGTGGGACTCGGACGCGTCGATCCTCGTACCAGTCGATCGAGGCCGCTGCAGCGGACGCGTGCTCCTCGACGTCGTCAATCGCGGCAACACCGTGGCGGTGCCGAACTTCAACCGCGCGACCCGGCCCGCGTTCGGTCCCGGCTCGGACCCGAATCCGCCGATCGACGTGGGCGACGGCTTCCTCATGAAGCGCGGCTGGGTGGTGATCTCGTGCGGCTGGCAGGGCGACCTGCCGCGCGTGCCCGGGCTCATCGGCATGCGCACCCCGGAGGCCCGCGACGCCGCGGGCCGGCCGCTGCGCGGGCGCGTGTACACGCAGGTGCAGGCGCCGGTGCCGGTTGCCGACTTCCTGCTCTCCGACCGCGGGCACGTGCCGTATCCGGCGGCCGATCTCGAGGAAGCCGACGCGCTGCTCACCGTGCGCGATCAGGCCGACGGCCCGGCCACCGTGATCCCGCGTGAGCGCTGGCGGTTCGCCCGCGTCGAGGGCGGTCGCGTCGTGCCCGACGCCTCACACATCGCTCTCGACGGCGGCTTCGAGAAGGGCCGGCTCTACCAGATCACCTACACCGCGGTGGGCGCGCCGGTGCAGGGGCTCTCCATGGCCGCCCTGCGCGACGCGGTGGCGTGGCTCAAGCACGGCTCGGCAGGTGAGGGCAACCCGGCGGTGGACCGGCTGCGCTGGGCGTACGCCTACGGCCGCTCGCAGACCGGACGGCTGCTGCGCACGCTGATCTACGAGGACCTCAACCTCGACGAGCAGAGCCGGGAGGCCCTCGACGGCGTCATCGCCAACGTGGCGGGCGGCATGCGGGGCGAGTTCAACCAGCGGTTCGGCCAGCACTCCAAGGACCGCAACCACATGATGGCGCACCTCTTCCCGTTCACCGACCAGCCCTCGGTGGATCCCGAGACCGGGACGAAGGACGCCCTGCACGCGCGGATCGACGCGCGGGGTAGTCGGCTGCGCGTCTTCTACACCAACACCTCGGCCGAGTACCACCGCGGCGACGCCTCGCTGATCCACACCGATCCCGACGGCGCGCGCGACATGGACCACGGACCCAACACCCGCGTCTATCACTTCGCGGGGACCGAGCACGGCCTCGGCATCTGGCCGCCCACCGATACGCAGGTCGCGCCGGCCGACCCGACCGGGCCGGTGGAGCGCTCCCAGAACCTTCGCAGCGTGGCCGACTACTCAGTGCTCCTCCGCGCCTGCCTGGTGAACCTGGACCGCTGGGTGGTGGAGGGGATCGAGCCGCCTCCGAGCCGGCATCCGCGCCTGGCCGACGGCACCGCGGTCGCCCCGGACCGCCTCGTCGCCGACTTCGCGCGCATCCCGGCCGCGCGATACCCCGCTCACCACGCGCGGCCGCGGCGGCTCGACTGGACCCACCTGCCGCCCGCGCCCGGCCGGCCCTTCGCCTCGCTGGTCTCCACGGTGGACGCCGACGGTAACGAGGTGGCGGGCATCGTGCTGCCCGAGATCGCGGTGCCGCTCGCGGCCCACACCGGCTGGAACCTGCGTCATCCCGAGATCGGCGGCGCGGCGCAATTGCTGGTCTTCGCGGGGGCGACGATCCCGTTCGCGCCCACGAAGGCCCAGCGCGAATCCACGGGCGATCCGCGGCTTTCCATCTCGGAGCGGTACCCGTCGCGCGCCGCCTATCTCGACCGCGTGCTGGAGGCCGCCCGGGCCCTGGCGCGAGACGGCTACCTCCTCGAAGACGACATCCCGCTCTCGGTGGCCGCGGCGGCGCGGCTCTGGGATCACTTCACCCGCTGATCGAGGGAGGCTCCGGCATGTACGATCTCCTGCTCAAGGGCGGCACCGTGCTCGATCCCTCCAGCACGCTCGACGGGGCGATGGACGTGGCGGTCGAGCGCGGCGTCATCGCCCGCATCACGCCGCAGATCGCGGAGACCGAGGCGTCGCGCACCATCGACGTGCGCGGCAAGACGGTGGTGCCGGGGCTCATCGACCTGCACGCCCACGTCTTCGAGGGCTTCAACCGCACCGGAGTGAATCCGGACTTGGGCGGCGTCTACGCGGGCGTGACCACGATCGTGGACGCGGGCAGTGCGGGAGCGGCCACTTTCGGCGGGTTTCCCCGCCACATCCTCCCGAGCTGCCACACCGAGGTGATCCCGTTCCTCCACATCTGCCAGACCGGACTCGCCACGCTGCCCGACATCATCGCGGAGTCCAGCATCAACCTGGACGACACGTTGAAGGTGGTGGACCAGCACCGCGGGCTCATCCACGGGATCAAGGCGCGCATGGTCTCGCCCGCGCTCGAGATCATGGGCATGGAGATGCCGCGCCTGGCCAAGCGGGCGGCCAAGGAGAGCGGCGTGAAGCTGATGGTGCACATCGGCGACACCGAGAAGCGCTACGACCCGAAAGTGATCCGCTCGCTACTGCCGCTGCTCGAGAAGGGCGACATCCTCACCCACTACTTCACGGCCAATCCGGGCGGGGTGCTCGACGGCAACGGCAAGCTCGTGCCGGAGGTGAAGGAGGCGGCCGACCGCGGCGTCTGGTTCGACACCGCGCACGGCCGCATGAACTTCAGCTTCGACGTGGGCCGGCGCGTGATCGAGCAGGGCGTGCTCCCGCACTGCATCAGCACCGATCTGACGGTGCCGGGCCGGGTCATGACCGTGCACAGCATGACCGAGATGATGACGCGCTTCCTCGGCTTGGGCTTCACACTGGCGCAGGTGGTGACCATGTGCACCGCCAATCCCGCGAAGGCGATCGGCGCCGACCAGCGGATCGGCCGGCTCGCTGTGGGCCGGCAGGCCGACATCTCGGTGCTCGACATCCGGGCGGGCGACTGGATGGTTTACGATGTCCTGGGCGCCGGGCTACGGGTCGACCGCGCGGTGGTCCCGTTCGTGACCGTGAAGAAGGGCCAGGCGTTCACCCCGGACTGGGGGCCGCGTCCCTGGGGCTGGGAGCCGGACCGCGCGCTGCCGGCGGGCGGGCCCATCCGCGGCGGCTGCTGTTGAGCCTCACTCAGAGGAGGAGAGCGTGGAGATGATGATGGTGCTACCGGAGTGGTCGAGTCTCGGCCTGTTCGTAATCGCGGCGCTGGTGCTCCTGCTGACGCCGGGTCCCGCGGTGCTCTACATCGTGACCCGCAGCATCGATCAGGGGCGCCGCGCCGGGCTGGTCTCCGTCGCGGGCGTGCACGTGGGAACCCTCGCGCACATCTTCGCGGCGGCGGCGGGCATCTCCGCGTTGCTCGCCGCCTCGGCCACCGCGTTCAGCATCGTGAAGTACCTGGGCGCCGCGTACCTCATCTACATCGGGGTGCGGCGGCTGCTCGACCGGCGCGCTCCCGCGGGCACCGGGCCCGGCGAGCCCACACGCCTCCGGCGCGCGTTCCTCGACGGCGTAATCGTCAACGTGCTGAACCCGAAGACGGGCCTGTTCTTCCTGGCGTTCCTGCCGCAGTTCGTGACCGTGTCGCGCGGCCACGTGGGCGAGCAGATCGTGTGGCTAGGCGTGGTCTTCGTGCTGCTCGGGATGATCACCGACTCGCTCTACGCGCTGACTGCCGGCTCCGCCGCCCGATGGCTGCGCGGGAAGCCCGGCTTCCTGTCGAGCGAGCGCTGGGTCTCGGGCGGCCTCTACATCGGTCTCGGGGTGGTCGCGGCCTTGTCGAGCGGCCACCGGAAGTAGCGGGCCGGCCGTCTCAGCACCCGGAACCGGTCGCTCCGCTTGATTCGGTCCTCGTCGTCCGGCCCCGGGTCCTGCGCCTGATCGCCAGTGTAGTCGCCGGGGTGAGGCTCGTCCTCGAGCTCGTCGGGCTTCAGCGGCGGGTCTCCTCGCCCAAAGGAAGAGCAACCCTCGTGCCGCACG
>DATFWA010000200.1:0-13652 GCA_035259825.1 Candidatus Methylomirabilota bacterium | reverse complement strand
CGCCCGGCTTGCTCGTGTAGTAGAGCTTGAAGATCTTGTCGAGGTCCTCCGGGGCGATGCCCACCCCCTGGTCCGTCACGGCCACGCGCACCCAGTCGGTGCCCTCCGGGCGGGTGCGAATGCGCACCGACCCGCCGTGCGGCATCGCCTGCTCCGCGTTCTGCAGGATATTGATGAAGGCCTGGCGCAGCAGCTCCTCGTCCGCGCTCACCAGTGGCAGGGCCGCGTCCAGCTCGAACACGAAGCGCACGCCGTGGCTCTGGCTCTCCGCTTCCAGCAACGCGCCCACGCTCTGCAGCATAGCGTTGAGATCCACCGGCTTCAGCGTCAGCTCCTGCGGGCGCATGAAGCGCAGGAAGCCCTGCACCACCCGGTCGAGCCGGCGGATCTCCCCGCCGATCACGTCGAGGCTCTGGTGAACATCCGGACTCGAGTCCTCCAGCTGCTCCTTCAGCAGCTCGACGTGGATCATCATTGCGTTGAGCGGGTTCTTGACCTCGTGGGCCACGCCCGAGGTGAGCCGCCCGAGGGCGGCCAGCTTGGCCGAGTAGCTCACGAGCGACTGCACCGTTTTCACCGACTCGAGGTCCTTCAGGAGGATCGCGACGCCCATCACCCGATGGGCGTCTTCCATGTGGAACGCCGACACCAGGAACTCCTTGTCGCGCCCGCCCTGCGGCAGCACCACGGTGGCGTTGCGGATGCCCGGGGCGCCGGCCAGCACGTGGTCGACGAAGGGCAGCATCGGATGGGCGGGATCCAGCACCTCGTGGATGGGCACACCCACCGTCTGCTCCAGTGACAGGCCGATCACGGTCTCGGCGGCGCGATTGAAGAACAGGATGTGCCGCTCCGGGTTCAGGAAAATCACCCCGTCCTCCAATTGATCGACCATGCCCTGGAGGTGGGCCTTCTCGCTGAGGCTCGAGATCCGGTCGGCCTGCAGCTCGTGCCCCAGGCGCGAGAGCTGGGCGGACAGCTCCTGGAACTCGTCGCCGCCGACGGTCACCGGCGTCGCCTCCGGCGGCTCGCCGCGGCGGATGCGATCGACCTGGCCCACGATGGCGCGGATGGGGCGCACCGTGAGCTGGGCCAGCACGAGGGCGGCGAGCCAGGCCAGCGGCAGGGCGACCGCCGCCACGGTCAGGCTCTGCCGGAGCGAAGCGGTGACCTCGCGCCGCAGCAGCGTGGTGGAGACGCCGAGCCGGATCGATCCGAACAGCCGGTCGTTCAGCGTCATGGGCAGGACCGTCTCGTAGGTGCGGCCCGACTTGTAGAGCGCCGAGAAGCGGCTCAGCGTGTCGATCTTGAGGAGCCCTTCCAGATTCGGTCGCTCGGGCTCGGGGTGGCCCTCCTTCGGGCGCTCGGTGTGGAGCACCACGGTCCCGTTGGAGTCGGAGATCAGAGCGTAGAGGAGGTGCGGCGAGTAACCCACGCTGGCGTCGAGGAAGCTCCGCAGCTCGGGATCCTGCCGGAGGGCTTCGAGCGGATCAGCTCCGGGGCTGCGATGCAGCGCTCGCCCGCTCTGGGCGTAGATCTGCTTGGCGATCAGCTCGGCCTGCCTCACCGCTTCCTGCACCACCACCCGGCTCACCTGTGACAGGTGGATCGCAGTGGCGGTGGCGACCACCAGCATGGTGAGGAGGCTCAGAACCAGCGCCTCCCGTCCACGTACTCCCAGCCGCATGCTAGCTGCCGTAGGCCTTGAGCTTGTTGTGCAGGGTCTTCAGGCTGATCCCGAGCACGTCGGCGGCCCGGGTCTTGTTGTTGCCGTTGGCCGCGAGCGTCTTCAAAATGAGCGCCTTCTCGGCATCCTCGAGGCTCGTGCCCACGCGGAAGGACACCGAGTCGGGCCCGTCGGCCGGCTCGGTCGAGCGCAGCGCCGGCGCGGGGGGCATGTGGCGCGGCAGGATCGTATCGCCGTCGCAGACGATGATCGCGCGCTCGAGAGTGTTGCGCAGCTCACGCACGTTCCCTGGCCAGGCCTGGGCGATCAGGCCGTTGAGCACGCTCTCGTCCACCGAGCGGATGCGCTTGTCGTAGCGGGCGTTGAACTCCTCGATGAAGGCCTGCACCAGCGCCGGGATGTCGTCCCGTCGCTCGCGCAGCGGCGGCAGGGTGAGGCTGACCACGTTCAGACGATAGTACAGATCCTCCCGGAACGTCCCTTCCTGGATGGCCTTGACCGGATCCCGGTTGGTCGCAGCGAGCACCCGCACGTCCACCTTGATCTCGGTCTTGCCGCCCAGGCGCCGCACCGTGCCGTCCTGGAGGATGCGCAGGAACTTGGCCTGGGTGCCCGGGTTCATCTCGGCGATCTCGTCGAGGAAGATGGTGCCCTCGTGGGCCAGCTCGAAGCAGCCAGGACGCCGCTCCAGCGCCCCGGTGAAGGCCCCCTTCTCGTGGCCGAAGATCTCGCTCTCCAGCAGCGTCTCTGGGATGGCCGCGCAGTTGACCGCCACGAACGGGCCCCTGGCTCGCGGCGAGAGCTCGTGCAGAGTGCGGGCCACCAGCTCCTTGCCGGTGCCGCTCTCGCCGCTGATCAGCACCGCGGCGGGAGTCGGTGCGGCCACCTCGATGAGGCGGTAGACCTCCTGCATGCCGTGGCTGGTGCCGACCAGCCGCCCCATGCCCCAGACCTGGCTCAGCTTCCGGCGCAGCAGCGCGACGTCTCGCAACGCCTCGCCGCGCTCGGCCGCCTTGGGGATGAGCACCCGGAGCCGCACCACGTCCACCGGCTTGGTCAGGTAGTCGTACGCGCCCTCGCGCATCGCGGTCACCGCGGTATCGATCGATCCCTGCCCGGTGAGCAGGATCACCGAGGCGAACGGCACGTCGGTCTTGAGCGCGCGGAGCAGGTCGAGGCCGTCCATCTTGGGCATGACCAGATCGGAGAGCACCACCAAGGGCAGCCCGGCCGCCGCCTTGGCGAGGGCCTCCTGGCCGTCGGCGGCCTCGTCCACGTCGTAGCCCCATCGACCCAGGAGCGCGGTCAGTCCCTGGCGGGCCGGCTCCTCGTCGTCGACGATCAGGATCTTGAGCGGCATCGCATCAGGCGCCGGCCTAGTGCTCGGGCAGCGCGCTCCGCAGGGCGGGATACCAGCGGGTCAGCGGGGAGTCGTCCACCAGGATGGTCTCGTCGCGGACGGGGCCGGTGGAGACCAGCGAGAAGCCCACGCCAACCAGGTCGGCGAGGCGCTCGATGTACTCGCGCGCTTTGGAGGGCAGCTCGGCGTAGCTCCGCATGCCGTGCGTGCTGCTCTGCCAGCCCGAGAGCTCCTCGTAGACCGGCTCGGCCTCGTGCCAGATCCGCTCCTCCTCCGGGAAGTCGGTCAGGATCTCGCCTTCGTAGCGGTAGCCCACGCAGATGCGCACCGTCTCGCAGGCGTCGAGGACGTCGAGCTTGGTGAGCGCGATGGTGTCGAGCCCGTTGATGCGCGCCGCGTAGCGCAGCGCGACCGCGTCGGCCCAGCCGCAGCGGCGCGGTCGGCCGGTGACCGCCCCGTATTCGTTGCCGCGCGCCCGCAGCAGGTCGGCCATCTCCCCGTGCACCTCGGTCATGAAGGGCCCGCCGCCCACGCGGGTGCAGTAGGCCTTCGAGATGCCGAGCACGCCGTGGATCTTGGTGGGCGGAATCCCGGTGCCGGTGGAGGCGCCGCCCGACGTGGTGCTCGAGGAGGTGATGAACGGATAGGTGCCGTGGTCGATGTCGAGCATCGTCCCCTGCGCGCCTTCGAACAGCACCGAGCGGCCCGCCTCGATCCAGCGGTGCAGCAGGAGCGCGGTGTCGGTGATGTAGGGAGCCAGCCATCCCGCGTAGCGGAGATAGGTCGCCAGGATGCCCTCGACCGTGAACGTCTGCTCGTCGTAGATCTCCCGCAGGAGCCGGTTCTTCTGCTGGATGTTGAACTCGAGCTTCTCACGGAAGAGCAGCTCGTCCAGCAGATCCGCCATCCGGATCCCGATGCGGGCCGTCTTGTCCGCGTAGGCCGGGCCCACGCCCTTGCCGGTGGTGCCGATGCGCCGCTTGCCGGCCTGCGACTCCGAGGCCCGGTCGAGCGCGGGGTGGTAGGGCATGATCAGGTGAGCGTTCTTGGAGATATAGAGGTTGCCGTCCAGTGACACGCCGCGCTGGACCAGCGATTCCATCTCCTCGATCAGCGAGGACGGGTCGATCACCACGCCGCAGCCGATCACGCAGCGCACGCCCGGGTGCAGGATGCCGGACGGAATGGACTGGAGCACGAACTTCTCGCGCCCCACCACCACCGTGTGGCCCGCGTTGTTGCCGCCCTGGTAGCGGACGACCACGCCCACGTGGGGCGCCAGCACGTCCACGATCTTGCCCTTGCCCTCGTCGCCCCACTGGGCGCCCACCACCACGATGTTAGGCATGACTGCCTCCATCTCCGAGATCGGGGAACGGCTGTCGCGGGTCGGCGAGCAAGTCGCCGAGCTCCACCATCCGCTCCACTACGTCTCCTGCTGCCTGCAGATCGATCACCCGGATCCGATCCGGGTCGGCGCCGGGCCCGCCGATGACCAGCGCCCAGTGTGCGCGCTGACCCCGCGCGTACGCCAGCGATTCGGCCAGCGGCCGGCTGATGATGTCACGCGCCACCGCGGCCCCCGCGTCGCGAAGCCGCCGGGACACGGTGAGGGCCCGCGTCTTGTCCGGCGTGAAGTCGATCACGAAGAACTCCGGGCCGGCCAGCCGCGGCTCCGATCCCTGCGACTCCATGGCCAGCAGCGCACGGCTCGTCTCGAACGCGAAGCCGGTCGCCGGGCAATCGTAGCCGAAGCGGGCCAGCATCTGGTCGTAACGGCCGCCCCCCACCAGGGGCGCGCCCAGCCCCGAGACGTACGCTTCGAAGTGTACGCCCGAGTAGTAGTCGAAGCCGCGCACCTCGCCCAGGTCGAGCAGCACCGAGTCGGCCAGGCCGTAGGTCCGCAGCAGCCGGTAGATCTCGGCCAGGTTGGCGAGGGCGGCTTCGGACCGGGCGTTCTTGACCAGACGCTCCGCGCGGTCGAGCACGTCGCCGCGGCCGTACAGGGTGGGCAGGGCCAGGAGCAGCTCGCCCACCGCGGCTGGCGCGTGCAGCTCGCCGACGAGCCGCTCGAGCGCGGACAGATCCTTGTGTCCGAGGGCCGAGCGCAGCTCGCGCGAGGTGGCCGGGTCTGCCCCGACGTCCTCGAGGATGCCGCGGAAGAACTCGGTCTGGCCGACATCGATCTGGAACCGCTCGAGCCCGAGGACCTGCAGGCCCTCGGCGGTCATCGCGATCATCTCGGCGTCGCCCTCGGGATTGGGCAGCCCGATCAGCTCGACCCCGGCCTGGTAGAACTCGCGGTAGCGGCCCACGTGCGGCTCGTCGTAGCGGAACACGTTGGTGACGTAGTGCAGGCGCAGCGGCTTCGGCTCGTCCCGCATGCGGGTGGCGACGATGCGGGCGATCTGCGGGGTGACGTCGGCCCGCAGCGCGAGCAGCCGTCCGCTCTCGCGGTCCACCATCTTGAACATGCGCTCCTGCAGCTCGACGTCAGTGCCCGGGGAGAGCACGTCGAAGTACTCGTACGCGCTGGTCACCACCTCGCGGTAGCCCCAGCGGCGGAAGACGTCGAACAGCCGCTCCTCCACCGCCCGCTTGCGGGCGGCCTCGTCGGGCAGATAGATCTTGGCCCCCTTGGGCAGTTGAGTCTGCTGAGCCTTGCGCGGCACGCTCACCTCGAGACCTCAGGCAACCGCGATGTCGGCCAGATGGACCAGCGAGTTCATCCGGTGAAGGGTGGTCCAGTCGTCGCGGAACTCGAGCTCGGAGATGCCGGTGGACGAGATCTGGAGCGACCAAAGCCGGTCGGGTCCGAGACCGAGCGCCTCCAGGATGAGGACGCGACTGGTGATGCCGTGAGAGATCAGGCAGACGGTCTGGCCCTGATGGGCGGCGCGAAGCCGCTCGAGCCCGGCGAGGGCCCGGACGCGCACGTCTTCGAGCGGCTCCGCCCCGGGCCAGCGGGCCGTCTGGGGCGTCTCGGCCCACGCGGACAGCGCGTCGGGGAAGCGCGCCTTCACCTCGTCGCGGGTGAGCCCCACCCACTCCCCGAAGTCCATCTCGGTGAACGCCTCCTCCACGTGGACGGCGAGGCCCTGCGGGTTGGCGATGGCCGTCGCGGTCTCGCGGGCGCGGGAGAGCGGGCTCGACCAGACCGCAGCCAGGGGCGTGGCGGCGAGCAGCCGCGCGGCGGACTCCGCCTGCTCGCGGCCGGCCGCCGACAGCGAAATGTCGAGCCGGCCCTGGAAGCGGCGCTCCCGGTTCCAGTCGGTCTCGGCGTGGCGAACCAGCAGGACGCGCATGCCGCTCAGCGCTCGCCGAGGGCCTTCTGGGCCGCGCGCACCCCGGCGCCGAGGTCGACGGGGTGCCCCAGCTCCTGCAGCACCTGCTCGAGCGCGGCGAGCGCCGTGATCACGTCGAAGTCCGCGACGTATCCCATGTGGCCGAGGCGGAAGACCTGGCCCTTCATCTCCCCCTGCCCGCCCGCGATGGTGATGTTGTGCGAGGTCGAGTAGGTCGAGAGCACCGCCTCGCTGTCGATCCCGCGCGGCGCCACCACCGCGGTGAGCGCGGGGCTCGGCGTGGCCTTCGCGAACAGCTCGAGGCCGAGCGCCTCGACGCCGCCGCGGGTCGCCCGGGCCAGCCGCTCGTGACGGCGGAACACGCCGGGCAGCGTCTCGGTCTCGATCATCTTCAGCACCTCGCGCAGCCCCACGAAGATGGAGACGGCGGGCGTGAAGCGGCATTCGTTGCGCGCGACGAACTTCCGCTCGGTGGCGATGTCGAAGTAGTACTTGGGCAGCCGTGAGGCCTTCACGTGGCCCCACGCCTTCTCGGATAGCGCACAGAACGAGAGGCCGGGCGGGAGCATCAGGCCCTTCTGCGATCCGGCCACCACCACGTCCACGCCCCACTCGTCCATTCGGAGATCGGCGATGCCGAGGCTCGACACCGCGTCCACGACCAGGATCGCCCCGGTGCCGCGAGTGACCGCCGCGATGCCCTTCACGTCGTGCAGCACACCGGTCGAGGACTCGCTGTGCTGCATCAGCACCGCCTTGGCGTCGGGGTGCGCGTGGAGCGCCCGCTCGAAGGCATCCGCGGACACCGTGTGGCCGAAGGGAGCGTCCAGCGGGATCACCGTGACGCCGTACGTGCGGCAGATCTCGTCCCAGCGCTCGCCGAACTTGCCGGCGCGCAGCACCAGGGCGGTGTCCCCCGCGGACAGCGTGTTGACCACCGCCGCCTCGAGGGCGCCGGTGCCCGACGAGGTGAACGGGATCACGTCCTGGCTCGTCTGGAACAGCCGCTTGAGCCCAGCCCGGACCTCGATGAAGAGCGCCTCGTACTCGGGCGTCCGGTGATGGATCATGGGCTGGGCCATCGCCAGCAGGACGTTCGACGGCACGGGGGTCGGACCCGGCGCCATCAGGTAATACTTCTTCATTGCAGGCTCCTTATGGTTCAAGTTGACCCGAACACGGTAACAGAACCCCTCGATGTGTTGCAATCAACTCGCCCCCCGAATGCCGTGTACCATTGCGTCGTGACCCCCCGGTGGATGGCGGCGTTCCTGCTCGTCTCAGTGGCGCTGGCGCTGCCGGCGCCCGCTCCGGCGAGCGAGGTGCTCTGGACGCTGCTCAAGGGCGGCGGGCAGGTGGTCCTGCTCCGACACAGCAGTACCCCGCCGGCGGTGGGCGACCCGCCCGGCTTCCGACTCGACGACTGCTCGACCCAGCGCAACCTCACCGCGGCCGGACGCGAGGAGGCGCAGCGGATCGGCGCCGCGTTCACGGCGCGCGGCATCCCGGTGGACCGCGTGCTGTCGAGCCCGTGGTGCCGCTGTCTGGAGACCGCGCGCCTGGCCTTCGGCACCGTCGAGTCGTGGGCGCCGCTCAGCTCGCTCTTCGTCGACCGCACGCGTCAGGCCGAGCAGACGCGGGCCTTCCGAACCCTGGCCGGCGAGACGCGGGCCGGCACCAACGTCATCATGGTGACGCACGGGGCGAACATCGTGGCCTTCGTCGGGGTGAGCCCAGCCATGGGGGAGATGGTGATCGTGACGCCACAGGGCGGCGGCGCGCTCACGGTGGCCGGACGCCTTCCCCCTCCATAGAGGAGCGGACATGAGATCGATCACGTGCTCGCTGGTAGTGGCCGCGATGGTGGCCACGCTGAACGCCCCCACGCTGGCGCATCACGGCTGGAGCGGCTACGACAGCGGCAAGGAGATGACGCTCACCGGGATCATCCGCGAGGCGGGCTACGAGCATCCGCACGGCTTCGTGAAGCTCGACGCCGGCGGCAAGGTGTGGGTCGTGGTGCTGGCCCCGCCGACTCGCATGGAGAACCGGGGCCTGCCCCGCACCGCGCTGCAGCCGGGCGTCACCGCGACCGTCGTGGGCTATCCGAACCGCACCGATCCCGAGGAGATGCGCGCGGAGCGCATCACCGTCGGCGGCAAGACCACGGAACTTCGCTAGGCCGTGCATCCGCCCGAGGGTGCGGCCTGGCTCGTCTGGCTCGAGACGTCCGCGCTGGCGATAGCGATGCGCCAGTGGCAATGGCTCTACCCGATCGTGGAGATCCTCCACATCCTGGGCTTCGTGGTGGTCGTCGGAGGTGGCTTCTTCTTCGATCTCCGGCTGCTCGGGCTCGGCCGAGGCCTCCCGGTGAGCGCCCTGGCCGCGCACCTGCTCACGTGGGCGCGCCTCGGCTTCGGCCTGGTGGTGCCGACCGGCTTCATGATGTTCGCCGCCCACGCCACCGAGTTCGCGAGCAATCCGGCCTTCCGGCTCAAGCTCGTCCTGATCGCCGCCGCCGTGCTCAACGCGGGGGCATTCCACCAGTGGCCGTTCAAGTCGGTGGGGCGATGGGACGTTGCCGCGGCCACCCCCGCGTGGGCCCGGATGGCCGCTGCGCTGTCCCTGGTCCTGTGGACCGGCGCGATCTGCTGCGGCCGCCTCCTCGCCTACTTCTAGCCACGACGCGCCCCGGCGGGCGGGCGCGCTATCCTCGCTTGAGCGACCGCCCGAGCGCGGTGACGAACACCGCGTCCTTCCCCGCCGCGTGGGGCGAGAAGAACGCGACGACGTCGCGATCGTAGAAGGTGAGCCCGCTGGCCCCGAAGCGCTGGCCGTAGGCGCCCAGGTAGAGCCGGCCTCCGATCAAACCCGCCTCGAGATTCACCAGGCGGTACCCGCGATTGCCCCAGCGATCCAGCGCCGCCGTCAGGTCGGCGAGGAAGAACACGGTCGCGCTCGACCGGCCGCCCAGCGGCTGCTCCAGACACAGGAAGGCCGAGTCGTTTCGCAGATCCCCGGCCCGCAGGCGCAGGAGGCGGTGCCAAGCGCGATCGTAGAAGTAGGCCCCCGGCTCGATCCCGTCGACCGCGTGGATGGCGATATAGAGATCAACCTGCCCGGCGGGCACGTCGGCCGGGAAGCCCCGCGTCGCGTGGTAGAGCGCGCTCGACAACGCCTCGGCGCCGATCGCCTCTCCGGAGAACTCGCGGGTCGAGCCGCGCCGGGCGATCGTATCCGCGAGAGAGCGCCCGGCCTCACCGCTCGGCGCCGGCAGCGCGATCAGGCCTTCCGCGCCGGTCTCGTGCCGCGGCGTGGTCTGATCGCGGCCGCGCTCGCGCCAGTCTTCGACCTCGGCCTCGGAGTCGAGACGGGAGTCGCGGAGGGCCTGACGGAGCAGCGGATAGTCCACCTCGCGCGACGAGAGCGGGATCACCTCGGGCGCGAGCGCCGTCACGAGCGGCGAGGGCGGGGCCGGGCGGCCGGCCGCGCCCACCGGCACGACGACCAGCGCTGCCTCCTTCTGTGCATCGAGCCCCAGCAGCGCGTCCATCTCGACGTCCACGAAGCCGGTCACGAGGCGGGCCGGCAAGCCGAGCGCGCGAGCGGCGCCGAGCAGCTGGGCGAGAAGCGTGCCCGAATCCCAGAAGAGATGGCGATAACCGCGCGCCTGGTACTTCCAGGTGTTCCGCCAGTAGATCGCCGAGAGCACGATCGACGCCGGCTGCGCGGCGACTGCCTCGTCGGCCGCGGCGAGCGCGACCGCGCCGCGGAAATCACCGGTCCGGAGCCGTCGCAGGCCGAAGTCGCCGGGGTTGAAGTGATAGACGCCGGCTGCCAGCCCCGCGACGTCGCCGGCCACCACGTACGCTTCGGTCTGGTAGAGCGCGCCGGTGGACGCGGCGGCGCGGAAATGGACCTGGGCACCGCCCGGATAGGTCTTGACGCGGGTCACGCCGGCCGAGAAGAAGAGCAGCGCGGCCAGACCATGCAGGTCCAGCGGCGGGACGGAGGCGCTCGGCAGGTCGGGGGCCAGCGCCGCGAAGGTGTCGATGGTGAGCGCGGGCAGATCGGTCGGCAGGCGCAGCGGCTCGATCACCGGGTAGATCTTGAACGGCAGCGGCTTGATCTCCCAGTCCAGCGCATGCCCGCTGCGGCGCACCGACTCGGGTGAGTGCGCGGTGCGGTCGTGGTACTCCCGCGCGCTGGCGATCTCGCGATTGCGGGAAATGAGGCCTCGCCGGGGCTAGGCGAAGTGGTACGGCGGGCGCACCACGCCGCGCTCGGTGATGATCGCGGTAATCAGCTCGGCGGGGGTGACGTCGAAGGCCGGGTTGTACACCGGCGAATTCGATGGCGCGGTCTGCCGGCCGGCCACGCCGCGCACCTCGGCGGCGTCGCGCTCCTCGATCACGATGGAGCCGCCGTCCGGGATCGACGGGTCGATGGTCGACCACGGCGCGGCCACGTAGAACGGGATCCGATGATGGCGCGCCAGCACCGCGACCGAGTACGTGCCGATCTTGTTCGCGGTGTCCCCGTTGGCCGCGATGCGATCGGCGCCGGTCACGACCAAGTCCACCTCGCCTTGCTGCATCACGAACCCCGCGGCTACGTCGGAGATCAGCCGGTGCGGGATGCCCTCGCGGGCCAGCTCCCACGCGGTGAGCCGCGAGCCCTGCATGACCGGCCGCGTCTCGTCGACCCACACCATCGCGAGGCGGCCGCGCTCGTGCGCCGCGCGGATCACCCCGACCGCGGTGCCGTAGCCGGCGGTGGCCAGCGCGCCCGCGTTGCAATGGGTGAGCACACGGGCGCCCTCCGGGACCAGCGCGACGCCGTGGGCGCCCATCGCGTGATTGGCCGCGAGATCCTCGGCCGAGATCGCCTGGGCCTCGGCGAGCAGCCGCTCGGCCAGCGCGGCCGCCGGGAGATCGGGCCCGGCGTCGATCACCCGGCGCATCCGGTCGAGGGCCCAGAAGAGATTGACCGCGGTGGGACGGGTCGCGGCGAGCCCTTTGATCGCATCCTCGAGATCGGAGCGCAAGGCGGAGGCGTCACGCGTCGCGCTCTCGCGCGCGGCGAGGACCAGCCCGAAGGCGGCGGCCACTCCGATGGCGGGCGCGCCCCGCACGACGAGCCGGCGGATGGCGTCCGCCACCTCGGTCCAGGACGCGCAGGACCGCTCGACCTCCTCGGCGGGCAGGCGCGTCTGGTCGAGGAGCACGAGACGCTCGTTCTCCCAGCGCACCGGGTTGATCATGCCCGCGCGCTCCGCCCCGGATCGATCCGCCCGGACTCGATCCGGAACACCTTGTCGCGCGAGGCGGCGCCTCGCACCAGCACCACCCGCGAGATCGGCACGCCGAAGGTCTCGGCCAGCGCGCGGCTGACCGCCCGGTTGGCCTCACCGTCGTGAGGCGCGGCGGTCACCCGCACCCGCAGCGTCTCGTCCTGCCAGCCGACCACTTCGTTCTGCCGGGCGCGGGGCTGCACCCGGACGTGGAGAAGCGAGGGGGTGGGCCTAGCTGGCGTCCTGGCTGGCATCGCGCTCGAGGTCCTGGTCCAGCAGCCGCTGGTACATGTCCACGGTCGCTCGCAGCGACTCGGCGAGCTGGCGCCGGGTGCGCTTGAGCTGGCTGACCTGAGCCTGGATGGCGGCCTCGGCGGTGCGCGCGGCCTCGATCGTCTTCTCGCCCTGGACCTCGGCCTCCTTCATCAGGAGCTGGGCCTCGCGCCGGGCGTTGTCCTTCATCTCCTCGACCATCCGCTGGGTGGTGACGAGCGTCTCCTGGAGCATGCGCTCGCGCTGCTCGAGACCGCGCGTACGCTCCTCGGCGGCCTGCAGGTGCTCCTTGAGCAGCGTGTTCTCCTTGAGCAGCGCTTCGTAGTCGGCGGCCAGGTCCTCGAGGAAGGTGTCCACCTCCTGGACGTCGAAGCCGCGGAACATCCGGACGGTGAACTGCTGCTGACGGATATCCATGGGCGTGATGCGCACGGCAGCCTCCTCAGTGCACCTGGCGCAGGCTCGACAGGACGACCCGCTCCACGAACTGAATGGCGATGATGACGATCAGCGGGGAGAAATCGAGCCCGCCGGTCTTCCACGGCGGCAGGAGGCGCCGCACCGGCGCGAGCACCGGCTCGGTGACCTGCCGCAGGAACTGGACGATGGGATTGCGTGGATCCGGGCTCACCCACGTGATCAGGGCCGCCGCGATGATCACCCACGAGTACAAGCCGAGGAGCCAGCCGAGGAAGTCCACGAAGCCGTCCACTAGCGCTTGCCTCCCAGCTCGCGCGAGCGCAGGGTGGCGCGCTCGACCGCGTTGATGAATGTCCGCCGCACGCCTCCCTCTTCCAGCGCGGTGATGCCGGCGATCGTGGTGCCGCCGGGGGAAGACACCATGTCCTTGAGCTGCGCCGGATGGGTTCCGGTCTCGAGGATGAGCCGGGCCGAGCCGAGCACGGTCTGGGTGGCCAGGGTCATGGCGGTCGCGCGGTCGAGGCCCATCCGCACCCCACCGTCGGCCAGTGACTCGATGACGATCGCCACGTAGGCCGGGCCCGAGCCCGAGAGGCCGGTGACCGCGTCGAGGGCGTCCTCGTCCAGCACCACCACGCGGCCCACCGCGCCGAACAGCTCCTGGGCCATCTCGAGATCGCCAGCGTCGAGCCCCTCGGAGCGCGCGATCGCGGTCACGCCCTCCAGCACGAGCGCGGGAGTGTTGGGCATCACGCGGATGAGCCGCGCCGGCTTGCCGAGCCCGGCACGCAAGGAGGACACCGGCACGCCGGCTGCGACCGAGATCAGGAGCTTGCCGCGGCTCACCGAGCCCGCGATCTCTTGCAGCACCGCGCTCATGATCTGCGGCTTGACCGCGAGGATCACCACGTCGGCCTCGTCGACCATCTCCCGATTGGCGCCGGCGGCGCGGATCCCGTATTGCTTGGCCATCTGCTGGAGCCTATCCGCGCGCACGTCGGTCGCGGCGATCGAGGCGGCCGGCACGAGCCCGGTCTGGAGCAAGCCCTTGATGATGGCCTCGCCCATGTTGCCCGAGCCCAGGAAGCCAACCTTCTTGTCCTTGATGCTCACGCGTGACCCCCGGGGGAGGACGCGCGGGGACCGAAGATGGCGGTGCCCACTCGCACCATCGTGGCGCCTTCCTCGATCGCGACCTCGTAGTCAGCACTCATCCCCATCGAGCAGTGCTCGAAGCCCAGCTCCTCGCGCAGCTCGCGCAGCCGTCGGAAATGCGGGCGCGTGTGCTCGGCATTCTCTGCGGCGGGTGGAATC
>DATFWA010000199.1:0-3843 GCA_035259825.1 Candidatus Methylomirabilota bacterium | reverse complement strand
TGCGGTGCCGGGCGAGCAGCGGGAGGTCCCGGCCGTTGGTGGATGCGCACTCGAGCGTGAGCACGTCCGCGTCGGTGGCGAGCAGGTACGGCAGCGACCGCTCGTACGACGGGCGGTCCCAGTGGAGCGGCTGCTGGTTGGGATTGCCCCAGCACGTATGCAGCCAGACCTCGGTGTCGAGCCCCGCGATCTCCCGGTTCACCGCCTCGGTGTAGAACTCCAGATCCTTGTCCGAGGCTCCCCCCGCGCCCGCGATGTGATGCTGCGGCTCCTCGATCTGGATGACCCGGCAGCCCGAGGCCGCGACCTCCTTCAGCTCGGCGTTGAAGATGTCGGCCAGGACCAGGATCACGTCGCGGTCGCTGCCGTAGTGCCGGTTGACGAGCATCTTGGCCAGCGACTGGGCGGTGATCGCGCCGAACTTCACCGGTCGGGCCGAGAGCCGCTGGGCCGCTTTGAACAGCGCCGCGTACTGCAGACCCGCGCCCGCGAGCGGCGCGCCCACGACCGCGGGCTGGTACGCCTCCATGACCTCGTAGAGGATGTGGCCAGGCCGCAGCGACCGCCAGCCGCTGCCGGTCGAGCGGTCCTGCGCGCCGGTGATCCCGCGCAGCCGCTCGATCACGTAGTAGAACCACGATTTGCCGCCCACCGTGAGGTCGAAGCGCGAGTCGCCGTCGGTGACGATGTCGAGCCCCGCCATCTCCTGCTCGCGCACCAGGCACGCCACCGCGTCGAGATACTGCTCGCGGAAGCGCGAGTCGCCCAGGGCGTCCTTGAACCCGCGGCCGCGCAGCTCTTCGGTGAACCAGTGGGGACGCGGATAGGAGCCGGTGATCGTGGTGGGCAGGACGAGATCGCGGGTCGCGTTCAGCATGGCTGAGACTCTGCCGACCCGCTCTCGCACTGTCAAGCCCGGCGCGGTTGACAAATCCGGGCGCGCTCCCTACTGTAGCGCCCCAAGCACTCCGCATCGTCTCGGCCAGGAGGCCAATCCATGCACAGGCGACAGTTCCTGATGGCGATGACCGGCGCGGCGGCGGCCGCCGTGGCTCGCCCGGCGCGCGCGGCCGACCCGATCCGCATTGGGTACTTCGGACCGCTCACCGGCAACTTCTCGCAGACCGGCAAGGACATGACCGACGGCTTCAACCTCTTCTGGGAAGAGGTCGGCAACAAGGTCGCGGGTCGCGAGGTGAAGGTCATCGTCGAGGACTCGGATCCGGAGCCGACCGGCGCCCTCACCAAGATCCGCCGTCTCGTCGAGCAGGAGAAGGTGCACACGCTGGCCGGCGGGCTCCTGGCCGCCACCGGCTACGCGGTCGCGCCCTACGTCGAGCAGAACAAGATCCCCACCGTCTATCCGGTGACCGCGCCCGACGACATCACCCAGCGCAAGCCGGTCCGGTGGATCGTGCGCACCTCGTTCACGAGCAGCCAGGCCACTCATCCGCTCGGTGACTACGCCTACAAACAGATGAACCTCCGGCGCGTGGCCACCATCAGCATGGACTACGCGTTCGGCTGGGAGTCCAACGCGGGGTTCCAGCGCGTGTTCGAGGACCTGGGCGGCAAGGTGGTGCAGCGCATCTGGACCCCGCTGACCATCCAGGACTACTCGCCGTACCTGGCCTCGCTCAAGAAGGACATCGACGGCGTCTACGCCTGCCACACCGGCGGCCTGTCCCCGCGCTTCATCAAGACGTGGAGCGACGTCGGCCTCAAGGGCAAGATCCCGCTCATCGGCATCGGCACCCTCACCGACGAGAACGTGCTCAAGGGCATGGGCGACGAGTCACTCGGCGTCATCACCTCGCTGATCTACAGCAGCGCGCTGGACACCCCGGCCAACCGGAAGTTCTCGGCGGCCTACGAGAAGCGGCACAACCGCGCCACCTCGCTGTACTCGGCCGAGGGCTATACCGGTGCGCGCTGGTACTACGAGGCGCTCAAGGCCATCAACGGCGAGGTGGAGAACAAGGAGCGTTTCCTCGCCGCTCTGCGCAAAGTCGAGATCTCCGACGACGCGCGGGGCCCGATGAAGATGGACGACCTGGGCAACGCCAGCCAGAACGTCTACATCCGCAAGGTGGAGCGGGTCGGGGGCAAGCTGCAGAACACGGTCATCCACACCTACCCGAACGTCTCGCAGTTCTGGACCTACAAGCAGGAGGAGTACCTGAAGAACCCGGTCTACGACCGCAACAACCCTCCCTGCAAGTTCTGCGACTAACCGGGCCCGCTGCCGGATCCATGGGATCGATCCGCATCGGGCTGATCGCCGCTGCCCTCGCGATCGTGGTCTCGGCGGCGGCGCCGGTGATCGCAGCCGAGACCATCCGCGTCGGCTACATCGGGCCGCTCACCGGCATCTTCGCGCAGGCCGGCAAGGACATGCTCGACGGCCTCAAGCTGGCGCTGGAGCAGGTCAACTACCAGGCGGGTGGCCGCAGGATCGAGTTGTTCGAGGAGGACGACGAGGGCAACTCGGCCACCGCGATCGCCAAGTATCGCAAGCTGGTCGGCCACGATCGGATCCACGTCCTCACCGGCGTCCTGCTGGTCAACGTGGGCAACAGCCTGGTGCCGCTCATCGAGAAGGATCAGCTGCCGACTCTGTTCCTCACCACCCCGGACGACCTGACCAAGCGCAAGATCGCCAAGTGGATCCTCCGCTCCAACTTCGCGGCCAGCCAGATCATGCACCCACTCGGCGACTACGCGGCGAAGACGCTCCAGTACAAGCGGGTCGCGGTCCTGGCCATGGACAACGGGTTCGGCCACGAGGAGGCCGGCGGCTTCCAGCGCGTCTTCGAGGACGGCGGCGGCCGCGTGGTGCAGAAGATCTGGGTGCCGTTGAACGCGCTCGACTTCGCGCCCTATCTCTCGCAGGTCTCGAAGGACGTCGACGCGATCTGCGCGGTCTTCGTGGCCGGCCAGGCGGTGCGCTTCGTGAAGCAGTACGGCGAGTCCGGCCTGCGCGGCAAGACCCCGCTGATCGGCACCGGGGTGATGATCGACGAGAGCGCGCTGCGCGGCATGGGCGACGAGGCGGTCGGCACCATCGGGTCGCTGCTCTGGAGCCCCACCCTGCAGACGCCCGCGAACCAGGCGTTCATGAAGCTGGCCGAGGCCAGGCTCGGGCGCACCCCGGCGTACTTCCACGCGGTGATGTACAGCAGCGGACGCTGGATCACCGAGGCCGCGAACGCGCTCGGCGGGCAGGTCGAGGATCGGGAGAAATTCGTGGCCGCCATCCGCCGGGCCATCGAGACCACCCCGGATCCGCGCGGCCCCATCAAGCTCGACGACTGGGGCAATCCCACCGAGAACGTCTACATGCTGCGCGTGGACAAGGTCGGCGGCAAGCTCGCCACCACCGTGATCCACACCTATCCGGCGGTCTCGCAATTCTGGACCTACAAGCCGGAGGAGTTCCTCAAGACCCCGCCCTACTCGCGCGAGTATCCGCCGGTCAAGCCCTAGCGCGAGGCGATGCGTTTCGGCTTCTTCTTCTGGCCGTACACGCCGGAGTACACGGCGCGCATGGCCCGGCTCGGCGAGGATCTCGGCTTCGACCTGGTCGGCATCGCCGACACGCCGGGCAACGCGCTGGACCCGTGGGTGGCCATGACGCTCGCGGCCGCGGCAACGTCTCGGGTGACGCTCGCAACGTGCGTCACCAACCTCGTCACGCGCCATCCCTCCATCACCGCGTCCGCGGCGGCCTCGGTGGACGCCGCCGCGGGCGGCCGGACCATCCTGGGCATCGGCGCCGGCCACAGCGGCGTCGCCAACGTGGGCGGCGCGCCCAGCCGGACCGCCGACCTGCGCGACGGCCTC
>DATFWA010000198.1:0-5590 GCA_035259825.1 Candidatus Methylomirabilota bacterium | reverse complement strand
CATCCCCAACGATCGCATCATGCGCTGGGACGAGGAGAGCGGTGCCGTCAGCGTGTTCCGCAAGCCGTCCAACTTCGCCAACGGCAACACCCGCGATCGGCAGGGACGGCTCGTCACCTGCGAGCACGACAGCCGCCGCGTTACCCGCACCGAGTACGACGGCACCATCACGGTGCTGATGGACCGCTTCGACGGCAAGCGGCTGAACTCGCCCAACGACGTGGTGGTCAAGTCGGACGACTCGGTGTGGTTCACCGATCCGCCCTTCGGCGTGCTGAGCAACTACGAGGGCCACGTGGCCGCGCTCGAGCTGCCCACCAACGTCTACCGCCTCGACGTCAAGACCGGGCGGGCTACCGTGGCGACCGACGACATCCCGCGGCCCAACGGTCTCTGCTTCTCGCCCGACGAGAGCCGGCTCTACGTGGTGGTGTCCGGCACGGTGCCCCGCGAGATCCGCGTGTTCGACGTGGTGGGCAACGGCACCGCGCTCGCCAACGGGCGCGTCTTCATCAACACCGGCACCGGCATCCCGGACGGGCTGCGCTGCGACACCGACGGCAACCTCTGGTGCGGCTGGGGCGGCGGCGAAGGGCTCGACGGTGTCGCGATCTACAATCCGGAGGCCCGGCTGATCGGACGCATCCTGCTGCCCGAGCGCTGTGCCAACCTGTGCTTCGGCGGGGTCAAGCGCAACCGGCTCTTCCTGGCCGGAAGCCAGTCGCTCTACTCGATCTTCGTCAATACCCAGGGCGTGGCCGGCGGCTGAGCGGCCGCCCCCATGGCCCTGCCCCTCGCCCTCCGCGCGTTCCGCCACGCCGACTTCCGCCGCTTCTTCACCGCCCAGCTGGTCGCGCAGATCGGCTCCTGGATGCAGACGGTAGCCCAGTCCTGGCTCGTGCTGACCCTGACGTCGTCGCCGCTGCTGCTTGGGCTGATCGGCACGCTGCAGTTCGGACCCATCCTGCTCTTCTCGATCGTGTCGGGCGCGCTCGCGGACCGGCTGCCCAAGAAGCGGGTGCTCATCGTGACCCAGGCGGTGCTGGGCGGCCAGGCGCTGCTGCTGGGCGCTCTCGTGTACGTCGGCCACGTGGAGTACTGGCACGTGGCGGTGCTGGCCACCGGGGTGGGCCTCGCCAACGTGCTGGACAGCCCCGCGCGCCAATCGCTGGTGGCCGAGATGGTCGGCCGATCCGACGTCAGCAGCGCGATCTCGCTCAACTCGGCGTGCTTCAACGCGGCGCGGATCGTCGGGCCCAGCATCGGTGGGCTCGTCATCGCCCGCTACGGCGTCGCGCCCGCGTTCCTGATGAATGCGATCGGCTTCGCGATCTCGATCGCTATGATGAGCACGCTCCGCTCCCGCGGCCTGCCCCAGCCCGGCTCGGTTGGGACCGTCGGCGAGGAGATCCTGACCGGCATCCGCTACGTGTGGGGCACTCGAGAGATGCTGCTGGCCCTCGGCCTCTGCTTCATGGTGAGCTTCTGCGTGTTCAACTTCACGATCTACGTGCCGCTGGTGGTGCGCAACGTGCTGGGCCTCGGCGCGGAGGGCTTCGGGTTCCTGATGGCCTCGCTCGGGGTAGGCGCGGTCTCCGGCGCGCTGTCCCTCGGGATGGCCGGCCCGCGCCCGCCGCGCCCGCTCATGTTCGCCGCCGCCGCGCTGGCCTGCGGCGGACTCCTCGGCCTCTCGGTGATCCGCTCGTTCTGGCCCGCGATCGCGATGCTGTTCCTCACCGGCTTCTTCGGCGTCATCGCGGTGGTGGCGTGCAACACCACGATGCAGCTGGCCTCGACCGACGCCCTGCGCGGTCGGGTCATGAGCATCTACACCCTCGTATGGGGCGGGGTGTTCCCGATCGGGGCGTTCATGGTGGGCGCGATGTCCGAGCGCTGGGGCGTGCAGCGGGCACTCGCCACCAACGGGACCATCGGCTTGGCCGGAGTGGCTGCGCTCCTCGGCTGGTGGCGCCTTCGTACCCGCTAGAGGGAGACAACATGGCTAGGCGACCTCGAGTACGAGTAGGCATCGTCGGCGCGGGCTTCGTCGCGCACATCCACGGCCTCGCGTATCAGCACGTGCGCGGGGTGGACGTCGATCTGGCCTGCGTGACCGCGTCGCGGCCGGCGCGCGCGCAGGCCTACGCGAAGGAGTTTGCGGTGGGGCGCGTCGCCGCCGACTTCCGCGCGGTGATCGCCGATCCCGAGGTCGACCTCGTGGATCTCTGCGTGCCGCCCCACCACCACGCCCCGATGGCGATCGCGGCGGCGCGGGCCGGCAAGCACGTCATCGTGGAGAAGCCGCTGACCGGATTCTTCGGCCCGCCCGCGACTCCGCGGGAAGACATGCTCCGCTCCGCGCTCGCCGCGGCCGACGAAGTGCTGGCCGCGACGGCCGCGTCCGGCGTGCAGATCTGCTACGCGGAGAACTGGGTCTACGCCCCGCCCATCCAGAAGGCGCGCCGTCTCCTCGCCGCCTCGGGCGGCCCCATCCTGAGATTGGTCGGCGAGGAGAGCCACTCGGGCACGCACTCGGCGGTGAACAAGCACTGGGTGACCGGCGGCGGCGGGTCGCTGATCGGCAAGGCCTGCCATCCGCTCGGCGGCGCGCTCTACCTCAAGGCCGACGAAGGCCGCCGCCTGCGCGGCGCCCCGGTCCGGCCGGTGTCGGTCATGGCCGAGGTCGCCCACCTCGCCGACACCGCGGCCTTCCGCGCCTCGACCCCGCGCTATCTCAACACCGTCGAAGGGGCCGACGTGGAGGACTGGGGTAGCATGCTGGTCACCTTCGAAGACGGAACGGTGGCCCAGATCTCGGCGGCCGACACCGTGCTGGGCGGCATCCGCAACTCGATGGCGATCTACGGGGCCAAGGCGGTGGTGCTCTGCAACATCAATCCGAACGACGTCGTGCAGGCCTACGCGCCGGACCCGGCGGTGTTCGGCGACGAGTACATCGTGGAGAAGATCGAGACCAAGGCGGGATGGACCGCGCCGCAGCCCGATGAGGAGTGGACCACCGGCTACCCGCAGGAGATCCAGGACTTCGTAGAGTGCGTGGCCTTCGGCCGCGAGCCACTCTCCGGCGGCCCGCTCGCCCGCGACGTCACCGCGGTGATCTACGGCGCCTACCTCTCCGCCGCGACCGGCCGCCGCGTCGACCTCCGCCCGTACCTCTGACCCCGACTCAATCGCGGTAGGAGCGGGCGGCGAACTCCAGGGCGATGCGTTGGACCGCCCGACCGGGGCTGCCCGCGGTGAGGCCTGCGAAGAGCAGGAACGAGCGCGCGGTCACGTCGTAGGCCTGGCCCACGTCGAACGAGGACAGGTCCGGGCGCTCCGGCTGGTTGGTGTCGAGCATGCAGAGCCAGCGCGATCCGCCCACCAGCTCGGGCAGCGTGAACTTCACCACGTCGTGGTACGCGTTCATGACCAGCAGCAGGGTCGCGTCGCCGGCCTGCCGCTTGATCCCGCTCTCCTGGCCCCGGCCGTCGAGCAGCATGCCGAAGCAGCGCATGTGCGGATCCTGCCACTGCTCGACACTCATCTCGGAGCCGTCCGCGTTGATCCACGTGACGTCCCTGACCTGCAATTCCTCGTTCCACTGCGCGGTGAGGAAGCGCCCGCGCCGCAGGATCGGGAAGGCGTGCCGCAGGAAGGTGAGCTTGCGCACGAAGGCGGTGAGCGCGCGCGCTTCCGCGCCGTTCGCCGGATCGGGCCACGCGAGCCAGCTGATCTCGTTGTCCTGGCAGTAGGCGTTGTTGTTCCCGCGCTGGGTGTGGCCGAACTCGTCGCCGGCCAGGATCATCGGCGTGCCCCGCGAGAGGATCAGGGTGGCCAGCATGTTCCGCTTCTGCCGCTCGCGCACCGACCGGATGGCCGGGTCGTCCGTCGGGCCCTCCACGCGGTAGTTGCTGGAGAGGTTGTGGTTGTTGCCGTCGCGGTTGTCCTCGCCGTTGGCCTCGTTGTGCTTGCCGTTGTACGAGACCAGGTCGTTCAGGGTGAAGCCGTCGTGGGCCGTGACGAAGTTCACGCTAGCCCAGGGCTTCCGCCCGCGCTGGTTGAACAGATCGGGGGAGCCCGCGAGCCGAGCGGCCAGGTCCCCGACCTTGCCGTCGTCGCCGCGCCAGTAGCCACGCACGGTGTCGCGAAAGAGGTCGTTCCATTCGGCCCAGCCGGGCGGGAACTGGCCGACCCGGTAGCCGCCGGGCCCCAGGTCCCAAGGCTCCGCGATCAGCTTCACCGAGTTCAGCACCGGGTCCTGCCGGCAGGAGTCGAGGAAGCCGCCGCCCTCGTCGAAGCCGTGCGGCTCCCGGCCCAGAATGGTGGCCAGGTCGAATCGGAAGCCGTCGACGTGCATCTCGGTGACCCAGTAGCGCAGGCTGTCGGTCACCATCTGCAGCACGCGCGGATGGCTCAGGTTCACGGTGTTGCCGGTGCCGGTGTCGTTGATGTAGTGGTGCTTCGCGTCCGGCAGTAGCCGGTAGTACGACGAATTGTCGATGCCCTTGAACGACAAGGTAGGCCCGTGCTCGTTGCCCTCGGCGGTGTGGTTGTAGACCACGTCGAGGATGACCTCGAGTCCCGCGTCGTGCACGTGCGCCACCATCTGCTTGAACTCGGCCGCGTCGCCGGTGGCGAAGTAGCGCGGGTCGGCGGCGAAGAAGCCGATGGAGTTGTAACCCCAGTAGTTCGTGAGGCCCTTCTCCAGCAGGTAGCCGTCGTCCACGAATGCGTGGATGGGCAAGAGCTCCACCGCGGTGATGCCGAGCCCGGCGAGGTACTCGAGCACCTCGCGCCGCGCGAGGCCCGCGAACGTCCCGCGCAGCGCCTCCGGCACCAGCGGATGGAGCCGGGTCAGGCCCTTGACGTGCGCCTCGTAGATGACGGTGCGCTCCCACGGCGTGGCGGGCCGCCGGTCGCGTGTCCAGGTGAACGCGGGATCGATGACCCGGCACTTGGGCACGAACGGAGCGCTGTCCCGCTTGTCGAGCGACCGGTCCGCGTCGGGCGCGCCGATGGTGTAGCCGAAGATCTCCGGGCGCCAGACGAGCCGGCCCACGAGCCCCTTCGCGTATGGGTCGAGGAGCAGCTTGTGGGGATTGAAGCGATGGCCGGCGTCCGGCTCGTACGGGCCGTGGACCCGATACGCGTAGACGGTGCCCGGCCGCACGTCGCGGAGATAGCCGTGCCACACCTCGTCGGTGTACTCGGGCAGCTCGATGCGCTCGACCTCGCGGGCGCCCGTGTCATCGAAGAGGCACAGCTCGACCTTGACCGCGTTGGCGGAGAAGAGCGCGAAGTTCACCCCGAGGCCGTCCCAGGTGGCTCCCAGCGGGTGCGGCAGGCCTTCGGTGATGCGGCGGCTCGAGCTGGCCATGTTGCCGCGAAGTGGTTTCAGCAAGTTCCGTTCCCGGCTCCGGCGCCTGTGGGCTCGGCCAGATGAGCGCGCGGCCCGTGGCCCCCGCGTCAGAGTTACCGGGTTGTGGCTACCGTAGCTCGCCGGCCAGCAGCTTGGCCTCGGTGAGGTACCTCCGCACGCCCGGATGCAGCAGCTCCGGGCGGGCGACGGCGGCGACGGTATTGGCCG
>DATFWA010000197.1:0-4866 GCA_035259825.1 Candidatus Methylomirabilota bacterium | reverse complement strand
CCCGCCACGCCCGACTCGCCCGCGCCCTTCACGCCCAGCGGGTTGGTGGTGCAGGCGACGCCGTGGTGACCGACGCGCAGGGCCGGCAGGTCCTCCGCGCGCGGCAGCATGTAGTCCATGAACGAGGCGGTGAGCAACTGGCCGTCCTCGTCGTAGACCACGTGCTCGCCCAACACCTGGCCCAGCCCCTGCGCGATTCCGCCGTGGATCTGTCCCTCCACGATGGTCTCGTTCACGATGCGGCCGACGTCGTCCACCGCCGTGTAGCCGACCACCGCCACCGCGCCGGTGTCGGGGTCGATCTCGATCTCGGTGACGTGGCAGCCGTTGGGGAAGGTCATCTGCGGCGAGACGAACTTGGCGGTGCTGTCGAGGCCGCCCGCCAGGTCCGGCGGTAGCCCGGGCAGCGAGCGGGCGCGCGCGCCCAGGTCGAGCAGGCCGATCGCGCGGTCGGTCCCCTTCACGCGGAAGCGGCCGGCCGCGAACTCCACGTCCGGCGCGGCGGCCTCGAAGTAGTGCGCGGCGACGTGGCGGCCCTTCTCGATGGAGGCATCGCAGGCCATTGCCGCGGCGCTGCCCGCCATCATCATCGACCGCGACGCGACGCTCGGCGTGCCCGCCGGCACCAGATCGCTGTCGCCCTGGACCAGGCGCACCGCGGAGGGATCGATGCCGAGCCGGTGGGCGATCACGACGGGGAACGTGGAGAGATGGCCCTGGCCCATGGGCTGGGCGCCGGTGTGCAGGGCCACGGTGCCGTCCTCGCGGAAGCGGAGGTCCACCGTCTCGTCCAGGATGCCGCCAGCGACCTCCAGGAAGCAGCAGAGGCCGATGCCGCGCAGGCGCCCCGCGCGCTCGGAGGCGGCGCGGCGCGCCGGGAAGCCGGCCCAGTCCGCCAGGTCCAGCGCGCGGTCCATCACCGTCTCGAACTCGCCGCTGTCGTACGTGGGCCCGTTGGGGGCGCGGTACGGCATGGCGGCGGGCGGGATGAAGTTGCGGCGGCGCAGCGTGACGCGGTCGATGGCCATCTCGGCCGCCGCATGGTCGATGAGCCGCTCGATCAGGTAGAGGGCCTCCGGCCGGCCCGCGCCGCGATAGGGACCGAGCGGCGCGGCGTTGGTGAAGGCCAGGGTGACGTCGATGGCGATGACCGGGATGCGGTACACGCTCGAGAGGCAGTTCTTGGTGTTGTTGGTGCCGAACACCGCCGCGAACGCGGAGACGTAGGCGCCGATGCCCACGCGGGTGCGCACGCGCAGGCCCAGGAAGCACCCCGACGCATCGAGCGCCAGCTCGCCCTCCAGGATGCCGTCGCGGCCCGCGGTGTCGGCGAGGAAGCTCTCGATGCGCGTGGCCCGCCACTTCACCGGGCGGCCGACGCGGCGGGCCGCGAAGAGCAGCGCCGCGTATTCCGGATAGGCCTGCACCTTCATGCCGAAGCCGCCGCCCACGTCGGGCGTGAGCACACGCAGCTGGGCTGGCGGAATCTTGAAGACGCCTTCAGCGAGGAGCCGACGTACGACCGCGACGCCCTGGGTGCTCGCGGTCAGGGTGTAGCGCTGCCCGGCCTCGTCCCACTGGCCGATCGCGGCGCGCGGTTCGAGCGCCGACGGCGCCAGACGCGTGTCGTGCAGGCGCACGCGCGCCACGTGGGATGCGGCGGCGAAGGCCGCGGTCACGGAGGCGGCGTCGCCGTCGGTCCAGTCGAATGCCACGTTGTCGGGCGCGTCGGGCCACACGGGGTGCGCGCCGGGCGCCAGCGCTCGCTCCACGTCGGCCACAGCGGGCAGCGGGTCCAGGTCGAGCACAACCGCCGCCGCGGCGTCCGCCGCCTGCTCGGGTGTCTCGGCGACCGCGAGGGCCACGGCCTCGCCCACGTGGCGCACGCGGTCCACCGCGAGCGGCGGGATGGGTGCTGCGGCCAGCGGCTTGCCGCCGCGGCCGGGGAACGACGCGGCGGGCGGGATGGCGCCGAGACCGGCGGCCTGCAGGTCACGCCCGGTCAGCACCGCGAGGACGCCGGGCAGGGCGCGCGCGCGCGCCACGTCGATCGAGCGGACCCGCGCGTGGGCGACCGGCGCGCGGACGAAGACGCCGTGGGCCTGCCCGGGCAGGCTGACGTCGTCGGTGAAGCGTCCGCGGCCGGTGAGGAGGGGACCGTCCTCGCTGCGCCGCCCGCCGGCGGCGGCGCCGAAGCGCAGCGAGGACTCGGGACCGGTCAAATCGGAGGCCGTCAGTTCCTGAACGACGGGTCGGTGCGATCCAGCCGGCGTAGGAGGCCCGGCCACACGAGCTTGCCCTGGCCGCCGTTGCGGCGCTGGTTGGCGACCGCGTTGGCGTAGCCCTTGTCCATGACGTCCTTGGGCACGCTGATCAGCTCGCCGCCGCCCGACTGCGCGCGCACCTGGATCTGGCAGGAGGCCTCCAGGTAGTACATGTTCACGAAGGCGTCCGCGACTGTCTCGCCCACCGTGAGCAGGCCGTGGTTGCGCAGGATCAGGCAGCGGTTGTCGCCGAGATCGGCCACCAGGCGCGGCTTCTCGTCCTCGTCCAGCGCGGGGCCCTCGAAGTCGTGGTACCCGACGCTGTTAAGCACGAACAGCGAGTGCTGCGAGATCGGCAGCAGGCCCGAGCGCTGGGTGGAGACCGCGACCCCGTTCGGGGTGTGCGTATGCAGGACGCACTTCGCGTCGTGGCGCGCCCCATGGATCGCGCTGTGGATGATGAAGCCGGCCGCGTTCACGTTGAACGGGGAGCTCTCGAGCTTGTTGCCCTGCTGATCGATCTTGACGAGGCTCGAAGCGGTGATCTCGTCGAAGAAGAGCCCGTAGGGATTGATCAGGAACTGGTCCTCGGTGCCGGGCACCCGGGCCGAGATGTGGGTGAAGACCAGATCCTCCCAGCCGTAGCGGGAGACCAGCCGGTAGGCAGCGGCCAGGTCCACGCGGACAGCCCACTCCTCCTCCGAGACCTTGCCTTTGAGCGACGGAATGTCGAGCGCGGTGGCGGCCATGGGATCCTTTCCCTCAGCGGAGATTGTAGAGCTTGACCACGTTGTCGTAGGTGATCTTGCGCTGCACGCGCTCGGGCAGGTTGCCGAGGTTCTTCTCGAGGTGCCGCCGCGAGTCCGGCCACACGCAGTCGGGGTGCGGGTAGTCCGCGCCCCAGATGATGTTGTCCTCGCCGATGAGCGGGATGATCGGCTCGAGATACGCATCTTGTTGATAGGTCACGTAGCCCTGGCGCTTGAAGTAGTCGCTCGGCTTCATCGAGAAGCCCAGCCCGCGCGCCCGGTCCTCGTACTCGGTGTCGAAGCGGTCGAAGACATAGGGCAGCCACGTGACGCCCGACTCGCCGAGCACGAACTTGAAGTCGGGATACTTCTCGCAGGCCCCGGAGGTGATCAGCGAGACCAGCACCTCCATGGTGTCCAGCTGGAAGAGCGAGGAACGCACCAGGCGCCACTGCAGCATGTACTGCTGCTCCATCGCCGGGGTGTCGGGGGCGCGCAGCGCCTTGAAGCCGGTCGAGTGGAAGGCGATCGGGAAGTGGCACTCCGCGGCGGCTTCCCAGAGCGGGTACCACTCGTGCTGGTAGAGCGGGATGCTCATGGACTTGAAGCCGAGATCGCCGCCCCGCAGCCCCATCTTGGCGCAGCGCCGGACCTCGGCCGCGGCCACCTGCGGGTCGTTGCTGGGCACGATGGCCAGCGGGAAGATCCGGTTCGGGTTGGACTTCTTCGCAAAGTCAGCGGCCCAATCGTTGTAGATCGCGTTGGCCCACGCGCGGCGCTCGCCGCTGGCGATCATGTCGTTGATCATCAGACAGCCGTAGACCACCTCGGCGTCGAGCCCGTCGCGGTCGAGGTCGGCCAGCCGCAGCTCGGGAGTCGTGGGCCGGGGGCGGGCGCCCGCGCGGTGGTCCCACTCGAAGCCGCAGGCCGCCATCTCGTCGATGCGGGCGAAGGAGCCCGGCGTGCGCTTGAGGAAGCCGGGCCCGACGCCGTTCCACATCCCCTTGTCCTGCGCTTCCACGAACCAGTGACAGCCGTCCTCCAGCTCCTCGACCCGCGGCACCAGCAGCTTCCACTTCGAAGGCGCCTGCGACGACCAGAGATCGGGCGGGCAGTAGGTGAGGTCGATGTGGTTGTCGCCGGAGATCAGCCGTTCGAGCATGACGCCCTCCTTGGCGGATGGGAGCTGCCTGGACGTCGTGATCCTACTCCTGAATCCGGCGGGAGAGCAAGGTGAACAGGGTCTTGTCGCGTCGGTTGCGGACCAGGTCGAGCGGATTCTTGCCGTCTCGGCTGCGGAGGGTCGGATCGGCCCCGTGGCGGAGCAGCATCTCGACGTGCCGGCGGTCGCTGTTCTTCTTGAGGACCATGTGCAGGGCGGTGAGCCCCTTCGAGTTCTGGAAGTTGACGTCGGCCCCGTGCTTCAGCAGCCGCTCGGCGGCCGTGAAGCGGCTCCACTTGATCGCGCCGAGGAACGGCGTCTCGTCCTCGGCCACCGGGTCCAGGCTCGCCCCGTGGCGGACCAGCAGATCGATGGCCTCCACGTCCGCGGCGAAAGCCGCCGCCCACAGGGCATTCTCGGGCGACGAGCCGCGCTCGAGCAGCAGGCGGGCCATCGGGAGGTTTCGCCCCCGCGAGATCGCGTACCAGAGCGGGGTTGCCTGGAACGCACCCTCGACGAACGCGGGAACGTTCACGTCGATACCCGCATCGAGCAGTCGGCGCGCGAGGGTGAGGGCTCGGGCAGAGGTCTTCGGATCGGCGGGCAGGCTGCAGAGGAAGTGCAACGGGTTGCGGCGCCGGTCGTCGGTGACCCGGAGGAGGTCGGGCTGGGCCCCGAAGAGGCGGGGAAC
>DATFWA010000196.1:0-4249 GCA_035259825.1 Candidatus Methylomirabilota bacterium | reverse complement strand
GTCGGCTCCCGCCATGCTCACGCGCCCGATTCCCGAGTCCGCCGCCTGGGACGGCCCGATGCTCCCGGTGGATCGGTACCTGCTGCCGATTCCCGCCGAGGTCCTGGCCGAGCTGGACGGCGCGCTGGCCGAGCTGCGCCGCGCGCCGGTGCCGACGCTACTGCTGCTCCCGGAGCACTTCCCGCTCGCGGCCACCGGCCGCTGGATGGCCGAGGTGCGCCGACATCTCGACGAGGGCCCGGGCTTCGTGATGCTGGACCGGCTGCCGGTGGACGCGATGACGCGTGACGAGGCCATCGCCCTCTACTGGATCCTGATGAGCTTCCTCGAGCCGCCGGTCGCGCAGGAGTGGAAGGGCACCGTCATCTACGACGTGCGTCACGACGGCGCGGAATACAGCGCCGAAACGCGCGGGGCCCTCACCCCGGAGGGCCTCGAGATGCACACCGACAGCAGCATGGGCGAGGCTCCGCCGAACTACGTGACCCTGTTCTGCCTGCGGCCTGCGCGCGCCGGCGGCATGAGCATCGTGTCGAGCGCGGCCGCCGCCCACAACCACCTCCTGTCCGAGCACCCCGCGCTGCTGCGCCGCCTCTACGAGGTCTTCTACCGCGACCATCAGGAATACCAGGCGGCCGACGCGGCCCCGACGAACTTCCGACCGGTATTCGCATGGGACGGCCGGCTACGCACGCGCTTCAACGCCCGGCACATCGTCCGCGGCTACGAGAAGACGGGGCGTGCCCTGGACGCGGAGGGCGCGGAGGCGGTGCGACGCATGGACGCGTTCCTCGGCGACCCCGCGCACCGGCTCGATCTCTGGCTCGAGCGCGGGCAGATCCAGGTGCTGAACAACCGCGTGATCGTCCACGGCCGCACGCCCTACCAGGACCACGACGACCCCGAGCGACGCCGTCACCTGGTGCGGCTCTGGCTTCGCGCCGGAGACCGGCGGCAGTTCCGCGGCTAGCCCCCGTCCGCCATGGCCATCCCCGTCGGTCTGAACATCTGGTCGCGTCTCGTCGAGGACACCTTCCCCTACTTCGACCAGACCATCGCGCCGTTCGACGCCCTCTGGATGCCGGACCACGTGCAGTACGGCTCCCACAAGGTGGCCGAGGGATGGACGCTGTTCACCTGGGCGCTCGCCCGTTATCCGGACAAGCTCTGCGGGCACGAGGTGCTCTGCAACAGCTTTCGCAACCCCGCGCTGCTCGCCAAGATGGCCGCGACCGCCCAGGCCCTGTCCGGCGGTCGCGTGATCCTCGGCATCGGGGCCGGCTGGAACGAGGAGGAGTATCGCGCGTACGGCTGGCCCTACCCGCCGGCGCGCGTGCGCATCGACCAGCTCGCGGAGGCCATCGACCTGATCCGGCGCATGTGGACGCAGGCCCCGGCCGAGTACCACGGCCAGCACTATTCCGTCACCGGGGCCGCCTGCGAGCCGCGCCCCAGCCTCGTTCCGCCCATCATGGTCGGGGGATCCGGGGAGAAGTTCCTCCTCCGGGTGGTCGCCCGCCACGCCGACTGGTGGAACTACGTCTGGAAAGGCCCCGAGGCCTACGCCCACAAGCAGGAAGTCCTCAAGGGCCATTGCAGCGACGTGGGCCGCGACTACGACGCGATCCAGCAGGTGGTCCGGGTGGGGATCCTCATCGCCGAGAACGAGCGCGAGGTCGAGCGGCTCAAGGCGGCGCCCTGGATCCGCTCGCTCAATGACATCCAGCTGGTGGGCACGCCGACCCAGGTGACCGACGCCATGCTCGGCATCATCAAGCAGGGCGCGCGTCGCCTCACCGTGAACTTCGCCGACGTCCCGCGCCCGGAAGGCACCTGGCTCTTCGCCGCCACCGTCCTGCCGCATTTGTAGCCGGGCAGTTCGTACCGGGTCGTTTCTTCCGCGCGACGCGCGCCACCGCCGACCGCGACGCCGGTTCTCGCGTCGATGCGCGGCGATCTGCGTGGTGGCGCACCGGGCATGTCGGTTGCACTCGCGGGCGGCCATGAAGAATTCGCTGCGAGCGTGGATCATGCGACCGATGGCGTTCTTTCCACTCGTGGCACTGGTCGCCGTGCTCACCGTGTACGGATTCATCGAGGTCGGGCTCGCGGCCACCTCCCGCTGGGAACGCGACCTGGCGACGCGCATGGAGCGCTACCGGGCGAACCAACCGGCCGTCCTGGTTAGCCGGTACGAAGAGCGGCTGAAGGCGGTGCGCCTCGCCCTCCGGGAGCGCGGCTACAACGCCGGCGCGCCGGAGGCCGCGATGGGCCCGCGCACCGCGGAAGCACTCCGCTCCTTCCAGCGCCGCCAGGGCCTGCCGGTCACCGGACGGCCCGACACCCAGACGCTGATCGCCCTCGGCCTCGCCCAGTAGCGCCCGCGTCGCCATCCCCGGATGGCGGACGCGCCGATGCTATGATGCGCGCGCCATGGAGCACCCTCCTTCGAGACTGACCCAAAGCCACGCCCTCTGGGAGCGTGCCCGCAAAGTCATGCCGGGCGGCGTCTACGGCCACCAGAACGGCGCGGCCCTGGGCCACGGCCACCCGCGCTTCCTCGCCCGCGCCGAGCGGAGCCGCATCTGGGACGTCGACGGCAACGAGTACGTCGACTGGATGTGCGCCTACGGCCCGATGATCCTTGGCTACGGCCACCCCGCCGTCGAGGCCGCGGTGGCCGAGCAGCTCGCCGGCGGCGACTGCCTCCCTCTGCCCGGCCCGCGCATGGTCGAGCTGGCCGAGCGGCTCGTCGCCCTCACCCCGCGGGCGGACTTCGCGGTGTTCGGCAAGAACGGCGCCGACGCCACCAGCTGGGCCGTCGACGTGGCGCGCGCCCACACCGGCCGCCCCCGCATCGCCCGGGTGCGGGGCGCCTACCACGCGGCGCGTCCGTGGGCCCTCCCCCACCTGCCCGGCGTCCCGTCCCACTATCGTGACGATCTGCTCGAGTTCGGCTGGAACGATCTCGACGAGCTGGCGGGCCTCTTCGCGGCGCAGCCCGGCCGCATCGCGGTAGTGATGACTACACCGTTCGATCACGTGACCGGCGCCGCCCCGGCGACCGGGTTCTTCGCGGGCCTTCGCGCGCTCTGCGACACGCACGGCGCGCTGTTCGCGATGGACGACGTGCGCGCCGGCTTTCGCTTCCACCTGAGCGGCTCGTGCGAGCACTTCGGCGCGGCGCCCGATCTCATCTGCTACTCGAAGGCCATCGCCAACGGCCACCCGCTCTCTGCCGGGCTGGCCCGCGAGGGGCTGCGCGCAGCGGCCGAGCGGATCTACTTCACCGGCTCGTTCTTCTTCGCCAGCGCCTCGTTCGCGGCCGCGCTGGCGACGCTCGACGTGCTGGCTGGCACCGACGCGATCGCGCGCATCCAGCGCATCGGCGCGCTGCTCACCGACGGCCTGGTCGAGCAGGCCGGCCGGCACGGCGTGCCGCTGCAGCCGGTCGGTCAGCCCGCCATGCCCGTGATCCGCTTCGCCGACGACCCGCAGCGGCAGCGCATCCGCCGTTGGTGCTCGCTCGTGACCGAAGGCGGCGCATACGCGCATCCCGCCCACAACTGGTTCGTCTCGGCGGCCCACACCGAGGAGGACGTGACCCGCACGCTCGAAGCCAGCGAGCGGGCATTCAAGACGGTGGCGGGCGAGGCCTAGGGCTACCGCGCGGTCAGCCGCAGGATCGTGATGGAGTGGGCGGGGCAGACGTGATCGAGCCCGCCCGTGCGGGCGGTCGCGCGGCTCTCGCGCACGTCGACCCGGCGCGGGTCCTCGAACGAGTTCACCGCCGACACGTCGGGACCGTTCACCTCCCAGACCGTCACCGCGCCCGCCACGTCCATGCCCGCGATCTCGATCGACGCGGTCAGGTCGCGGTCCCGGTCGCGGTTGACCAGCGCGATCGAGAGCGCTCGGCCGCCCTCGTCGACGCTCGCCGCCGTGTCGATCAGCGAGAACGGCCCCAGGTCGGCGACGTGGTGGACGCGCCCGCCCCCGGCGTCGCTCTCCTGCCCGGGGGCCAGCGCGTACTGCTCGCCGTCGACCGCAATGTCCAGGGCCACGTCCAGCGTGTGCTCGGCGTAGAGCCTCAGTGGATGGTAGATCGTCTGGAGGAACAGGCCGCGCGGGCTCGTGAAGATCGGCGCGATGGCGTTGACCAGCTGGGCGAAGTTCGCCATGCGCACGGTCCGGCAGTGGCGCAGGAAGCCGTTCAGATAGGTCGCGACCGCGAGGGCGTCGGTCAGCG
>DATFWA010000195.1:0-7488 GCA_035259825.1 Candidatus Methylomirabilota bacterium | reverse complement strand
CGTCCTGCCCAACGGCCCCGTGGGCCACCCGACCGTGCGGCTCTTCATGGCCGGAGGAGTCCCCGAGGTCATGCTTCATCTCCGGGGTCTCGATCTCCTCGACCTCGAGGCCCTCACGGTCTCGGGCGATCGCCTGGGTCGCGTGCTGGACTGGTGGGAGGGCTCGGAGCGGCGGCGCGCCCTGCGCGAGCGGCTGCGCGAGCAGGACGGCGTCGATCCCGACGACGTCATCATGGACCCGGAGCGGGCCCGCACGCGCGGGCTCACGAGCACTGTGACGTTCCCACGCGGCAACCTCGCGCCCGAGGGGTCGGTGATCAAGAGCACCGCGATCGATCCCTCGGTGGTGGACGCCGACGGCGTGTATCGCAAGGTCGGGCCGGCGCGCGTCTTTACCACCGAGCGCGCCGCGATCGCCGCGATCAAGAGCACGGGTCCGGAGCGGGTCAAGCCAGGTGACGTCATGGTGCTGATCTGTCGCGGGCCGATCGGCGCGGGGATGGAGGAGATCTATCAGATCACGTCGGCGCTGAAGCACCTGTCGTGGGGCAAGCAGGTGGCGGTGCTGACCGACGCGCGCTTCTCCGGCGTCTCCACCGGCGCGTGCGTCGGCCACATCGGGCCCGAGGCGCTGGCGGGCGGCCCGATCGGGCGGCTGCGCGACGGCGATCTAGTGCAGATCGTGGTGGACCGGCTGCGGCTCGAGGGAAGCATCGATCTGGTGGGCGCCGAGGGGCGGACGTTCGGCGCGGAGGAGGGGGCCCGAGTGCTGGCCGGCCGGCCGCCACGGCCCGACCTCGCCCCGGACGCGAAGCTGCCGGACGACACGCGCCTCTGGGCCGCGCTGCAACAGGCCGGCGGCGGTGCCTGGGGCGGGTGCGTGTACGACGTGGACGCCATCGTGGCCGCGCTGTCGGCCCGCGCGGCCGGGCGGGGGAGCGCGACTACTACGACTGAGTGACGGTCACGATCAGACCGATCGCGGCCAGGATGTTGCCCACGCGCACGCACTCGGTCTCGGGGCCGACCTTCACCACCGCCTTGCCGGTGTTGTGCACCTGCCACGCCAGCTCCCATCCGCGTTCCTCGGAGCAAGCGATGGCCTTCATGAGCTGCTTCACGACTTCTTCGAAGGTGTGGCAGTCGCAGTTGTGGAGCACGGTCATCCAGGGAGGCGCCACCTCAACGTCGGTGGCGTCTTCCTCGTCGACCTCGGGTCTCTCGGTGGTGGCGTTAGTCTCGCGCAACCGTGACGTCATCATGTATTCGCTCGGCTCGCCTTCGGCTGCACCTCGCCCTGCCACGGCTGGCTCGCCTTCGACTGCAGCTCGCCCTGCCATTGCTACCCGATGATACCGCCCTGGCGAAGCCGCGCGATGGTGGCGTCGCCGTAGCTCAGGACCTCGCGCAGGATCTCGTCGGTGTGCTCGCCGAGGCGCGGCGCTCGCTGCGGCTGGCGGATCTCGCCCTCGGTCCGCACCGGACTGCGCACCTCCCGCAGGGTGCCGAAGTCGGGGTGTGGGACGTCGACGATCATGTCCCGCGCCAGTACCTGGGGGTCGGCCAGGGCCTGGCGCACGTCGTTGACCGGCGCGGCGGGCACCCGCCCGCGCAGCCGCTCCAGCCACTCCTCGGTCGTCCGGGTGGCGAACCGCTCGCGCAGCAGAGGCAGCAGCGTCTCGCGGTTGGCGAAGCGCTCCCCGAAGCCGCGGAAGCGCGGATCGTCGGCCAGCTCCGGTGCGCCGAGGATGTCGACGAGATCGCGCCAGAACTTGTCCTTGTTGCAGAACACCACGATCCAGCCGTCCCGGGTCGGGAAGTTCTGCGCGGGCACGAGGGTCTGGTGCGCCGAATCGCGGGTGCGCTCCGGGATCCAGTCGCGGTTGAGCGTCCACACCGCGAAGTAGGAGAGCATGCTCACCGCGGTGTCGAGCAGCGAGATGTCCACGTCCCGCCCCACGCCGGTCCGCTGCGCCTCGAAGAGCCCGACCATCAGTCCGACCATCGCGGCGTAGCCGCCCGCGAAGTCGATCACCGAGACGCCGCACTTGCCGGGCGGGCCGTCCGGCTCTCCGGTCACCGACATGTACCCGGCGTAGCCCTGCACCAGATAGTCGAAGGCCGGCTCGGCGGCCCGCGGGCCGGTGCGGCCGTAACCGGTGAGCGAGCAGCACACGACGCGCGGGTTGATCGCCTTCAGGACGTCGTAGGTGAGCCCGAGCTTGTCGGGCAGATCGCCGCGCGCGTTGTTGAAGACCGCGTCGGACACCCGTACCAGATCGTGGAACACCGCCTGGCCGTCGGGATGGCGGAGATTGAGCGAGACCGAGCGCTTGCCGCGATTGAACGACTGGAAGTAGGGCGAGTCCGCCTCGCCCTGGAACGGCGGCACGTAGCGTGCGCTGTCGCCGCCGACGCCGGGGTCCTCGATCTTGATCACGTCCGCGCCCAGGTCGGCCAGCATCTGGGTGCCGAAAGGGCCGGCGCCGAATTGGGACACCGCGAGGATGCGCACCGACTCGAGGGGAGGCCGGCTCATGTCAATAGGGCAGGCGCCCCTCGCCGAGGGTGGCGTGATTCTTCCGGGGCACCAGGACCTTTCGCGTGTAGGAGCAGACGATCTCCCTCCGCTGGTTGAGCCCGTGGGTCTCTACCGTCACGATGCCGCGGTCGCCCTGCCGGGACTCGCGCAATTCCAGCACCCGGCTCCTCGCGTAGAGGGTATCGCCGATGAAGGTGGGCTTCTCGTGCTTGAGCGCGTTCACCTCCAGGTTCGCGATGGCGCGGCCGGAGATGTCGGCCACCGTCATACCGATGATCACGCTGTAGACGAGCGGTCCCATCACCACGCGCTGCTTGTGCTGAGTGTGCGTCGCCGCGTAGTGCGCGTCGGAGTGCAGGGGGTGCTGGTTCATGGTGAGCAGCGCGAACCAGGTGCAGTCGGCCTCGGTGATCGTCCGCCCGGGCCAGTGGGTGAACTCCTGACCTACCGTGAACTCCTCGTAGTACCGGCCGTAGCCCATCGGCGATTCGCCTACTCCCGCGCGACCGACTCGAGCCAGCGCGCGGCCAGCCGTCGCCGCTCCACGATCGGATCGCGCGGGCCCAGCAGGAGCGCGGCCGCGTCGCGGTAGTAGCGTTCGACCGGGAACTCGGCGGTGTACCCGTAGCCGCCGTGAATGCGCATGGCGTCGAGCGTGACCGCATAGGCGGTCTCGCTGGCGGCGAGGCGGGCCATCGCGGCGCCCGCGTCGTCGCGCGAGTCCACGTCGAGACGCTCGGCGGCCCGCCCGGTGAGCAGGCGCGCCGCGGTGGTGCGCGTGGCCATGTCGGCCAGCTTGAGCTGTACCGCCTGGTGCTGACAGATCGGCTGGCCGAAGGTCGAGCGCTGCTGCGAGTAGCGCAGCGCAGCCTCGAAAGCGGCCTGGGCCAGGCCGACCGCGACGGCGGCCGCTCCCACGCTGGAGGCGGCCTCCAGCACGATCTCGCCGCCCTCCCGCAGCACGGCCGAGGCGCGGAGCCGCGCGCCGACCAGCACCACGTCGGCTGCGCCCAGGCCTCGCAGCCCGACGGTGTCGGATGCCAGGCCGACGGTCAGCCCGGCGTGGCCGGCCTCGACCATGAAGGCGCGCGTGCCACCCCCCTCGAGCGCCGCGTGCACCAGGAAGAGCTTGGCCCGGCTCGCGTTCGCCACAACCGGAGCCGCGCCGGTGAGCACCCAATCCTGGCCCGCCCGTCGCGCGCCGATCGAGGCGCCGACCACCGGCGCGGTCCACTGCTCGCCGCGGACCATCGCGGGCAGCAGGCGCTCGCGCGCCTCGCGCGAGCCGGTGCGCTCGATCGCGAGGGCGGCCGCGAGCTGAGCGGCGAGCCACGCGGCGAGTCCGGCCGAGCCGCGCGCCACCTCCTCGACGATCGTGACCGCGGTGAGCAGGGGCAGGCCGAGGCCGCCGTGCTCGGGATCGGCCAGCGCGCCGAAGATGCCGAGCTCGGCCAGCTGCGCCACCAGCGGAGCCGCGTCGCGGCGGCCCGCGTCCTGCTCCTGCGCGACCGGGACGATGTCCTTCTCAACCGCCTGGCGGACCGCCAGCACGAGCTGCCGCTGCTCCTCGTCCAGGCCCTCGCGCGAGGTGAGGGCGCCCGGCCGCTCCCCGTAGCGATCGAGCAGGCTCTTGCAAATGATGAGGCGCTGGATCTCGTTGGTGCCCTCGCCGATGATCATCAGCGGCGCGTCGCGATAGAGCCGCTCCACCAGGCCGGAGGCGAGCTGCGCCCGAACCCCCTCGACCTTCATGGCCTCGACCGCCACCTCCTGCGCGGCCTCGGAGGCATGCAGCTTCGCCATGCCCGCCTCGAGATCGCAGCGCTCGCCCCGGTCTTTCATGGCGGCGGCCCAGTACGTGATGAGCCGGGCCGACTCCACGCGCGTGGCGATGTCGGCCAGCGCGGGGGGCGGCTCGGGCAGGCCGGCGGCGGCGCGGAGCGCCTCGTCGAGGCCGGCCTGCGCGACCCCAACCGCGCGCGCCGCGATGTTGATGCGGCCGGCCTCGAGCCCCGACATCACCTGCTTGAAGCCGCGGCCCTCCACGCCGCCCACCAGGTTCGCGACCGGGCAGGGGAACCCGTCGAAGACCAGCTCCGCGGTGTCCACGCCTTTGTAGCCGAGCTTGGCGATCGACTTGACGACCTCGAGGCCCGGCTCTCCCTTCTCGACGATGAAGCAGGACATGCCACGATGGCGCGGGGAAGCCGACGGATCGGTCAGGGCCAGCAGCGCAAAGGTATTGCCCTCGCGGCCGTTGGTCACGAACATCTTGGAGCCGGAGAGCAGGTAGCGGTCGCCGTCACGGCGGGCCACCGTGCGGATCGCCTGCACGTCCGAGCCAGCGTGCGGCTCGGTCAGGCAGAGCCCGCCGCGCGCCTGACCGCTCGCGAAGCGCGGCAGCAGGCGCAGCCGCTGCTCGTCGGTGCCGTGGTGGAGCACGATCAGCGCGGCCATGGTGTGGCTGTTGATCACGCCGGCCAGCGACATGAAGCCGCGGCACAGCTCCTCGATGATCCGCGCGTAGGTCGTGACGTCGAGGCCGAGGCCGCCGTAGTCCGTGGGCACCAGCGCCCCGAACAGGCCGAGCCGCTTCATCCGATCGACGAGGGCCTGCGGGTAGCGGTCGGCGTGCTCGAGGGCGGAGGCGGTCGGCATCACGTCGTGCTGGACGAACTCGCGGACGGCGGCCACGATGGTGGGGACGCGCTGGACGGTGCGTGAACTCACGGAAACCTCGCGGTCGGCGGTCGGCTGCTGCGGAGGAGACTAGCAAAGCCCGTGCGGACATTGCAACCGGGAGCACGGCGTGGGCCGCGGCTTTCTTGGCGAGCGTCGCCGGGGACCGGTATGCTGAGGCCAATGACCTTCACGGTGGCCAGCTACAACATCCACAAGTGCGCCGGGCTCGATCGGCGGGTGGACCTCGACCGCATCGCGGACGTCCTGCGCGAGATCAACGCGGATCTGGTCGGTCTCCAGGAGGTGTACCGGCCCCAGGCGCATGCGCTCGCCGATCGTCTCGGTGTCCAGGTCGCCATGGGACCCACCCGGGAGCGCGAGGGCCTCGCCTACGGCAACGCGGTGCTGACTCGGCTTGCCGTCCGGGGTAGTCGGATCTTCGATCTCTCGCAGCCGGACCGCGAGCCGCGGGGCGGCATCCGCCTGGATCTGGAATTGCCCCACCGGAAGGACGGGCTCCTGCACCTGTTCAACGTGCACTTCGGGCTGAAGATCCGCGAGCGCGCCTCGCAGGTCCGCATGCTCGTACGCGAGCACATCCTGCACGACGAGCTCACCGGCCCTCGCGTGGTGGTGGGCGACCTCAACGAGTGGTTCTGGTTCCCGGGCGCGGTCGGACGGACGCTCCGGCGGGAGCTGCACGGCCCGCGCATCCGCCGCACGCATCCCGCCCCGCTCCCACTCTTTCCTCTGGATCGCATCTACTGGGACCGCGGTCTCGACGCCGACGGCTTCCGGGTGCACCGCAGCCGTCTGGCCCGCGTGGCCTCGGATCACCTGCCGGTGGTGGCGCGGCTGCGCCTGGCGCCCGCGCCCGCCTGACCGCCGACCCCCGTCGAGGGACTCATGTCAGACGACGAGCGACTCCTGCACGCCGCCCAGCGGCTCGCCACCGCCGGGGCCGAGGCCGCCGATGCGGAAGCGCTGCGTGAGGCGCATCCCGCCGACGTCGCCCACGTTCTGCAGCATCTGGACTCGGGCGAGCGCCAGGCCCTGTTCCGGTCGCTCGGCCTCGAGCGGGCGGGCGACGTGCTGTCGGAGCTGGACGACCACACGCTGCTCGAGCTGATCCGAGGGCTCGACGATGTCGAGCTGTCGCGCATCCTCGATCAGATGCCGGCCGAGCACGCGGCCGACGTGGTGGGCGAGCTGCCCACCGAGCAGGCCGAAAAGATCCTCGACCTCATGGAGGAGGAGAAGTCCGAGGAGGTCCAGGGGATCCTCGAGCACCCCGACGAGTCGGCCGGGCGTCACATGTCGCCCGACTCGTTGGCGCTGCCCGAGAGCGCCACCGTCGAGACGGCGATCCAGCACATCCGCCGCTCCATGAGCCAGGAGCAGGCCTTCGAGCTGTACGTGGTGGACGACCACGAGCACCTGGTGGGCCGGGTGCCGCTCCGACGGCTGCTGGTCGCGGATCCGCGGACGCCGCTCTCCGCGCTGCTGGACCACGAGATCGTCAGCGTGCGCCCGGAGACGGATCGCGAAGAGGTCGCCCGCCTCGTGGCCAAGTACGCGCTGGTGAGCGTGCCGGTGGTGGACGAGCAGAACCGCCTGCTCGGCGCCATCTCGCAGGACGACGTCATCGACATCGTGCAGGAGGAGGCCTCCGAGGACATCTTCCGGCTGGCCGGCTCGGACGCGGCCGAGCTGGAGCGTCGCGCGCCCTACCAGGTTGCGATGCTGCGCCTGCCGTGGGTGCTGACCACGCTGCTCATCGAGCTGTTCGCGGGGTGGGTCATCCACGCCTTCGATCGCACCCTCGCCCAGGTCATCCTGCTCGCCTCGTTCATGCCGGTGATCCAGGCCATCTCGGGCAACACCGGGCTGCAGGCGGTGACCATGGTGGTGCGCGGCCTCGCGACCGGCCAGGTGCAGCTCTCGCGCTGGTGGGAGCCGCTGCGACGGCAGGCGCAGACCTCGAGCATCCTGGGCATCGTGTGCGCGATCGTCGTCGGCACGATCGGGCTCATCTGGCACTCGCCGGCATTCGGGCTCGTGGTCGCGGTGTCGATGTTCATCTCGGTGAATCTCTCCGGCATGGCCGGTACCGTGATCCCCATGGTGTCCAAGCGTCTCGGGTTCGACCCCGCCCTCACCGCCGGGCCCTTCGAGACCGCGTTCCAGGATGTGCTCGGCGTGACCATTTTTCTCTCCCTCGCTACCGCGCTGCTCCGCTGGCTCGCATGACGACCGGATCCGGC
>DATFWA010000194.1:0-15125 GCA_035259825.1 Candidatus Methylomirabilota bacterium | reverse complement strand
GAGGAGTTTCGCGAGGTCCTGGAGCGGCTCGGCCAGTGGGGTCAACGGTGGGCCACGACGCAGTTCGATCCCGAGAATCTCGACCTGATGCTGCTCATGTGGAACGTGCGGCGCCGGATCGACTTTCCGAGGCTGCCTCCTCACCGGGTGGTCGTGCGCTTCAACTTCCGCGCGTTCCCGTCGCGCTGCCGGTCCTTCCAGACCTCCTGGCTGATCCTCGAGCGCAGCGGATCGGACGTGTGCCTGAAGGATCCCGGCTACGACGTGGATCTGGTGGTGTCCGCCGACGCTGGCGCCATGGCGCGGGTGTGGACCGGCGCGACCCCGTTCGCCCAGGCGGTGCGGGAGGGCGGACTGCGGGTAGAGGGACACCGCGACCTCGTCCGCGCATTTCCGACCTGGCTGCTCTTGAGCCACTTCGCTCATGTCGAGCGTCCGGCGCGCGCCGCGGTGAAGGCCGGCGCGCGCTGATCTCCTTAGCGGTGGCGCCTCAGCCGCGGCGTCGAGCCGAGGCCGAAATACCCGCCAGGTCTCCCAGTACGATCAGCGGCGTCGCCACCGTGTTCCAGGCCACGCCGTACCAGACGTCGTCGGTACCCGACCAGCGACGGATCTTGATGGTGTAGGTCTCGCCGGGCGTCGCGCGGAACTCGGCGATCTCGTAGCTGTTGTCCCACGACCCGCTGTAGCCGACCAGGTTCCCTCCGCTATCGTAGACCATCAGGTCGAGGTCCAGGGTCAGCACCGACGCGATCGGGATAGTCAGCCCGAGGAAGCTCCATTCGAGCACGTCGGAGTCCCAGGCCAGCGCCACCTTCACGGTGATGCGGCGGAAGATGGGGCGGGCCGGCACCGAGATGCGGTAGGAGAACGTCGTCTCGCCGTTCCGGCCGATGTCGCGCGATCGCAGCGTGCCGACGTCCCAGCCACGCGGCGCCGGCGTGTTGTTGCGTCCCTTGCGTTGCTCCGCGATCCGCACCGCGTTCAGCGTGTTCACCGCGCCGGTGCCGTCCTCCCCGTCGGCGCCCGTGCTCAGATCGCTCCACCAGGTGCCGCCGTCCGGGTTGAGCTTCGCGGCCGCGAGCTGAATCGCCCGACATCCCTCGGGCCACGACTTGAGCGTCCCGTTGACTTCCTGCACGCACGCGGTCGAGCCGGCCACCGCGGGCGCCGCCATGCTGGTGCCGCTCATGGTGAGGCCCACCGTGGTCACGCCCATGCCGTTGGCCGCGATCTCGGGCAGCTCGCGGTCGCCGTGATCGGTGGCCGGATTCCGGAACACGGTATCGCCCGCCATCCCGTTCGCCGAGTCGTTGTGGTTGGCGACGGTCAACCGGTTGTAACCCTTGTGGTTGACGAACTCGGTGTCGGCCCCGTTGCCCGCCGCCTCGCAGATCGTGGGATACGGCCAGGTCAGCGCCAGCCAGTCCTTGTAGATGTCGTCGAACGACAGGTGGTCGCTCGTTTGCTCCGCGTCGCGGTGGAAGCTCTGGCTGATCACGGTGCAGGCGCGATCGCGCGCGGCCCAGCGGATGGCGTCGAGGTCCTTGTCATTGGCGGAGTGCAGCAGGCAGTCGGGAGCGTGGCCGTGGGGCTGGTTCCGCTCCAGGTTCTTGACGATGCCGTGGGTGTGACGGGAGTGCTGGGACGTCACCGGGTCGGTCCGGTAGCGGGCGGTGATCTGGAGGTTGGTGGTATCGTCGGGTCCGTTCTCATAGACGGCGACCCTCACCCCCGAGCCGGTGTACCCCAGCGTGTGCGCGTCGTCGGACTGGGCGATGGCGATGGAGTCGGTCAGGTCCTCGACGCCATGGCGATCGTAGAGGAAGACCATCGAGACCTCCTCGGCGGCGGCCAGGCGCCGGATCGTGTCCCGATCCAGCTCGGCGAAGATCACCGGCGCGGCCTCGTCGATTCGCAGGCCCCGCGCTCCCGCCAGGTCGTGCCGGGCCAGGAAGCGCCGCGCGTGCTCCCCGAACGCCTGCCGAGACCTCGCGTCGTGCGCCGGCAGCTTCCGGGTCTCCCGTCGCTCGTCCTTCGCGGGCCGGGCGATGCGGTCCGTGCGCAGCCACGCCGCGACGCTCAGCGGCTCCGTCCCGCCGCCCGCCACCCGCTCGTGTAGCCGGGGTTCGAGCTTGCCGTAGCGGTCCAGCCGGGCCTTCATGACCTGCGCGCGCACCCGGTCGAAGTCCACCGGCTGGCCCGCGTGATCGTAGGCGGCGGCCCAGGGCTTGCCGCCGGCCCGGTGGACGCCCTTCACCACCTCGTAGGCGTGATCGCCGCGCGCGGCGCGGCGGATCCGGTCTCCCCGCACGGACACGCGCGAGTAGGACTGCACCGACACGTCGTCCGGGAACGGGACGGCGGAATCGACCACGAAGAACGGGATCTCCAGATCCGCCTCGATGCGCCGGTTGTCGGGCGTGTAGAGATCGCCGAGGAGCAGCGTGTGCCGACCGACGCGGAACGAGTCGTCGACGCGGAGGACCACGCGACGGCCCCGATCGCTCGCCTCGGGCCGGACGCGCGTGCCAGGCAGGCGAAGGCCTGACGCGAGCGCCCGCGGATCGATCGGCAGCGTCGACTCGATGACGATGGCGGATCCGCGTCGGATGACCTCGAAAGCGCCGATGCTCGTGGTGACCATCCGACGTGGGCGAGTCCGCTTCGGGGCACGTTGCGCGGCCATGGGCGCCTCCTCCAGAGGGAATTTCGCTCATGCCCAATCTAGGTCTCGCGCGGATTACGGATCAAGGAGAACCTGCCCTTACACCATCGGCGAAAGCGTGCGGCGCGGGTCAGCCGCGAGGCGGGAAGGCGGGCATGACCTCGCGCGCGAAGCGGGTGAGCTGCTCGACCATGAGATCGCGCGGCGTGCCGATGGCCCAGCCGATCATGACGTGGTCGAGCCCCGGATAGCGCCACTCCACGTCCTTCAGGTACGCGACGATGTCGGCGGACGGTCCGCACAGCCACGAGCGATTGCGGACGCCGTTCTCCAGCGTGGCGGAGGTGGGCGACTGCGGCTGGCGGGCGGCCACTGCGCGCGCGTGCTCCTCGCTGTAGCGGAGCATGCCGAGCGGCGCCATCACCTTGGCGTGCTCCTCGAAGTACGGGCGCGCGCGCTCGATGGCACGCTCCACCGTGTCGTCGATGCACATGCGGAAGCCGAGGATCAGGTCCTCGCCCAGTTCGAGCGCGCGCCCGTGCCGACGCGCGGTCTCCTGGTAGTCGCGCGCCCAGCGCTGGACCAGCTCCTCGGCGGTGGCCGAGATGATCCCCTTGATGCGGTGGCGAGCCATGAATTCGAGGCCGCGCGCACCGCCGCTCACGATGGGCTGCCAGACCTCGACGGGCTGGTGCCGGGGACGCGGCACCAGCGTGATCTCCTTCAGCCGGTAGCCGCGGTAGGGCACGTCGGGCGGGATCGTGTAGTGCTTGCCCCGATGCGAGAACGATTCCTCGCGGAACGCCTTCAAGATGATCTCCACCTGCTCCTCGAACAACTCGCGGTTGGCCTCGGCGTCCAGCATCGGGCGGCCGAACGTCTCCACCTCGCGCGTGTGATATCCACGGCCCACGCCGAAGATCAGCCGGCCGGCGGTGAGGATGTCCGCGACCGCGTAGTCCTCGGCGAGGCGCAGCGGGTGCCACGTGGGCACGACGTTGAAGGCGCAGCCGATCTTCACGCGGCGGGTGCGATGGGCCAAGTCCACCGCGAGCATGGGAATGCTCGGGATGCACTCGAAGCCCTCGTGCTGGAAGTGGTGCTCGGCCAGCCAGAGCGTCTCGTAGCCGAGCGCGTCGGCGGCCTGCGCGAGGGCGGCGGCGGTGTCGAACGTCTCGGCCAGGCGCTCGTTGGGATACCGGCGGTCGTCGGCGGGCGTGCCGGCGAGGCCGCACCGCTCCAGCTCGATGTGGCCGACGTACAACGTGGAGAAGCGGGTGATCATCGCGGCCCGCTCGCGGCTACGCCACGTCGTCCCGCGTGAAGCCGGTGGCGCGCTTGTACTCCTCGGAGAAGCCCTGCAGCTGGGCGCGCGAGATGTAGCGGTCGAGGTTGTCGAACGGCGCGTCGCCCACCAGCTCCTCCACGCGGCGGATGAGGTAGTCGGGCGGCTGCTCGCGGTTGGTGCGCACCACCCGGGCGGTGGGTCCCGAGCGCGCGGCCTCGTAAGCGGCGAGCGCGGCCGCCGGGTCGCCGCCGGCGGCGAGGCGGTCGGCGAGCGCGCGCGCGTCGAGGATGGCCTGGGCCGCGCCGTTGGAGCCGCGGGGGTACATCGGATGCGCGGCGTCGCCCAGCAGGGTGACGCGGCCGAAGGTCCAGCGATCGATCGGGTCGCGATCGACCATGGGGTACTCGAAGATGACGTCCGACCGGCGGAGCAGGTCCGGGATGTCGAGCCAGTCGAACGTCCAGTCCGCGTAGATCGGCAGGAAGTCCTCGAGCCGCCCCGGCTTGTTCCAGTCGTTGCGCTCGTATCCGGGCTGGGCCACCTGCGAGGTCCAGTTGATGAGCTGACGGCCGTCGCCGTCCACGTCGTCGGCGATCGGGTAGATCACCAGGTTCCCGCGCTGGATCGAGCCCACCCGCACGTAGCTGCGCCCGGTCAGGAACGGCTTGGCCCGCGTGACCCCGCGCCAGGTGTTGATGCCGCCGAAGCAGAGCGTCTCGTCCGGGTAGAACTGCCGGCGCACCGCCGAGTTCACGCCGTCGCACGCGACGACCACGTCGGCGGTGACCGGATCCCGCGCCGCGCCGGTCTGCGTGGAGCGGAAGCGCAGCGTCACGCGCCCCCCGCTCTGCTCGAGGCCGGTGCACTGGTGATCGGTGAGCAGGCTCGGCGCCCCCAGCCGCTCCACCGCCGCCCGCCACAGCGTGAGGTGCACCCGGCCCCGATGGATGCCGACCTCGGGGACCGGGTAGCCGGCGGTGCGGCCGCGCGGCTCGGAGTAGATGAGCTGGCCGAAGCGGTTGAAGAAGCAGCTCTCGCGATTCTCTATGCCTTGGCTCGCCAGCGACTCGCCCACGCCGAGCGCGGTGAGCTCGCGCATGGCGTGCGGCAGCAGCGTGATGCCGACACCGAGCTCTCGCACCTCGGGCGCGCCCTCGTACACGCGGCACGGAAGGCCGCGCTGAAGGAGCGCGAGCGCCAGGGTGAGCCCGCCGATGCCGCCGCCGACGATTGCGATGTCCATGATCCGCGTGAGCACGCCTCCGTGGTGGCGGAGTGTAGCGTGCGCGGGACGGAGCGGCAACGGGCGCACGCGCGTCCCGCCTCTTGCGGGGATGCGCGGCCGTCGCCTATAGTCGGCGTCGCGGGCCTTCGCCGCGCGGAAGGCCGGACATCACTCAAGAGGAGATCGAGATGCTCAAGAAGTCGCACGCGCTGGTGCTCCTGGTCGCGACGGTGCTCGCGCTGGCCGGCTGTGCCGCCAAGGGCTCGACGGTCGGGATGCAGCCGGTGCCCATCACCGACTTCAAGATGGTGGCCGGCCGGTGGGCAGGGCCGGTGACCGGCATCACCAGAACTCGTGACGACTGGGCCGAGATGACCATCACCCCGGAGGGCCGCTTCGACTTCGGAATCGCCCGAACGATCGGAGTCTTCAGCGGCGGCGGCGACTTGACGCTCGCCGACGGCAAGATGCAGGGGAAGGGCGAGCGCGGGGCCATCGTCTACACCCTGTACCAGAGCGGCGAGCGCCGCGTACTGAAGGGCGACGCGACGCTGTCGGACGGCCGCCAGGTGAACGCGACGCTCACCCCGAAGTAGACGGGGCCGGATCCGGCGGTCCTACTCGCGGCCCACCAGGGGCAGGATCGCCTCCACCGCGCGGATCATCGTCGAGAGGTCCATGCTCGGCTCGTCCCGGTCGTGCGCGGCCACCATCGAGGGCAGGAACGGCAGGTGAATGAACCCGGCGGGGCGCGTCACCCGGCGCGCGGCCAGGTGGTGGAGCGTCGCGTAGAGGACGTGGTTGCAGAGGTAGGTGCCCGCGGTGTTCGAGATCGCGGCCGGGATGCCCTCCACGGTCAGGGCGGCCAGCATCTCGCGGAGCGGCAGCGTGCTGAAGTAGCCCGCGGGCCCGGCGTCCGCGCACGCCACGTCGCACAGCACCTGGCCGTGCGCGTCCGGCCGAGAGTAGTCCATCACGTTGACCGCCACGCGCTCCAACGAGATACGCGGGCGCCCGCCCGCGAGTCCCAGGTGCACCACCCCGAGCAGGCCCGGTGCGTCGAGCAGCGGCGTGACCACCGCGCGCGCGGCCTCGTGCTGGACGGAGAGGATCGCGCTCCGCACCACCGCGTCGCCGATCGCGCGGCCGTCCAGCCGCTTGGCCACCTCGCCCGAGGGGTTGACCGCGTCGCCGTCGAAGGGCTCGAAACCGGTGAGCAGGATGTGGCGGGACGGCGCGGCGGTCACGCGGGCTGCACTCCCTTGCGGTGGCGCTGGGCGAGGGCCTGGTAGCCGCTCGGATTGACCTGGACCCAGCGCTCGGCCGCGGTGCCCGCGAGCGGGCCCTTCACCTTGCACGGCGCGCCCATGGCCAGCACGCCGTCGGGGATCTCGGTGCCCGGCGTCACCAGCGAGCCGGCGGCCACCATCGCGCGCACGCCGACCGTCACCCCGTCGAGCAGCGTGGAGGAGTTGCCGATCAGCGCCTCCTCGCCGACGGTGGCGGCGTGGACGAGGCAGAGGTGGCCCACGGTAGCGCCGGGACCGATCTCGACGCCGCCGGCCGGGGTCACGTGGATGACGGCGCAGTCCTGCACGTTGGCGCCCCGGCGGATCACGATCGGATTGAAGTCCGCGCGCAGCACGGTGTTGTACCAGACGGAGGCGTTCTCCTCCACCGTGACGTCGCCGATCAGGTTGGCGGTGGGAGCGATGAACGCGGTCGGGTGCACGCGCGGGGACTTGCCTTCGAACGAGAAGAGCGGCATCCGGTGCTCCTTGGGCACGAGGGAATGGCTGCGAGGGACGATATTGCGCCCGTCGTCCACCCAAGACAAGTGGGCGGGCGCCCGACGAGCGCGCGCCCCGCTGACGCGGGTGGACAAGGCGGGAGGCGCGGTGTAGCCTTCGCCCATCATGGCTGGACCCAGGATCGCGTCGGTGGCGACCGCAACTCCGCCCTGGCGATACGACCAGGCCACTGTGCTACGCATGTCGGGCTATGACGATCCGCGTCGCATGGGCTTCTTCAGCAACAGCCTGATCGAGACGCGGCACCTCTACATGGACCCCGAGACGTTCACGCCCGACGAGAGCGTGGATCAGCTCAACGATCGGTGGCGCCGGGGCGCCGTGGAGGTGGGCACGCTGGCGGTCGCGCGGGCGATCGAGCGCGCGGGCTGGCGGCGCGAAGACGTGGACTTCATCGTCACGACGACCTGCACCGGCCGGGTGTGCCCGAGCCTCGACGCGCAGATCATCAACGAGCTGCGGCTCAAGCCCACCATCCAGCGGGTGCACGTGGGCGACACCGGCTGCGCGAGCGCGATGGTGGCGATGCAGCAGGTGTCCAATCACCTGCGCGCGTTCCCCGATCACCGCGCGGTGATGGTGGCGGTCGAGATCTGCTCGGCCGCCTACTTTCTCGACGACCGGCTGGAGAGCGCGGTCGCCCACGCTATCTTCGCGGACGGCGCGGGGGCGATCGCCATCGGCGGGGACGGCGCCGGGCCCGAGATCGTGGAGCACCGCACGCTGTTCCGCTCCGAGCACCTGGGCGCGATGGGCTTCGAGTATCCGGGCGGCCGCCCACGGGTGGTCCTCTCGAAGGACGTGCGCCGAATCGGGGCGGGCATGATGAAGGAGATGGCCGACCTCCTGATGGAGAGCAACGGGCTCAAGAAGGAGGACATCGCGCATTTCGTGCTGCACTCCGCGGGCCGTCGCGTCATCGAGCAGGTGGGCAAGGTGATGGAGCTGGACGACTCCCGGCTGGCGCACTCCCGATTCGTGCTCCAGCGGTTCGGCAACATGTCGTCCGCCACCGTGGTGTTCGTGCTCGACGATCTACTGCGGTCGGGCGAGCCGGTGCCGGGCGACTGGGGACTCATGATCGCCCTCGGGCCTGGCTTCGCCGCCGAGGGCTCTCTGCTGCGCTGGTAGCATGCCCTGGCTGCCGCCCCTCGCGCGGGCCGCGGGCGCGCTGGAGATCATCGACGGTCCGCCCGTTCCGTTCGCGGACCTCGCGTGCTGCATGACGGATATCGCGCGGGTCAACGGGCTGTTCTTCGGGCGCATGGTCACGATGATCCACGTCAAGCGGATGGTCGCCGCGCTGCCCGCGGATCGTCTCGTCACGGTGCTGGACGTGGGCACCGGAGGAGCCGACATTCCCCGCGCGGTGGTGCGATGGGCCCGTCGCGCCGGGCGGCGCATCCGGGTGTACGCCCTCGATCGCGATCCGGCTACGCTGCGGATCGCCACGGAGGCGACGCGGGAATACCCGGAGATCACGTTCCTGCAAGGCGACGCGCTCTCGCTGCCGATCCGGCCAGGCGCGGTGGACCTCGTCATCTCCGCGATGACGCTGCACCACCTGGAGCCGGATCCGGCGGTGCGCTACCTGTCCGAGATGGACGGCGCGGCGCGGGTGGGCTTCGTGGTCAACGATCTGGTGCGGACCCGGCTGGCTCACGCGGTGGTGTGGGTGATCACCCGCTTCATCACGCGCAGCGCGATCTCGCGCCACGACGGACCGCTCTCGGTGCTCCGCTCGTACACGCCGCCCGAGGTGACCGCGCTGTGCGAGAAGGCGGGGCTGCTCGACGCCTCGGTCGTGTATCACTGGCCGTATCTCCGGCTCTGCGCGGTGCGGGACAAGCGGTGACCGCCGAGCGCGTCGACGTGGTGGTGGTGGGCGCGGGGCCGGCCGGCTCCGCCGCCGCCATCCTGCTCGCCGAGCGGGGCTGGTCGGTCGCCCTGCTCGACAAGGCCGCCTTCCCGCGCCCGAAGATCTGCGGCGAGTACCTCTCGCCCGAGGGGGCGCGCGTGCTGGACCGCCTGGGCGTGTTGAAGGCGGTGGACGGGGCAGGGGCGCAGCCGCTCCACGGCATGCGCATCGTCGCGCCCGACGGCACCGTGCTCGACGGGACGTACCCGACGGGCGGCCGGTGGCGCGGGTATCGCGATCACGCGCTGGCCATCCGGCGTGACGTCTTCGACCGCGTCCTGCTCGAGCGGGCGCGCACCCTGCCGGTGGAGGTGCGCGAACGTCATCGTGTCACCGGGCTGATCCGCGAGGACTCGGCGGTGTCGGGAGTGCACGCCGAGGCGCCGGATGGATCGCCGCTCGACATCCGCAGCCGGCTCGTGGTGGGCGCCGACGGCCGCGCGTCGGTGGTGGCGCACGCGCTCGGACTGCTGCGGCCCCACCGGCTCAGACGGCTGGCTCTCATCCAGCACGTGAGCGGCATCGAAGATCTCGGCGACCGCGGCGAGATCCACGTGGACCCGCCGGACTATTGCATCCTGAACCCGGTGGGGTCCGGCATCGTCAATCTCGGCCTCGTGGTGCCGCTCGCGCACGCGCGTCCGTTCAGCGGGCGGCTGGAGACATTCTTCGCGGCGCGGCTCAAGCAGCTGCGCCGGGTGCCGGCTCGGATCCACGGCATGCGGCCCGAGGGCCCGCTGATGGCGATGGGGCCGCTCGCCTATCGCGTGGACGACCCGCGCGTGGACGGCGTGATGCTTGCCGGCGACGCGGCGGGGTTCTACGACCCGTTCACCGGCGAGGGGCTCTACACTGCGCTGCGCTCCGCCGAGATGCTGGCCGAGGTCGCGCATGCCGCGCTCTCCACGGGCGACGTCTCACCTGATGCCCTGGCGCCCTACGCCCGCGCGCGGCGCGAGGCGTTCGGGGACAAGGCGCGCGTGACCCAGGCGCTGCAGGTCCTCATCGCCCACCGACGTCTGGCCAACCTCGCCGCTCGCTTCCTGCAGCGCCGCCCGGCGCTGCTCTCCCTGCTGATGGGCGTCATCGGGGATTTCGTCCCGCCGCGGGAGCTGCTGCGGGCCCTGCGCGCGTAACGCGCAATTAGCGTCCCGTCACCCGGGACCAACCACACCCGGCCCTCCCGGTGTCACCGAAGCTTCGTCCGGCCGTCACGATTTCTCTATCCTCCGCTTGCTACAAGAGGCCGTCCATCGTCCATCACTTCTCTAGCGACGGAGGGTCTCGATGACAGATTCGCACGATGCGCACGAGCCGGGCCGCTCCCGGCGATCCTTCCTCAAAGGCACCCTGGCGACGGCGCCGCTGCTGATCGCCGCCCCCACGCTGCTGGCATCGCGCGAGGCGCGGGCCGCGAGCCCGCGGATGCCGAGCAACGTCGGGCCCAGCACCACCACCGAGCCGTATCTCGTGCCGAGCGTACCCGGCGTGGAGACGGTCTCGATCCTGACGGTCGGAGATCGCGTGGGTCCGTACCGGCTGGTCGGCATCCCGGACGGACTCGGCGCGCTCGAGGGCTCACGGGACAAGTTCACGCTGATGGTGAATCACGAGATCACGGCCACGAACGGGATCGCGCGGGCTCACGGGTCGAAGGGCGCCTTCGTCTCGGCCTGGACCATCGACAGTAAGACGCTGGAGGTGACGAAGGGCGAAGACCTCACGCCCTCCCCCGACGCCGTGCGCCTCTGGGACGCCACGAGCCAGACCTACGTGGCCGGCACCACGGTCTGGGAGCGCCTTTGCTCGGCGGATCTGGCCAAGGAGGGCGCCTTCTCCTATAGCGGGCTGGGCACCAAGGACCGCATCTTCCTGAACGGGGAGGAAGTGAGCCAGGGACGCGCGTGGGCGCGGATCGCCTCCGGCAAGTACAAGGGCCAGGCGTGGCAGCTCCCCCGGCTCGGGCGCCTCTCGTTCGAGAACGCGGTGGCCAGCCCGTATCCGCAGGAGAAGACGGTCGTGGTCCTGGGCGACGACAGCGCGCTGAGCACCGCGCCGAATGCGGCCGGCTTCCCGAGCGAAGTCTACGTCTACGTGGGGACGAAGACCCGCAAGGGGCATCCGATCGAGCAAGCCGGGCTCACCAACGGCCATCTCTACGGCGTCGCGGCCTCGCTGAACGGGACGCCGGTGACCGAGGAGAGCAACGCCTTCGGCCTCGGGACGAGCGCGTTCGTCGGCAAGGGCCGCTTCGCCCTCCGCGACCTCGGCGACGTGTCCGGGCTCGATGCGCTCCAGCTCGAGCAGGCCTCGATCGCGGCCGGCGTCACCCGCCTGCAGCGGCCCGAGGATGGCGCCTGGGATCCGCGGGAGAAGCATCGCGACGACTTCTACTTCGTGACCACCGCGAGCCTGACGAGCAACTGCCGCCTGTGGCGCCTCCGATTCGAGGACGTCGAGGAGCCCGAGCGCGGCGGGACGATCGAGATCCTCCTGAAGGGCGACGAGGGGCACGGGATGCTGGACAACGTGACCATCGACCGCCGCGGCCGCATCCTGATGGACGAGGATCCGGGCAACAGCGACCGGATCGCCAAGATCTGGCTCTACCAGATCGCCACCGGGGAGTTCATCCAGGTCGCCCAGCACAATCCCAAGTTCTTCAACGCGGGCAGCCCCGACTTCATCACCCAGGACGAGGAGTCGTCGGGGATCATCGACGCGCGTCACGTCCTGGGAGAGGGCTGGTTCCTGCTCACGGTGCAGGCGCACCGACCGAGCGCCGATCCGGAGCTGGTCGAGGGCGGACAGCTGCTCGCCCTGTTCGTGGATCCGAGCATCGGCGCGCCCGGCACGGGCGACGACTAGGAGGTCTAGGGCCGGCTAGCGCGCGCGGGCGCGGCGACGGGGCGGCGAGGAGGCCGGGCGCTCCTCGTCCGCGCCCGCGGGCGGCTGGTCGGCCTGCAGCAGGGAGATGTTGGCCTCGCGTAGCGGGCGGCCGACGTGGTCGCGGATCCACTTGCGGTCCCACCACTCGACCGGAGTCACCGAGATGCCCTGGATGAGCACCTCCAAATGGAGGTGATCGCCGAGGGCCAGTCCGGTGGCCCCGCTCTTGCCGAGCGTCTGCCCCTTCTTCACCTCGTCGCCTTCCTTCACCTCGAGGGTGGACAGGTGGCCGTAGAGGGTCTGCAAGCCCCAGCCGTGATCCACCACCACCGCGTTGCCGTAGATGGTGAGCGGCGCGGCCCAGACCACCACGCCCGAGTTGGCCGCGGGGACCGGGCTCGCCTTGAGCGACGCGAGGTCGTAGCCCAGGTGCACCTGGGTGTCGACGTCCTTGCCCTGGTAGCGGTAGGTGCGGGTCTCCGCGAAGTTCGAGAAGACCTTGGTGTTGCGGGGCTGGATGAACGCGCCCTCGAAGAGCGGAGTCGGCTTGCTCTTCTGCGCGAGCTTGCGCTTCATCTCCTCGGCTTCCTTCCGCTTGTCGCGGTTCACGGTCAGGAAGGAGGCGAGGAGCTGATCGGACGGGATCTGGCCGCGCTCGGGGAGCAGCTCCGGCATCTTGCTGGCGAGGAACTGCTCGCTGATCTCGATGGTGTCGAGCGGGAACTTGCGGGGCCGGATTTCGACGGCCAGCGCACGTGACACCGCGTTGCCCGCCTCGTCCTGGGCGGAGACCGTGATCGGCGAGTTGGGCGCGAGGTTCCAGGGCAGGGCGTAGAGGGCGGCGTGCAGCCCCGAGTCGGACGCGCCGGCCGGGAAGGCGGGGAAGAAGAGGTCGCCCACCGCGACGCCCACGCGCGCCGCACCCTTCGCGCGCATGGCCACCAGCCCGCCACCGCCGCGCGAGAGATAGCGGGTGGAGGCGAGCACCTCGAGGGTCGGCGGCGTGAAGTCGAGCGTGATCGGCAGGCTCGCGATGATCCGATCGTCCACGCGGATGGGCCGCCAGAAGCCGTCGCGCGCGCGCACCTCCAGGGTGGCCGCGCCCTCGCGCAGCCCGAGGGTCCCGCCCGCGATGATCAGCTGCACGCGCTGCTCGTTGCTGGGCGGGCCGGAGAAGGTCTGCTGCGCGACGTTGACGCGGGTCCCGCCCTGCATCAGCCGCACGTCGACCGCCTGCACGCCGCCGCGCGTCGCGCGAAGGTCGAGGGTGACGGGCGTGCGGGCGCCGATGAACTTGGGCACCGGCTGGAACTCCACGCGCACCGCGGGCACGCTCTGTCGCCACGCGAGATAGCCGAGGCCCCCGAGCACCAGCAGGATGGGGATGAAGAAGATGATCAGCCAGACCCGGATGCGAGACCGTGCCACCCCGTCATGGTAGCAGTCGCCGAAATTCCCTCCTAGGATTTGCGCGTAGAATCGAGCCTCGTGTCCACCCGACCGGACTGGGGAAACATTTTCCGGATCGTCGCCACCGCCGGCTTCGCGGCGAGCGCGGTGCTCCACCTCTCCACGTTCACCCCGTTCCCGCCCGCGGTCGGAGCCGCGATCGCGCTGGCGCTCTTCGCCGGCGCCCTCGCGCTGCTCGTGATCATGATCGTGCGGTTGCGCGACGCCGGTGCGCCGGTGCGCGGGCAGGGGACGGTGCGGATGCTGGACTGGCGCCGGCTCGCCGCGTTCGTGCCGGAGGGCCCGCGGCGCGCCACGCTCGCGGTGGTGATCTACGTGCTGATGAACTTCGCGCTCTGTGTCGGGTTCCTCGACGAGGGCGTGGGCAGCGTGCGGTTGCTCTCCGGCCACCTGCTGCTCTTCTACCTGATTCCGCTGTTGTATTTCCGCTTCGTCGAGCCGCGTCTTCGCGACGGCGGCGACCCGTCCGATCCTTGACACCCCGGCCCGCTTCCGCTTAGAGTGTTGCGGGTTTGCACCCGAACTCATGTCACGGCTCGTCTGGCTGATCCCGCTCTTCCCGCTCGTCGGCGTCGTCGTCAACGCCATCCTCGGGCGCCTCATCGGCCACAAGGCGCACTGGCTCGCGGTGCCCGCGCTGCTCGCCTCGTTCGTCGTCTCGTGCCTCGTGTTCAACCAGGTGTGGCACGGCGAGACGTGGACGGGTGATCTCTTCCCCTGGGTGGTCGCGGGCCCGTTCAAGACCGCGGTCACCGCCCAGGTCGATCAGCTCACCGCGGTGATGCTGCTGGTGGTGACCGGCGTGGGCTTCCTGATCCACGTCTACTCCGTGGGCTACATGCACGACGATCACGGCTACGCCCGCTTCTTCACCTACCTGAACCTGTTCGTGTTCTCGATGGTGATGCTGGTGCTGGCCGGCAACTTCCTCATTCTCTTCGTGTTCTGGGAGGCGGTGGGCCTCTGCTCCTACCTCCTCATCGGCTTCTGGTACGAGAAGCAATCGGCGACCGACGCGGGCAAGAAGGCCTTCATCGTGAACCGGGTCGGCGACTTCGGCTTCCTTCTCGGCATCATCCTGATCTGGGTCACGTTCGGGACAATGAGCTACGCCGAGGTATTCGCCAAGGCCGACACCAGCGTGAGCGGCGGCGTGTACCTGGCGATCGCCCTCCTGCTGTTCGTGGGCGCCACCGGCAAGTCCGCCCAGCTGCCGCTCTTCACCTGGCTGCCCGACGCGATGGAGGGCCCCACGCCGGTGTCGGCTCTCATCCACGCCGCCACCATGGTGACCGCCGGCGTGTACATGGTGGCGCGCTGTCACAAGCTCTTCGAGATGGCCCCGCTGAGCCTGGAGATCGTGGCGTGGGTGGGCGGGCTCACCGCGGTGTTCGCGGCCACCATCGGGCTCGTGCAGACCGACATCAAGCGCGTGCTGGCCTACTCGACGATCAGCCAGCTCGGCTACATGTTCGTCGGGGTCGGCGTCGGCGCGTACGCGGCCGGCATCTTCCACCTGGTCTCGCACGCCTTCTTCAAGGCCCTGCTGTTCCTGGGCGCGGGCAGCGTGATCCACGGACTGGGCGGCGAGCAGGACCTGCGCAAGATGGGCGGCCTCGCGCCGCGCATGATGACCACCACCGTGACGTTCCTGGTCGGCGCCTTCGGCCTCGCCGGGGTGCCGCCGCTCTCCGGATTCTTCTCCAAGGACGAGATCCTCGCCTCGGTGTTCCACGAGCACCTATACGTGCTGTGGCTGCTGCTGATGATCGGGGCGTTCCTCACCGCCTTCTACACGTTCCGGCTCGTGTTCCTCGCCTTCTTCGGCGGCCCGCGCATGTCGAAGGAGGTGGCGC
>DATFWA010000193.1:0-9097 GCA_035259825.1 Candidatus Methylomirabilota bacterium | reverse complement strand
CCCGGAGCCCGGGCAGCCCCGCCACCGACTCGGCGAGGCGCTTGACCTCGGCGGGCGCGACGCCGCCCTTCTGGGGCTCGTCGCCCAGGTTGACCTGCAGCAGCACGTTCAGCACCCGGTCGCCGGCGCGGCGCGAGAGCTCCCGGGCCAGGTCGAGCCGGTCCACCGAGTGGATCCAGTCGAACAGCCGCGCGGCATCACGGGCCTTGTTGGTCTGCAGCGATCCGATGAGATGCCACGGCACCGCGTGGCCCAGCACCCCGATCTTCTCCTTGGCTTCCTGCACCCGGTTCTCTCCGAGAGCCGCGACGCCGGCCTCGATGGCAAGGCGGATGCGCTCGGCTTCCATGGTCTTGGAAACCGCGATGAGCAGGACGTGGTCGGGGGAGCGACCGGCCCGCGCGCACGCCCGCGCGACGGCCTCCTGGACCCGCCCGAGGTTGGCGCGTATGTCCAGCATGAGTGGGGGCGATTCTAGCATGGTGGCTGCGGGGCGTCAGGCCCGGCGGCCGAGGGTCGGTCCGGAGGCCGGGGATCCGGGCAGCGCGGACACGGCGACCAGCCGGCCCGCGCCCCGCTCGCGTCGGTAGGAGAAGAGCAGGTCTGGACGGCACCCCGTGCAAAGACCCAGCAGATCGATCCGTTCCCGCGGGACGCCGGCGGCTGTCATCTGGTCCAGATTGGCCTGCCACAGGTCGAGCCTCCACTTCCCCGGCCCTTTGGGGGTCACCCAGTCCTTCCAGCCCTGCGGAAAGGCCCGCCCGAGGCGCTCGAGGACCGGGGCGTCGACTTCGTAGCAGCAGGGCCCGATGGACGGCCCGATCGCCCCAACGAGGTCGGCGGGCCCACTGCCCGCTTGCACCAGGCGGCGGACCGCGGCCGCGGCTACGGACTGAACCGTGCCCCTCCAGCCCGCGTGCACGCCGGCCAGGCGACCGGCCCGAGGGTCGTAGAGCACGATAGGCAGACAGTCGGCGGTGGAAATGCACAGCGGAAGCCCGGGGCGCGACGTGGCTAGGGCGTCGGCATGGCCGGCGAGACCGCCCCGCTCGACCTCGATCACCTCGGCGCCGTGCACCTGACGCGCGAACGCGGGCTCACTGGCGAGGCCCCGGGGGGCCAGCAGCGGCTGCGCCTCGGGACCGAACGGCGGACGCGGCTGGGTGGGGCGCGAGACGCCGGGGAAGTGACGGGTCGTGAAGAGGTGCGGGAGGCCGTGCGCGGTGAGCAGCGGGGAGGTCACGAAAAACGGCGGCTCCTCTTCGCGGCGCGATCGGCTGACAGTCACCCGCTCATTCTCTCACGAGTATCGTTTCGCGTCGGTCCGGGGCTTCGCCGGACCGGTATGCTGACAGCCGTGACCTTCAATGACACCCGCGTGCGACCGGCGAACGACCGCTCGGTCAACACCGCGGGCGACTACATCCTCTACTGGATGCAGGCCAACCGGCGTCTCGACCACAACCTCGCCCTCGATCACGCCATCGCGGAGGGGCGCCGTCTCGGCCGACCGCTCGTCGTGTACGAGGGGCTGCGCCTGCGCTACCCCTGGGCGAGCGAGCGACTCCACCGCTTCGTGCTCGAGGGCATGCGTGCCAACGCGACGGCCGCCCGGCGAGCTGGACTCACCTACTGGCCGTGGGTCGAACGCAAGCCGGGTGAAGGCCGCGGGCTCCTCGCCGATCTCGCCGCGCGCGCCGCTCTCGTCGTGACCGACGACTTCCCGTGCTTCATCGTGCCGGGGCAGGTCGCGGCTCTGGCCGCGAGCGTCGAGGTCGCGGTCGTCGCCGTGGACGCCGGCGCCATCGTGCCGATGAGCCGCCTGGGCCCGACGGTGTCGGCGGCCGCGCACCTGCGGCCGCGCATCCACCGAGCGTTCGGGGAAGCGTGGGAGCATCGCGCCGTTGCGCGGCCCCAGGGATCCGGAGCGGCCCCGATGGCGCCGCCGTTCGAGCCCGCCGACCTCGACGATCTCGACGGCCTGCTCGCATCGCTGCCGCTGGACCGCAGCGTGCCTGCGGTGCCGGCCACGCCGGGCGGCGGCCCCGCGGCGCGGCAGCGGCTGGCCGATTTCGTTGCCCATCGGCTGCGCGGCACGGCCGAGAGACGCTCGCACCCGGCTCCCCCCGATCGCGCGCACCAGAGCGGGCTCAGCCCCTACCTGCACTTCGGGCACATCGCGATCGAAGAGGTCGTCGAGCGCGTGCTCGCGAGCACGGGCGACTGGAGCCCGGCCGTGCTCGACCCGCACGCGGTCGGACGCCGGGAAGCCTTCTTCTGCCGCGACGCCGACGTCAACGCCTTCCTCGACGAGGCCATCACCTGGCGGGATCTCGGACTGCACTGGCACTGGACGCGCCGGCAGGACACCGAGAGCCTCGAACGCGCGCTGCCGGCGTGGGCGCGCGCCACGCTCGCCGCCCACGCCGGCGACGCGCGGGCTCATGTCTATTCCGTCGAGGAGTGGGAAGCCGGGCAGACCCACGATCCGCTGTGGAACGCCGCGCAACGTGAGCTCGCTGCCACCGGCACGATCCACAACTACATGCGGATGCTGTGGGGCAAGAAGGTGCTCGAGTGGTCCCGCACGCCCGACGAAGCCTACGCGACGCTCGAACACCTCAACAACCGGTATGCGATCGACGGCCGCGACCCGAACTCCTACACCGGGATCCTGTGGTGCTTCGGACTCTTCGACCGGCCGTGGGCCCCGGAGCGGCCGGTACTGGGCTCCGTCCGCTACATGTCCTCGGAGAACACCGCAAAGAAGTTCCGGCTCGGGCCCTACCTCGACTACGTCGCCTCGCTTCCTCCGTCCCCCTCGCTTCCTCGATCCCCCTCACCCCACCCTCTCCCCCGTTTCGGGGGAAAGGGTGGGCGAGGGCAGAAACGGGACCGCGCCTAGTCGGCCTGCCGGCGCAGGAAGGCGGGCACGTCCAGATCCTCCTCCGCGGGCTCCTCGCCCTCGGCGCGAAGATCGGCGATGCGCCGCCGCCAGTCCTTGGCGGGCGCCGGGCCGCGCGGCCCGGAGGGGATCGGCACCACCTTGGGACCGGGGACGGTCGCCTCCTTGCGGTCGGTGAAGCCGGTGGCGATGACGGTGATGCGGACCTCGTCCTGCAAGGTTTCGTCGAGCACCGCACCGAAGATGATGTTGGCCTCCTCGTGCGCGGCCTCCTGCACGATGCGGGCGGCCTCCTCGACCTCGTGGATGGAGAGATCGGTGCCGCCGGTGAAGTTGATCAGGATGCCGCGGGCGCCCTCGATCGAGGTCTCGTCCAGCAGCGGGCTGGCCACCGCCTTCTGCGCGGCGTCGAGCGCGCGATGCTCGCCCTTGCCGGTGCCCGTGCCCATGAGGGCCATGCCCATGCCGGACATGATCGTGCGCACGTCGGCGAAGTCGAGGTTGATCAGGCCCGGGACCAGGATCAGGTCGGAGATGCCCTGCACCGCCTGCAGCAGCACGGTGTCCGCGACCTTGAAGGCCTCGAGCAGCGGGGTACCGCGGTCGACCACCGCGAGCAGCCGCTGGTTCGGGATCGCGATCAGGGTGTCGACGACCGCGCGCAGCGCGGCCATGCCCGCCTCGGCCTGCAGCGCGCGCTTGCGGCCCTCGAAGGTGAACGGCTTGGTCACCACCGCCACCGTGAGGATGCCGAGGTCCTTGGCCACCGAGGCGACGATCGGGGCGGAGCCGGTGCCGGTGCCGCCGCCGAGGCCGGCCGTCACGAATACCATGTCCGCGCCCTCGAGCACGGACTTGATCTCGTCGCGATCCTCGAGCGCGGCGTTCTTGCCGACTTCGGGATCGGAGCCGGCGCCGAGGCCGCCGGTGAGCCGCGCGCCGAGCTGCAGCTTCACTGGCGCGGGCGACGAGCGCAGGGCCTGCAGGTCCGTGTTGCCCACGATGAAATCGACGCCGGTGAATGAAGCCGAAATCATGCGGTTGACCGCGTTGGAGCCGCCCCCGCCGAGGCCGATCACCTTGATCTTTGCCGCCTCGCGCACTTCCTCCAGCTCGAACACCGGCCGCCGCCCTTTAATATGCTCCATCGACTCCTCCTTGGGTTGCCCCGGCAGGGATTGTCCCCGTGAGGGCCGACCCTGTGGTTGCCGCTCCCGGACGCGCGGCACCGTGTTGAACAGCTCCGCCTGTCCGGCGGCTCGCGGAGGCAAGCCTCCACCCCCCTTCTTCCTAGAAGAGCTCCGCAAACCAGTCCCTCAGCCGCCGGCCGGTGCGACCGACCAGCGTCGCTTCCTCGACTTCCGTGGGCCCGCCCGCTCCGTGCCCTCGCGCGCCGTAGAGCGCCAGGCCCACCGCGGTCGCATGGATCGGGCTCTGCACCACGTCGGAGAGCCCGGAGAGCCCGGTGGGCACCCCACGGCGCACCGGCATGTCGAACACCTGCTCGGCCAGCTCGGGCACGCCGTGCATGATCGAGCTGCCGCCGGTGACCACCACCCCGCCCGCGGCCACGTCGTTGAGGCCGCCGCGCACCAGATCGCGGGCCACCAGGGTGAAGATCTCCTCCACGCGGGGCTGGATGATCTCGGACAGGATCTGGCGCGAGAGCTGGCGCGCCTTGCGCCCGCCCACGCTCGGCACGTCCACCACCTCGTCCTCGCGCACGAGCGCGGTGAGCGCACAGCCGTAGCGCTTCTTCAGCTCCTCGGCGTCCGCGGTCGGCGTGCGCAGGCCCACGGCGATGTCGTTGGAGATGTGGTCACCGCCCAGGGGCAGGCTGCCGGTGTGCCACACGGCCCCGTCGCGGAAGAGGGCCACGTCGGTGGTCCCGCCGCCGAGGTCGATCAGCAGGATGCCCAGCTCCTTCTCCTCGGTCGAGATCACCGCCTCCGCGGAGGCCAGCGGCTCCAGCACCAGGTCCTGCACCTGCAGGCCCGCGCGGTTGACGCTGCGGACCACGTTGCGCACCGAGGTGGTGGCACCCGTAACCAGGTGCACCTCGACCTCGAGGCGGACGCCCGACATGCCGAGCGGCTCCTTGACCCCGTCCTGGTCGTCGACGAGGAAGGTCTGCGGGAGCACGTGGATGATTTCGCGATCCTGGGGCAGGTTGACCGCGCGGGCCGCGTCGAGTGCGCGGTCGATGTCGGTCTGGCTCACCTCGCGGTGCTTGCCCGAGACCGCCACCACTCCCCGGCTGTTCATGCCGCGGATGTGGCCGCCCGCCACCCCCGCGATCACCGAGGTGATCTCCACGCCGGCCATCTCCTCGGCCTCGGCCACCGCGTGCTTGATCGACTCTACGGTGGAGTCGATGTTGACGACCACGCCCTTGCGGAGGCCGCGCGACGGGCTCGCGCCGACGCCGATGATGTCGAGATTGCCCACCGGCGACCAGTCGGCAATGACACAGCAGATCTTCGTCGTGCCCACGTCCAGCCCGGCGATGACCTGCCGCGTTCGAGATCTCGCCATTGCCCTCCTCACCGGCTCATGGTCTTGAGAACCACCTGGTCGCGGAAGCGCAGATCGATGGCGCTGACCGCCTCGCCGCCCGTCCGGATCTGGGCGAGCACCCCCTGCAGGCGGCCGAGACGCGCCTCCCAGTCCTCGGCTCCAATGCGAACCTCCACTCCCTCCACCGTGTACAGCACCGGTCCGTCGAGCCGGCTCACGTCGATCTCGGAGATCTGCTGGATCAGCGCGGTCTCCGAGCGCAGCAGCACCCGCAGCAGCGAGATGCCGGCGGCCACTCGCGGCGAGGGCGGATTGCCCTCGAGGTCGGTCGGGTGGAGCCCGGTGATCACCGGCACCGAGGGGGCCACCGCCTTCGGCTCGGCCCCCAGGCTCACCCCGTGCTCGTCGATCCAGTGCAGCCGGCCCGCGTGGACCAGCGTGAACGGGCGGCGCTCCTCGATCGAGATCGTGACCCGGTTGGGGAACCGCCGCACCAGATCGGCGCGGCGCACGAGCGGCAGCGCCTCGAGCCGCGCCACCACCTCGGCGCGGTCCAGCCGGAACAGGTTGGTGCCCGGACCGATGCCGGAGGCGCTCACCACCTCCTCGGGGGTGAGGCGACTCGCCCCGCTCACCGCCACCTCGTTGATCGCGAAGCGCGGCGAGGTGAGCAGCCACACCACGCCGAGCCCGCCCGCCGCGAGGAGGAGCAGGCACGCGCCGATCCACACCGCGCGCGCGACCACCCAGCGAACGCGGCGGCTGATCCGCCGGGCGAGCCGGGTGCGCGAGACGCGCTGGCGCGACATGGCGGACCCGCGCTCGGCGAGATCCTCGAGCCCGCCGCTGCGCCCCGAGCGGGGCGAGAGCACCGAGCTATGCGTGCGTACGAGCCTGCCCGCGCTCACCGGCGGCTAGATCTCCCCCATCGTGCGGATCTCCGGCTCGAGCGCGATGCCGAAGTGGTTGCGCACGCGGTCGTGGGTCATCTGCATGAGGGCCTTGATGTCGGCGGACCCAGCGCCGCCGCGGTTGACGATGAAGTTGGCGTGTTTGGCCGAGATCTCGGCGCCGTTCAGCCGCTTGCCCTTGAGCCCGACCTTCTCGATGAGCCGCGTCGCGGTCTCTCCCTGCGGGTTCTTCCACACGCAGCCGGCCGAGGCCAGGGCCAACGGTTGGGTGGCCTTCTTCTGCTTGAGCCGCATCTTGATGTCGCGCTGGATCTCGGCGAAGGGCCGCCGGTGCAGCTGCAGGCGCGCGCCGATCAGCACCGAGCCGGGCGGGGCCGCGAACATGCGATAGCTGAACGACCCGGCGCCCGGCTTGAACTCGCCGAGGGTGCCGTCGGGGTGCAGGAAGTAGACCGCCGAGATGAAGTCGGCGATGCCGCCGTCGGCGGTGCCCGCGTTCATCGCCACCGCGCCGCCCACCGTGGCCGGCACGCCCACGAGGCACTCGATGCCCCCCAGGTTGAGCGCGGCCGCCTCCCGGATGAGGGCCGACAAGCTCACGCCCGCGCCGGCCACCGCCTCCTCGCCGTGGAACTCGGCGCGACCCAGGCAGCCCTCGAGCTTGAGGACCACCCCGCGGACGCCCCGGTCGCCGACCAGCAGGTTGTTGCCGCCGCCGATGACGTCGAGCGACAGCTGCTCCCGCTCCGCGAACGACAGCGCGAGCCGGATGTCTTCCACGTCCTGCGGGACGATGAAGATGTCCGCGGGTCCTCCGATGCGCAAGGAGGTGTGGAAGCTGAGGGGCTCCTTGAATCGGACCTCGCCTCGGATCTCTCCCAGCATGTTGTTATCTCCTCTTGGACGGTGTCCCGGAGCCGTCGTCGAGCCGCGTGAGCAGTTCCCCGCCCAGCTGCCCCACGTCGCCGGCCCCGAGGGTGAGCACGAGATCACCAGCTCTGGTGGATTCGCACAGATAGTCGACGATCGCCGCGCGATCGGAGCCCATGTAGAGCACCTCGCGATGCCCGTGGGCCGCGATGCCGTCGGCCAGATCGCGGGAGTGGACGCCGGGGATCGGCGCCTCGCCCGCCGGATAGATGTCCATGACGATGAGGACCTCGGACTGGTAGAACGCGGTCAGGAAGTCGCTCCGCAGGTGCTGGGTCCGCGAGTAGCGATGCGGCTGGAACACTGTGATCACGCGCCGGTCGAACCCCGCCTTGGCGGCGGCGAGGGTCGCGCGGATCTCGGCGGGATGATGACCGTAGTCGTCGACGACGAGCACGCCTCGGGCCTCGCCCCGGATCTGGAACCGGCGCTGCACCCCCTCGAAGGCGGCCAGGGCGTGCTGGATCCGGTCGAACGGCACCTCGAGATCGAGGCCGACCGCGGTGGCCGCGAGGGCGTTCAGCACGTTGTGGCGGCCCGGCACCCGCAGGGAGACCGAGCCGAGCGCCGCGCCGCGGTGGAGCACCTCGAAAGTGGAACGCATCTCGGCGAACGCGAGGCGGCGCGCGGTGAGGTCGGCGCTCGCCTCGAGCCCGTAGGTGATCACGCGCTTGTCCATCATCCGCGGGATCATGCGCTGGATGTTCGGATCGTCCAGGCACACCACCGCCGCCCCGTAGAACGGGACCTTGTTCACGAAGGCGATGAAGGCGGACATGATCGCGTCGAGGTCCGCGTAGTGGTCGAGGTGCTCGGCGTCCACGGTGGTGACCACCGCGATCGTCGGGGTCAGGGTCAGGAACGATCCGTCGGACTCGTCGGCCTCCGCGACCAGGAACTCGCCCTGGCCGAGCCGCGCGTTGGTGCCGAGGCCGTGCACGCGACCGCCCACCACGACGGTGGGATCGAAGCCGCCGGCACCGAGCACCGCGGCCACCATCGACGTGGTGGTGGTCTTGCCGTGGGTGCCCGCGATCGCGATGCCGTACTTCAGCCGCATCAACTCGGCGAGCATCTCGGCGCGCGGGATGACCGGGACGCCGCGCTGACGCGCGGTCGCTACTTCCACGTTGTCGCGCGCCACCGCCGAGGAATACACGACGACGTGCGCGCCCTCCACGTGGGCCGCCTCGTGGCCGGTGAACACCTTGGCCCCCAGGCGCTCGAGCCGCTCCACCGTCTCCGAGCGTCGGGCGTCCGAGCCGGTCACCCGGTAGCCGAGGGTGAGCAGGACCTCGGCGATGCCGCTCATGCCGACGCCGCCGATGCCCACGAAGTGGATGTGCTGATACTTCTTGAACATCAGGCGGTTCTCCCGTGCTGCGAGATGTTGAGCAGCACGCCGGCCGAGAACATGGTCATGAGCAGCGCGGAGCCGCCGAAGGAGATGAACGGCAGCGGCAGCCCCTTGGTGGGCAGCGCCCCGGTCACCACGCCGATGTTCACGAGGGTTTGCGTGGCCAGCATGATCGTGAGGCCCAGGGCCAGGTAGGCGCCGAAGGCGTCCGGAGCCCGCAGTCCCACGCGCAGGCCGCGCCAGATGAGCAGCGCGAAGAGGGAGAGGATCGCGGTCGTGCCGACCAGGCCCAGCTCCTCGCCGATGATCGAGAAGATGAAGTCGGTGTACGGCTCCGGCAGGTAGAAGAGCTTCTGCTTCGAGTCGCCGAGCCCGACCCCGAGCCAGCCGCCCGACCCCAGGGCCAGGAACGACTGGATGATCTGGAAGCCGATGCCCTGCGGGTCGTCCCAGGGATTCATGAACGCCACCATCCGC
>DATFWA010000192.1:0-5456 GCA_035259825.1 Candidatus Methylomirabilota bacterium | reverse complement strand
CGGGCGTAGCGGGCCCATCGCGCATCCGTCCAGGGCTTGGACAGGGCGAATGAGACCAGCGGCGCGCTCGGGGCCAGCTCGGGCAGCCACGCGTCGTAGTAGTCGCGCCTCGCGTAGTCGGTCTTGCGCACGCCGCGCGGCGGCCGCCTCACCGTGCCGATGCGCAGGCCCTCGCGGGCCGCGCGCGGGGTGCCCAGTCGAACGATCCGTACCGCCATGGTCTCTCCTCCGTCGGGCGCCGATGAGCGCCGCGTGGTCTCCGGCTACCGTGGGTGACGGCGCAGGAGACCCGCGAGCCCGGTCGGCAACAGCAGAACGACCACGATCAGCATCACGCCCAGCCCGAGCATATAGAAGTAGCGGAACTTCAGCAGGAGGATCTCGGACAGGACGCCCAGGAATACCGCGCCCAGCGCCGGACCCGCCACGGTGCCGGCGCCGCCGAGCAGGGCCATGATCACGGTCTGGAAGGACACGAGCGGGTTGAACACCTGCGGGTCGAGATAGGTCCAGCGCGGCGCCATCGCTCCTCCGGTCGCGCCCATGAACGCGGCGCTCAGCGCGAAGACGCCGATCTTGATACGCGTCGTGTCGATGCCCAGCGTCTCCGCGCGCTCTTCGTCGGCGCCGATGCCGATCAGGGCCACGCCCCAGCGCGTGCGCGGCAGCCACGCGGCCGTCGTGACCGCGGCCGCGGCCACCGCGAGCACCGTGTAGTAGAGAGCCGACGGGCCAGGAGGATTCAGCAACAGCCGGCCGACCGTGCCGGTCACGCCGGTCTCGAACCAGATCAAGGTGTGCTTGGCCAGCTCGGCCAGGCCGAAGGTGAAGACCGCGAAGTACGGGCCGCGCAGGCGAAGGGCGAGCGTGCCCACCAGCAGCGCCATGGCCGCGGCAACCCCCGCCCCCGCGAGGACCGGCAGCGGCCACGGCAGCTTCGCCAGCACGACCGCGGTGGTGTAGGCACCGGCGCCGAAGAACGCGCCGGTGGCCAGTGACAGGTAGCGCGTGGGTCCGGAGAACAGGGCCCAGGAGACGGCGAGCGCGACATCGGCCAGGATGGCGAGGCCGAGCGAGCGGTAGTACGGCGGCAGCACCAGCGGCGCGACGACCAGCGCGCCGCCGAGCACGGCCAGGGCCAGCCTAGCGGCCAAAGAGGCCCGACGGCTTGAGGATCAGAATCAGCGCCAGGACCGCGTAGGAGGAGATCAGGCGGATGTCGGACGACGCAAGATACACGCCGGCCGTCTCCACGAGACCGAGCAGCAGGCCGGCGAGCAGGCAGCCCATCATGTTGCCGAGGCCACCCAGGATGACCACGACCAGCGCGGTCACGGTGTAGGGCAGGCCCATGAAGGGAGTCAGCTCGAACAGCATGCTGACCAGCGAGCCGGTGATGGCCGACATGGCGAGACCCGCCCCGAAGCAGAGGGCATGGATGCGCGCGGTCCGGATGCCCACGAGCCGCGCGCCCTCGGGCTCCTGCATCAGGGCGCGCACCGCCTTCCCGGTGAGGCTCGCGCGCAGGTAGACATAGAAGGCGGCGCCGAGCGCCAGCGCGATGGCGGCCGCGAGCAGGCGGTTGGCCGGGAACACGGTGCCGAGCCAGCGCAGGGGAATCGCGAGATAGCTGTAGCCCTTCAGATCCGCGCTCCAGATCAGCAGCGCTGCGTTCTGGATGACGAACATGAGGCCGAAGGAGAGCAGCAGCGAGCGCGACTCGAGCGATTCGGTCGCGTCGCCCGAGAGCAGGCGGGCGTAGAGCAGGCGATGCAGCGCGAGCCCGACGGCGAAGGCCGTCGGGCCCGTGATCAGCAGCGTCAGCAGCGGATTGACGCCCCAGCCGGTGTGCAGCGAGTAGGTGAGGTAGGCGCCCAGCATCAGGAACTCGCCGTGCGCCACGTTCAGCACTCGCATCAGCCCGTACTGGAGGTTGAGGCCGAGGGCCACTAAGGCGTAGATGCCTCCGGTGGTGAGCCCGCCGACCACCACGTCGGTCAGGAGCGTCGGGGAGACGGTCACGCCCAGTCTGGCTTCGGGACCACCGCGGTGCCAGTGGACCAGGTCTTGGGCCAGACCAGCTCGAACTCGTTCTTCTGCCACTGGCCCACCATGCCCGGCGTCGCCACGTTCTCGCCCTTCACGAACTTGATGGGACCGGCGACGGTCTGGAATTCGGTACTGTCGAGCATCGCCTTGATCTTGGGCCGGTCCAGTCCCACCTCGCCCACGCACCGCTCGAGGATCTGCAGCGAGGCGTACGCGAAGGCGCTCGCCCAGCGGTCCGGCTCCTTCTGGAACTTCTTCACGTGCGCGTCGAAGTACTCCTTGGCGCCGGGGAACTTGACCTTGGGATTCCAGCCGGCGATACCCATGACGCCCTCCGCGCCCTTGAAGCGATCGCGGTAGAACGGGAAGGCGGTGCCGACGCCGGTGAAGAAGACGGCCGGGTTCCAGTCCACCTCCTTGGCCTGGGTCGTCGCCAGGATGTTGTCGGGGGGGTAGGTGAGCCCGACGAAGACATCGGCCCCGGCCGCCTTGAATCCGCGCAGTACCGGGGAGAGATCCTTGGCCCCGAGCGGATAGCTCTTGGTGTCGACGACCTCGAGCCCGGCCGCCTTGAAGGCGGGGCCGGTGGCCGAATTCAGCTCGATGCCGAACAGGTCGTTGACGTAGGCCACCGCGACCTTCTTGATCTTGCCCTGGGAGCGCAGCTCCTTGAGCAGCGCGGCCACCGCCTGCATCTGCGGCTCGGGCTGTACGAGCATCGTGTAGAAGTAGGGCAGGGCCAGCTCCTTGAACTTGCCGGAGATCGCGGTGGGGCCGATCATCGGGTAACCGTATTTGGTGGCCACCGGGGCGATGGCGAAGTTCATGGCCGAGCCCCAGGGAGGCAGCATCAGGTCGACCTTGTCGTCGGTGGCCATCTTCTCGTAGAAGCGCACCGCGGTCTCGATCTCGCTGCGGTCGTCGATGGTGACGAACTCGATCGGGCGTCGGCCCTCGCCCTTGACCGCGAGACCGCCCTGAGCGTTGAGCTGCTCCTGCCACAGCATGTAGTTGGGCGCCTGGGTGATGCTCGCGCCCACCGCGTACGGCCCCGTCGCGGACATGGTGTAGCCGACGCGGACCGCCTTGCCCTGAGCCCGCGCGCGGGTGCGGAGGAGAGGTATCGTGGCCGCACCGGCCGCCGCCGTCTTGAGAAATGCCCGCCTACGCATCGTCATGTTCGTGGGCCTCCTTGCCCGTGATGGATCGATCGCTGGTGGAGTGGTCGTCGGTCGCTCACTACCGGTGCATCAGGACGCGATCGCCTCGCCCAGATAGGCCTCGAGCACGCGCGGGTCGCGCGCCACTGCGGCGGGCGCGCCCTCGCAGATCACCTCGCCGTGGTGCAGCACGATGAGACGCTCCGCGGTCTCCATGATCGCCTTCATCACGTGCTCCACCCAGAACAGCCCCACGCCGCGCTCGTCGCGGATGCGCCGGAGGATCGCGGTGACCCGCGCGCTCTCCGTCGGCGTGAGGCCCGCCAGCAATTCGTCGAGCAGGATCACCCGCGGGCGCATCGCGAGGGCCATCGCCAGCTCGAGGAGCTTGCGACGGCCGCCGGTCAGCCGCCGCGCGGTTACCTTCCCGTGCTCGTCCATCTCCACCAGCGCGAGCAGCTCGGCCGGGGTGCCGTCGGGCCGCTCGCTCCAGCGCGCCGCGGCGGCCACGTTCTCGGCCGCGGTCAGGTCGAGGAACGGCCGCGGCGTCTGGAACGTACGCCCGAGCCCCAGCCGGGCGATGCGATACGCCGGCATGGCCGTGATGTCGTGATCGCCGAGCCGGATCGAGCCCGCCGAGGGTCGCAGCAGGCCTCCGACCAGGTTGAAGAGCGTCGTCTTGCCGGCGCCGTTGGGCCCGATCAGCGCCACGATCTCGCCTTCGGACACCGCGAAGTCGACCCGGGTCAGGACCTGGAGGCCTCCGAAGCTCCTGGCGACGCCGGTGCCTTCGAGGAAGGGCCGCGTCATGGGCGTTTCACCTTAGACCACACGGTGCGGGCGGCTGTCAACTTCGCGTGCCGGCGCAGCGGCGTCAGCCACCCTGGGCCTGGTAGAGGAGGATCCCGGCGGTGATGAGGGCGACGGCCAGCACACGGCCCCAGGTGAACGGCTCGTGGAGGAGCAGGAAGCCGACCAGGAGGACCGCCAGCGTCGACGTGCCGCTGATCACGAACGACGACGTGACCTGCAGGCCGTGCTGGTAGGCGAGGAGGCCGAAGAGGTCCACCGAGGCCGCGGCCATTCCCGCCGCGAGCAGCAGCCAGAGGCTTTCGCGAGTGAAGACGGTCTCGTGCCCGCTCGCCTTCATGACGAGGAGAACGATGAGGTTGACGGCGAGGGCCCCGGTGGTGATGACGATGGCGCCGACCACCGCGCTGATGCGCGAGGAGGCGAGCTTGAGGCAGACGGTCCACGTGGCTGCGCCGAGGCCGGCCAGCATGGCGAAGACGATCGCACGATTCACCGGAGCGATCCGATCATCCGCTCGTACAGCGCCGACAGCATCTCGTCGATCCCCGCGAAGGCCCACACCGCAAAGAATGGCGACTGCTGCATGGCGCGCCAGTCTCGCATGAAACGCTCCCAGGTTTCCTCGCGAGTCTCTCCGGGCCGGGGAGCGCGCATCGCATCGGCGAGGCGGCCGGGATGGTAAATCGCGGGCCGCTCGGTGAAGTGATACAGATACTCGAGCGTATCGGTATAGAAGACGGCTACCGGGATCGACTGGTACGTCTGTCCGTTCTCCTCGCGCAGGAACTCGTTCATGAGGTCGGCGTTAGGGGAGTCGGTCGGATTCGCCCTGGGCTCGCGCCCGACCCGGGCCCCGTCGCGCGTGAAGATGCGCAGCTCGAGCCCTCCCGCCTCGGCCAAACGCGAGAGCATCGGCACGGCACGGCGGCAATCCGAGGACCACTCCTCGGAGATCACGAGGATCTTCGCCGGGCCGCGTGGCTGGGCGGCCAGCCACCGGATCGCCGCGACCTGCCCGTCACGGAGCTGGAGCCCGTCGTGCCAGCGTCGAAGGATCGCGCTCCAATCCATCCGCTCCGGGCCGAGCCACCAGCCCGCCTCCCGCGCGAGATTCTCAGGCGTGCCGATGAACGCGAGGTATTCGTCGAAGGTCATGCCGCTGGCGAAGCGCTGCGGCGTGACCACGCGACTCCCGCGACCCGCCCCCGTGCAGCTGATGACGGTCACCTCGCGAGGGCGAGGTGGAGCCCGACCAGCAGGAGCGCGAGGGTGCCCGCTCCCGTGCGCACCGCGTGCAGTCGCGCCCAGCGGGCGAGGAGCATCAACGCCTCCGGCGAGCGCGAGTCGAGGGCGGGATCCAGCAGGCGCTTGTTGGTCGGCAGGATGACGATCAGCGTGAAGGCGATGACCGCGGCGAGCAACAGACCGGCGACG
>DATFWA010000191.1:0-9959 GCA_035259825.1 Candidatus Methylomirabilota bacterium | reverse complement strand
GCCAGCACACCCCGATGAGCGCTTGCGCGAAGAGGCCAAACCGCCGCGTGACGTCTTCTACAGGAAACCGCTGAGAATGAGCCGTCACAACTGGACGACCACCGCGCTTCGAGCCGCGATCCTCGCCATCGTCACCGCGTGGACGATCTTCCCGATCTACTACATGGTGACCCTCGCGCTCACCCCGTGGAACGACCTCTTCCGACCGGTCTACGTCGTGCATCACCCCACGCTCGACAACTTCAAGTTCGTGCTGCTCCAGGAGAGCCCGTTCGTGAAGTACTTCTGGCGTTGGCTGGGCAACAGCCTGCTGGTCTCCACCGCGGTGATGCTCGCGGTGCTGGCGGTGGCCGCACTGGGCAGCTACGCCCTGGCGCGTATCCGTTTCGGGCTGGGACGCTACGTCTCGGGCATGACCCTGTTCACCTACATCATCCCGGCCTCGTTCCTGTCGATCCCGTTCTTCAAGATCATGGGCGACTACGATCTGCTGGACACCTACTGGGCGCTCATCTTCGCCATGACCACGTTCGCGGCGCCTTACGCGCTGTGGGTGCTCTGGGACTACGCCAAGACCATCCCGAACGAGATCGACGAGTCCGCCGCCATCGACGGGGCCGGCCCGGTCGCGATCTTCTTTCGGATGTACCTGCCCTTGATCACCCCGACCCTCATCGCGGTGGGCACCTACGCCTTCTTCTTCGCCTGGAACGAATACCTCTACGCGGTGCTCCTGCTGCAGGGCGAGAAGATGGTTACGCTGCCGGTGGGGATGGGGAACTTCCTCACGTCGGACGACTCACCGTGGAACCTACTCATGGCCCTCTCGGTGATCTACTCGATCCCGCCGGTGATCTTCTACTACATCTTCCGCCGCTACCTCACCCACGGGCTCGTCTCCGGGGCGGTGCAGGGAACCTAGCCGACGGGGAGGTCACGCCCGCAATACCGACAGACCCGGGCGTCGGGCTTGATCATCTCGGCGCAGAACGGGCACTTCCGGAGTCCCTGGGCGGCTTGCTGTTCCTCGATCTGTTTCAGGTTCGGCTTGAGCAGGAGCGCGTGCGGCAGCGCCATGATGAAGAGCAGGAACCCGTAGACCCACCAGAGGGCGAACTGGCGGCCCTTGCCCCGAGCGATCATGGCGGGGATGAGGCCGAGCAGGGCCGCGAGAATCGCGATCTCCACCGGCTACGCTCCCTGCTTCAGGGCCTCCCACACCCGCGACGGCGTGACGGGCACCTCCAGGACCGAAGCCCCACGGGAGTGGAGCGCATCCTCGACCGCGTTGGCGATGGCCGCGGGCGGCGCGATGATCGCGCTCTCGCCCACGCCCTTGATCCCCAAGTCATTGCGCGTGGAGGGGAACGCCAGGATCCGCGTCTCGAAGGAGGGCAGGTCGGCGGCGGCGGGGATCGGGTAGTCCATCAGGCTGCCGGTGAGCAGCTGACCGTCTTCGTCGTAGATCAGATCCTCCATGAGCGCGGTGCCGATGCCGCCGGCGAGCCCGCCGTGGAGCTGACCGTCCACCACCACCGGATTGATGGCGCGGCCGCAGTCGTGGAGGGCGAGGTACTTCAAGATGCGGACCTGCCCGGTCTCCACGTCCACCTCCACCGCGCACGCCTGGGCCCCGAACGCGAAGGTCACGGTCTCGGGAGCGAAGTAGCCGCAGGCCTGCAGCCCCGGGCGCGACTCCCGCAGTAGCGTCTTGCTCCGCACTGCCGCGCGGGACAGATCGCCCAGCGCCACTCCGCGCTCGGGCAGGCCGGCCACGTGGGCGCGCCCGGCCGCCAGCACCACGTCGGCCGGCGCGCACTCGAGCATCTCGGAAGCGACCACCCGTGCCTTGCTCGCGACCTCGCGCGCGGTGCGCGCCACCGACGGACCCGCGTTCGCGGCCACCCGGCTGCCGCCAGTGCCGTTGCCGTAGGGCAGCCGCGTGGTGTCGGCCGCGATCACGAACACGCGGTCGGGATCGACGCCGAGCTCCGCGGCCGCGATCTGGGCCATGGTGGTCTCGTGCGATTGGCCCTGGGAGGAGACGCCGATGTAGACGTGCACCGTGCCGGTCGAGTCGATGCGCACGTCGGCGCTCTCGAACGGGCCCACGCCGGTGCCCTGCACGTAGGCCGCCAGCCCCACGCCCACCGGCCGCGCGCTGCTCGCGCTCTCGACCTGGCGCCGGCGCCACTTGTCGTACTCGAAGTCGGTCAGGAGACGGTCGAAGCTGCCGACGTAGTCCGCCGGATCGTAGGCCACCGGCGTCCCGTCGCGATAGACCAGCCCGGTGCGATAGGGCATCTCCTCGGGACGGATCATGTTCCGCCGCCGCACCTCGGCCGGATCGAGACCGAGCGCACGCGCCCCACGATCCAGCAGCCGCTCCATGACGAAGTTGGCCTCGGGGCGCCCGGAGCCGCGGTACGCGGCGCCGAAGACCGCGTTGGTCACCACGTTGGACGCGTGGACCTCGAGGTTCGGGATCCGGTAGGGCCCGGGCAGGTGGTTGATCGTGTTCCGCGTCACCACCTCCCCGCTCGCGATGTACGCGCCGTGCTCCCGGCTGAAGCTGGTCGCGACCGCGGCGATCGTCCCGTCGCGGTTGAGGCCCATCCGCGCCACATGGCGCTGCCCGCGGTCCGGCGAGGCGGTCAGGAAGTGCTCGCGGCGCGACTCCGCCCACTTCACCGGCCGGCCGAGTCGCTGGGCCGCAGCCGCGACGATCAGGTCCTCGGAGTACGCGTGACCCTTGATGCCGAAGCCGCCGCCCGTGTCTACCACCACGACCCGCACCTGCTCCTCCGGCACGCCGAGCAGCCCCGCGATGACCCCACGCAGCCCGTATGGGCTCTGGCTGGATGTCCAGAGCGTGAAGCGTCCGTCCGGCCCCTCCGGAGTGGCCACGATGCCGCGGGTCTCGATGGGCACGCCGTGGACGCGGCCAATGCCCAGACGCGCCTCCACCACCACTTCGGCGCCGGCGAGCGCCGCCGCCGCGTCGCCCACGCGCGCGGTCGAGAGCCCGGCCACGTTGTCGGGCCACCCGTCGAAGACCCGCGGCGCCCCCGGCGCGAGCGCGCGCTCCATGGTGCCGGCGGCGGGCAGCGGCTCGTAGTCCACGACAACCGCCGCCGCCGCGTCCGCGGCCGCGTAGACGTTCTCGGCCACCACGGCGGCGACCACCTCGCCGACGTAGCGGACCAACGGATCGGCGAAAACCGGCTGCGTGGTCGGTCGGAAGCCGGCGGGCGGCGCCATCGAGGGCGGGATGGGCCGAGCACACTCGGGCAGATCGCGCGCGGTGTAGGCCGCGACGACGCAGGGGACCGCCGCGGCGGCGGCCGTGTCGATGGCTCGCACGCGCGCGTGCGCATAGGGACTGCGCACGAAGGCGGCGTGCAACATGCCGGGGAAATGGAGGTCCTCCACGTAGCGGCCGCGGCCGGTGACGAAGCGCTCATCTTCCTTCCGGCGCAGCGGGGAGCCGAGCGGCGTGTCCATTCGCGACCGGAGTATACCCCAGGACCTCCACGCGCCCCGACGGAGACGCTGATTTGACAGCGCCCGCAACGCTGGGGGAAAGTCGGGAGCCATGCGGACGGTGTTCGAGGCCTTCATGGCCACCGCGTCGGCCGCGCCCGAGCGGTCGTTCCTGTGCGCGCCCCCCGCGCCGGGCCGCGCCTACCATCCGGACGGCATCGAGCTGACCTACGGAGCGGTGCGAGACGAGGTGCTTGGCATGAAACGCGCCTACGAAGCCGCCGGCTACGGTCACGGCCATCGCGTCGCGCTGCTCTTCGAGAACCGGCCGGAGTTCTTCTTCCACTACCTGGCGCTCAACGCGCTCGGCGCGAGCGTGGTGCCGGTCAATCCCGACTACCGTCACGACGAGCTGGCCTACCAAATGGACCACTCCGAGGCCGACCTGGCGGTCACGATCTCCGAGCGCGTGGGCTCGCTCGAGGCGGTGGCCGCGGAGCGCGCCCGGCCGCTGCCGGTGGTGAACGCGGGCGCCTGGCCCACTTCGCTGCCGCGGCCCGGAGCCGCGCCCCGGAGCGACGCGCCCGGCCTCGGCAGCGAGACCGGTCTGCTCTACACCTCCGGCACCACCGGCCGGCCGAAGGGCTGCGTGCTGAGCAACTTCTACTACCTGAACGCGGGCGACTGGTATCGCCGCCTCGGCGGACGGCTCACCATCGAGCCCGGCCGCGAGCGGTTCCTGAACCCGCTGCCGCTCTTTCACATGAACTGCCTGGCGGTGACCGCCACCTGCGCGATCCTGACCGGGAACTGCCTGATCCTGCCCGAGCGCTTCAGCCCGCGACGCTGGTGGCCAGACGTGGTGGCCACGCGCGCCACGATCATTCACTACCTCGGGGTGATGCCGCCGCTCCTGCTCAACCAGGAGCCGATTCCCGAGGAGAAGGCGCATCTCGTGAAGGCGGGCTTCGGCGCGGGCGTCGAGCCGCAGCTGCACGAGGCCTTCGAGGAGCGCTTCGGCTTCCCGCTGGTCGAGGTCTGGGGCATGACCGAGACCGGCCGGATCTTCTCAGACTGCCACGAGCCGCGCGCGGTCCGCACGCGGGCGTTCGGCCGGCCGCACGGCGGCTTCGAGGCGCGCGTGGTGGACGAGCAGGAGCGCGAGGTGGCGCGGGAGACGGAAGGCGAGCTGGTCGTCCGCTGGGGCGGCCCCGAGGGGCCGCGCCACGGGTTCTTCTCGAGCTATCTCAAGAACGACGCGGCCACCGCCGAGGCGTGGCGAGGCGGATGGTTCCACACCGGCGATGTCGTGCGCCAGACCGCCGACGACATGCTGGTCTTCGTCGATCGCAAGAAGAACATCATCCGCCGCTCCGGCGAGAACATCGCGGCCGCCGAGGTCGAGGCAATCTTGCAGTCGCACGAGGCGGTGGCCCAGGTCGCGGTGCTCGCGGTGCCCGACGAGATCCGAGAGGAGGAAGTCATGGCCTGCGTTGTCCCGATGGCGGGTGTCGACGCCGATGCCGCGCTCGCCGGCCTCCTGGCCGACTTCTGCCTGGAGCGCCTTGCCTACTTCAAGGCGCCCGGGTGGGTGCTGTTCGTCGAGAGCCTGCCCACCACCGGCACCCAGAAGGTGCAGAAGGCCCAGATCTTCCCGCGCGGCGAGGATCCCCGAACCCGGGCCGGCGCCGTCGACCTTCGCGAGCGGAAGAAACGCCGCTGAAGTCCCGGGCGTATCACCTTCGCCCAGGGCATTCAGGGGGATAGCCGATGCTAAGATGACAGCATGAGTCTGCCCGAGCGCTCCGCGCGCCTGGCCGAGGAGTTGAGGCGCCGCATCCTGGTCCTCGACGGGGCCATGGGCACGATGATCCAGTCGCGCGGCCTCTCCGCTGAGGACTTCGGCGGGGCGAAGTACGAGGGCTGCAACGAGCACCTCAACCTCACGCGGCCCGATGTCATCGCGGCAATCCACGACGCCTACTTGCAAGCGGGCGCCGACCTGATCTCGACCAACACCTTCGGCTGCGCGCCCTATGTGCTCGCCGAATATGATCTGCCTGAGCGCTGCCACGACATCACGCTGGCCGCGGCCCGGCTGTGCCGCGAGGCGGCGGAGCGGGCTTCGACGCCCGAGCGTCCGCGGTTCGCGATCGGCGCGATGGGCCCCGGCACGCGAACCATCACGGTCACAGCCAACGTGACCTTCGACGAGGTGCGCGAGGCCTACTACCGGCAGGCGCGGGCGCTGATCGAGGGAGGCGTGGATGCCCTCCTGCTCGAGACCTGTCAGGACACGCTCAACGTCAAGGCGGCCGCCATCGGCGTCAAGCAGGCGCTGGCCGAAGCAGGTGTGACGCTGCCGCTCATGATCAGCGGCACCGTCGAGCCGATGGGCACGATGCTGGCCGGGCAGGGGGTGGACGCCCTCTACGCCTCGGTCGAGCACCTGGGGCTCTTCTCGATCGGGCTCAACTGCGCCACCGGGCCCGAGTTCATGACCGACCACCTCCGCACGCTCTCGGACGTGGCCACCTGCTTCGTGACCGTCTACCCCAACGCGGGGCTTCCCGACGAGCACGGCCACTACGAGGAGACCGCGGAGAGCCTCGCGCTCAAGATGCGCCGCTTCGTGGACGAGTCGTGGGTCAACGTGGTCGGCGGCTGCTGCGGGACGACCCCGGATCACACGCGCGCGCTCGCCCGACTGGTCGAAGGCCGGACGCCGCGGCGTCCGCCGTCCGAGCGCGCCCCCGCGGTGAGCGGCATCGAGGCGGTGTACCCGAGCGACGACGTGCGTCCGCTCATCGTGGGCGAGCGCACCAACGTCATCGGCTCGCGCCGGTTCAAGGAGCTGGTCGTAGAGGAGAAGTTCGAGGAGGCCTCCGAGATCGGCCGGGCCCAGGTGCGCGGCGGCGCGCAGGTGCTGGACGTCTGCCTCGCCAACCCGGACCGCGACGAGGCCGCCGACGTCGACCGGTTCATGGACTTCATCACCCGTAAAGTCAAGGCGCCGTTGATGATCGACTCCACCGACGCCCGGGTGATCGAGCTGGCGCTCCGGAAGTGCCAAGGCAAGGCTCTCGTCAACTCCATCAACCTGGAGGACGGCGAGGAGCGCTTCGAGCGGGTGGTGCCGCTGCTGCACACCTACGGTGGCGCGGTGGTCGTGGGCTGCATCGACGAGGACAAGCAGCAGGGCATGGCGGTGACCCGGCAGCGCAAGCTCGCCATCGCCGAGCGCTCCCACGCGCTGCTCACGGGCAAGTACGGCCTGCCCGAGCGCGATCTGATCTTCGACCCGCTGGTGTTCCCGGTGGGCACCGGCGACGCCAACTACGTCGGCTCGGCGGTCGAGACCATCGAGGGCGTACGTGCGATCAAGGCGCGCTTCCCGCGGTGCAAGACCATCCTCGGGATCTCCAACGTCTCGTTCGGCCTGCCGACCGCGGGCCGCGAGGTATTGAACGCGGTCTTCCTCTACGAGTGCACCAAGGCCGGCCTCGACTATGCCATCGTCAACAGCGAGCGGCTGGAGCGCTACGCCTCGATCCCCGAAGAGGAGCGGCGCCTGGCGCTCGACCTGATCTACTGGCGCGGCGATGATCCGGTGGCCGCCTTCGCGGCCCACTTCCGCGGTCGCACCAAGACCCGCGAAGACGCGGTCCGGCTGCCGTTGGACGAGCGGCTGGCCCGCTACATAGTCGAGGGCTCGAAGGAAGGGCTGGTGGACGATCTGGCGCTGAAGCTCGAGGAGCTGAGCGCGCTCGACATCATCAACGGCCCGCTCATGAAGGGCATGGAGGAGGTCGGCCGGCTCTTCAACGACAACCAGCTGATCGTGGCGGAGGTGCTTCAGTCCGCCGAGGCCATGAAGGTGGCGGTGGCCTACCTCGAGCAGTTCATGGACAAGGACGAGAGCGCGACGCGCGGCACCATCGTGCTTGCCACCGTCAAGGGCGACGTCCACGACATCGGCAAGAACCTCGTCGAGATCATCCTCAAGAACAACGGGTACCGGATCGTGAACCTGGGCATCAAAGTGCCGCCCGAGGACCTGATCGCCGCGTATCACAACCACAAGCCCGACGCGATCGGCCTCTCCGGGCTCCTGGTGAAGTCGGCCCAACAGATGGTGGTCACCGCCCAGGATCTGCGCGCCGCGGGGGTCGAGGTGCCGCTCTTCGTGGGCGGCGCCGCGCTGACGCGCAAGTTCACCGCCACCCGGATCGCCAGCGAGTACGGCGGGCTCACCCTCTACGCCAAGGACGCGATGGACGGGCTCGACCTGGCCAACCGGCTCTTCAGCGCCACCACGCGCGAGGCCCTGGTCGAGCATCTTCGGGCCGAGCAGGAGGTCCTCCGCACGGGCGTCGGCGCCGTCGAGGCGCCCGCGGCTCCGGCAGAGACCGCGGCGCCCCGCCGCTCCTCGGTCTCGCGCTCGGTGCCGGTGCCGACGCCGCCGGACCTCAAGCTCCACGTGCTACGCGACGTGCCGCTCGGCCACGTCTTCCCGTACCTGAATCTCCAGATGCTGCTGGGCAAGCACCTCGGAGTGAAGGGCTCGGTGGCCCGGCTCCTGGAGCAGGGGGACGCGAAGGTGATCGAGATGAACGAGGTGGTGGAGGCGCTCGAGCGCATGGCCATCGAGCAGCGCATCGTGCGCGCCGACGGGCTCTACCGGTTCTACGAGGCCGCCGCCGAGGGTGACGATCTGGTGATGCTCGACGGCGGGCGAGAGGTCGCCCGGTTCCGCTTCCCGCGCCAACCCGGGGGCGAGCGGCTCTGCCTGTCGGACTACGTGCGCGAGCGCGGCAGCGGCGAGACGGACTACGTTGCGCTGTTCGCGGTGACCTGCGGGGCGGGTGTTCGCGCGCTGGCCGAGCGCTGGAAGGAAGAGGGCCAGTACCTCCGCTCCCACGCGCTGCAGGCGCTGGCCATCGAGTCCGCGGAGGCGCTCGCCGAGATGCTTCACGCGCGGCTGCGCACCCAGTGGGGCTTCCCGGATCCGCCCAGCCTCGCGCTGCAGGACAAGCTGAAGGCGCACTACCGCGGCATCCGCGTGTCATTCGGCTACCCGGCCTGTCCGAACCTGGCCGACCAGCGCATCCTGTTCGATCTGCTGCAGCCCGAGCAGATCGGACTCGGCCTGACCGAGGGCTTCATGATGGATCCCGAGGCCTCGGTCTCCGCGCTGGTCTTCCACCATCCCGAGGCCAAGTACTTCAAGGCGGAGTAACTGGCGGGCTGAGTGTTCCTCCGTCTCACGCTGTGCGCGGCCATTCTCCTGGTTTCCGGTGCTGCGCGCGCCCAGGAGCCGGCGACCCAGGTTGGTGGCCGTCAGATCGAGTTCACGGACGCGGTGACCGGCCAGCGAGTCCCGCTCCTCGTCTGGTACCCGACGAGCCAGGCGAGCCGGCCCACGCAGTTCGGACCCTACACGCTGGACGTCGCTCCCGGCGCATCGCCCGCGGGCGGCCGGCACCGGCTGGTGATGATCTCTCATGGCACGGCGGGAGACCCGCTGGCCCATGCCCAGCTCGCGATGGATCTGGCACGTCGCGGCTACGTAGCCGCCGGCCCGAGGCACGCGAAGGACAACTCCCGCGACAGGTCCGGCGTCGGGACGTACGAGGTGTGGTACGGTCGGCCGCGCCAGATCTCCCAGGGTATCGACGCAATCCTCGCGGATGCTGCGCTGGGCCCCGTGACCGATCCTGGCCGCATCGCGGTCATCGGTCACTCGGCCGGCGGCTACACGGCGCTGGCGCTCGTCGGCGGCCGCGCAGACATGGATCGAGTCCGGTCACATTGCCGGCAACATTCCGACGATGGGTTCTGCCAGGCCCAGGTGGGACAAACGCGGGTTACCGCTCCGGCCGTGCCAATCCCGGATGCCCGCGACGCGCGCATCAAGGCGGCCGTCGCCTTGGCGCCGCCGGGGATCTTCTTCGATCCGGTCTCACTCGCCAAGGTCGGTGTGCCAGTGCGTATCTACGCTGCGGAGTTCGACGCGGTCGTTCCCGCGCGGTATCATGCCGAGCCGCTGCGTCAGACCATGAAGCCCACGCCTGAGTTCGTCCTGGTGCGGGGCGCCGGTCACTTCTCCTTCGTCGAGCCGTTTCCCGAGGCGGTCAGACAACGAGTCGGGCAGGCAGCCACCGACCGCCCGGGCTTCGACCGGGCGGCTTTTCAGGAGCAGCTTCGGCGCGAGATCGCGGCGTTCCTCGACCGCGCCTTGCGTTGAGTCGCCAGGGAGGCGAGCATCTGCATCGATGAACCGAGGCCCCGCGTGTCGACCCTGATCCAGGCCGCCGGCGTCAGCCCCCGCTTCCTCGACCTTCTCGCCCGCGAGCCGCTTTCGGACCTGCGGGTGCTCGACGTGGGCTGCGGCTCGGGCCGGCTGACCATCGCACTCGCGCCGGCGGCACGCTCCGTGGTTGGACTCGACCGCGACACCGCTGCCCTCGACGAGG
>DATFWA010000190.1:0-3864 GCA_035259825.1 Candidatus Methylomirabilota bacterium | reverse complement strand
CCCGCCATGACCGTGCCGTGCGGGCTCAGCGACGGCCTGCCCGCCGGGCTGATGCTGATCGGCAAGGCGTTCGACGAATCCACCATCTATCGCGCCGCGCATGCCTTCGAGCAGTCCCACGACTGGATGAAGGTCACCGCGTGAGGGGTGGCGACCGATCATGAAGAGCGTCGAGATCGACCGGAGCAAGCGGCTGATCGATCAGCCCGGGACTGGCCACAACCGGTGGCACCCGGATGTCCCGCCCATCCTCGAGGCGAGCGAGGGCGAGGAGGTGGTGCTGGAGACGCGCGACGGCTGCGACGGGCAGTTCGGGCCCGGCGTGGCCGCCGAGGCGATGGCCTCGATGGACGCCGGCGCGATCCACCCGATCACCGGGCCCGTGCTCGTCAAGGGCGCCCGGCCGGGTGATCTGCTCGAGATCGAGTTCGTGGACATCCTGCCGCAGCCGGACGCCTTCACCGGCATCTTCCCGGGGCTGGGCTTCTTGCGCGATCTCTACACCGTCCCCTATCTGGTGCACTGGAAGATCGCGGACGGGTGGGCCACCTCGCCGCAGCTCCCGGGCGTGCGGATCCCCGGCGCTCCGTTCATGGGGGTGATCGGCGTCGCGCCGTCGCACGAGCAGGTCGCGCGGTGGGCCCGGCGCGAGCAGGATCTACTGAGCCGCGGCGGCCTCGTCATGACTCCCGATGGGGCGGGCGCGGTGCCGGGCAAAGGCGCAGCGGCCACCGACGGCCTGCGCACGATCCCGCCCCGCGAGAACGGCGGCAACCTGGACGTCAAGCAATTGACCAGGGGCTCGGTGCTGCAGGTGCCGGTGGCGGTGGAGGGCGCGCTGTTCTCGGTGGGCGACGGCCACTTCGCCCAGGGCGACGGCGAGGTCTGCGTCACCGCGGTGGAGATGGGCGCGACCGCGGTCGTGAAGTTCCGGGTGATCAAGGGCGCGGGCGGGACGCTGGCTCGAGGCCCGCGCTTCCGGCACGGGGACTACTTCGCGCCGCCCGAGTGGTCGGCCCCGCGGCGCTTCGTCGCCGCCACCGGCATGCCGATCCGCGAGGACGGCGTCAACGAGGGCGAGAACCTCACGCTGGCGTGCCGCAACGCGCTCCTGAACCTGATCGACCTGCTGCAGGAGCGTGGGTGGACGCGCGAGCAGGCCTACGTCATCTCGAGCGTGGCGGCGGATCTCCGCATCAGCAACGTGGTGGACGTGCCGAACTACGTCGTCTCCGCGCTGATCCCGGAGGCGATCTTCTCGCGCTGAGGTCTACGGCTCGGCGGTGATCCGGACGATCGCGCGGCCCTGGTCGTCCGCGTAGAACCGACCGGCGAGATACGGGATCCCGATCACCACGTCGTTGACGAAGACGAATACCGGCCCGCTCGACCGCGCCGTGAACGACGCGGTGCACGTCGCCGGGCCCGCCGGCCGGGAGCAGCCGCGCCCAGGCTCGTCGAAGCGGAGCGCCTGCTCGTCCTGACCCGTGACCCCGACCCGCACGATCACCGCCAGCCGGCTCTCGCGGAGGTGGCGGCGGAAGGGCAGGGTGGCCAGCGTCGACATCGTCTCCGCGTTCCCACCGGACCCGATCTGGCTCCCGCCGAGGCCGGCCGGCCCGCCGGCGCGCGCGCCATCCCGCCAGGGCAGATCCGTCTCGAGCGTGACGACATAGCGGCGGCCCGCGCTGACCGTCGTTTCGCCGATGCGGTGGCAGAGTGACGCGATGTCGAAGCGCTCGCCGCCCGGCGCGCCGCGGCAGATCAGCCCGAGCGAGTCGGCGGCGACGAACAGCACACGGCTCGCGGCGGCGGCGGTGCCGTAGACGATCAGTGCCGCGAACAGCGACGGCAGGATCCAGTGGGTGAGGGCGTAGAAGGAACCGCGATAGACCGGCGCGGTCCGGACCCGGTACAGCAGATCGCGGGGCGGCGGCGCCGGGTTCACCTGGTGTGGCGGACCGGCCAGGACGGGCCGCCAGATGCCGAGCATCACGTCTCCGATCCGGCGCTGCAGCGCGCCGCTCCACAGCAGCAGCGCCGACACCGTGACGACGCCGAGGGCGAACCGGCCTGGGGCGGCTCGGAAGGCGGCGAGCCAGGGCGCGGTCATTGCGGGAAGGAACCACGCGAACCCATCGATCAGGGGAGTCAGCGCCGCCGCCGGGCTCTCGAGGCCGTGGCCGGGCCAGCGCAGGACGATCAGGGGCAGCGCGGCGAGGAAGAGGGACGCGAAGACCGTGGTGAAGTAGACGACGCGGCGGAGCCACACTCGGTTCCACGCGCGCTCCTGCAGATGGGCCCGCGTCGAGGCCTGGGTCGGGTGCTCGTGGACGCCGGGGCGGACGTCGCCGCTTCTGGTGGTCACCCGATAGTCGGCCGGCAGCACGATCGGTGCGTAGCCGTCGAGGCCCGCGGCGATCCGCTCGAACACGCTCTCGTGGATCATCGGGCTGACCGTCCCGGGCGATGATGGCTCGGCCCCGCGCATCATGGCGCGGCCCATGCGGGCGATGTCCCCGCTGATGGTGGGCTTGACCGGATCCAGCCCGTAGATGTCCGTCAGCCGGCGAGGCTTGTACCGGTAGTAGCCGGACAGTCCGTGGCGGGAGTCGTTGAGCTTGTCGAGCCCGTCGGCCATCTGGATCAGCCGCGTCCGCTCCGCCCGGTCGAAGAGGAGACCGTACACCTCGGCGCGGTCCATCATCCAGGCCAGCGACACGTGCGATAGCCCGTCCTGCGCATAGCCGCCGCCCACGCTCGAGTGCATGCCCGCGAACCACACCTGGCTCATGCGCTGTCGATCGATCGCGGGCAGGCCCGGGGTCGCGGGCGGCGCCCAGCCCACCTGCATCGGCCGGCGTCCACCGGGCACGCTCACCTCGTGCTCGTCCCAGAGGACCGGCCAGAACGCGTTGCGCTCGTCGTCGAGGGCCAGCGCGTGGCAGGCGCGCTGCACCTTGGCCGACATGAAGCGATCGGGCATGGAGAGCGGCCAGAGCCAGTAGTCGATGCCGCGGGTGATCTCCTCGATGGGGCCGCCGTAGGCGGACACGGTGTCCCAGGCCCCGAGGAAGCGAATCGCGTCGACCGGGATCAGCGCGGCCGGATCGAACGGCGGCAGCCCGCGCAGGTGGCGCCAGCCCGCAGCGATCCGGTCGCGGATGCGCCGGAACGGGGTGACCACGAATCCGAGCGTGACGTTGAATCGGCCGCGAAAGACGCGGTACGTGGCCAGCGTATCGCGGGCGAGCTGGGCCTCGTCGCCGCGGTACGTCACCAGGCCTTGCTGCGCGATGAGGCCGGCGACGATGCGGATCGTGAAAGCGCCGCGGCTGAATCCGAAGCCGAAGATCTGATCGCCCGGCCGGTAGCTCCGGCAAGCGAACTGGTACAGGTCCAGAACGTTGCGCTTGAGCCCGAAGCCGAACACGCCGCCGAGGATGGCGAGTGGCTTGAACGACGAGGTGCCGATGCCGTCGCTGTAGTGCGCGACCTGCCGGGCCGGATCGCTGCGGTCCAGGGCTCCGTGGAGCCGCCAGACGTTGGTCTTGAACAGCTTGGCCGCGCTGTTTCCCGTACCGTCGGAGAGCAGCACGATGTTCCTGGGCATGTCTCCTCGCAGTGTCGAGCACTCCGCGCGCGATCCCCAACGTTTTTCGCCAGAGCGCATATAATGTCGCGCCATGGGACGGGTGCAGGACAAGGTGGCGGTGGTGACCGGCGCGGCCAACGGACTCGGTCGCGCGATCGCGGAGCGGCTGGCCGGCGAGGGCGCGCGCGTCGTGCTCGGCGACATCGACGCGGGTGGGCTCGATGGGACCGTCGGGCGCATCGCGAAGGCGGGCGGCGAGGCGGTGCCGG
>DATFWA010000189.1:0-11888 GCA_035259825.1 Candidatus Methylomirabilota bacterium | reverse complement strand
ACCTGTCCGGGCGGCGTGCGCCGAGCCGGATCCCGCGCGGGATCGCTCATGACGTCTCTCCTCTCTGTGTGACGAACCGGTAGCCCTGACCGTGCGCGGTGAGGATATGGGCCGGCCGCTCCGGGTCGTCCTCGAATTTCTGACGCAGCCTCAGGATATGGGTGTCCACCGTCCGGGTGGTCGGAAATCGATCGTAGCCCCACACCTCGTCGAGCAGCCGGTCGCGCGTGATGACCTCGCCCGGATGCTCGATCAGGTACCGCAGCAGGTCGAACTCCTTCCGGGTGAGGCGGACCTCGCGCGCGGCCTTGAACGCCTGCCGGGCCCGCAGGTGCACGCGCACGTCGCCGAACGCGAACTCCTCGAACTTCTGCCGCGGCCCCGGGCGCCGCAGGACCGCTCGGATCCGTGCCATCAACTCGCGGACGCTGAACGGCTTGGTGATGTAGTCGTCGGCCCCCAGCTCGAGTCCCTGCACCCGGTCCACCTCCGCGCCGCGAGCCGTCAGCATGATCACCGGCGTGTCGAGGCCCCGCGCGCGCAGCTGCCGGCACACGTCCCAGCCGCTCATCCCGGGCATCATCACGTCGAGCAGGATCAGGTCCGGCGCCTCCGACACGGCCAGGCTCAAGCCGCCCGTGCCGTCTCCCGCCGCGATGGTCTGGTAGCCCTCGAAGCGCAGGTTGTCCTCCAGCCCACGCACCATCTCGGGCTCGTCGTCGACGATCAGGATGCGCGGCATGCCGGTCCTCCGGGAAGGTGGAGAGTGAAGCGGCTCCCGCCGCCGGCACGTCCGTCCACGCTCACCCGTCCACCGTGGGCCTCCACGATGTGCTTCACCAGGGCCAGCCCGACGCCGCTCCCGCGGCGCCCCTGCGTCTCGCTCCGTCCGACGCGATAGAACTTCTCGAAGATCCGCTCGCGCTCCCCGACCGGGACACCGATCCCCTCGTCGGACACCTCCACCGCGACGCCGTCGTCCTCCCGGCACGCGGTCACCGTGATGCGCCGCCGCTCGGCCGAGTACTTCATCGCGTTGTCGAGCAGGTTGGCCAGAGCCTGCTTGACCGCGTCGTCGTCCATGACCACGTCCGGCAGGTCGGGCGCGATCGAGACCTCCACGGCGAAGCCCTCCAGCTGCAGCGGGTGACGGAAGCTCTCCAGCACCTCCTGGATCAGCGGCTCGACCGGTCCGGGCGTCATCTCGTAACGCTGGCGGCCGCCTTCGATCCGCGAGAAATCGAGCACGTTGTCGATCAGCCGGCTCAGCCGCTCGCTCTCGCGCGTGAGCACCGCGTAGTACTCGCGACGGCGCTCGGGATCGGGCACCCGGTCCATCTCCAGGGTCTCGGAGAACAGGCGGATCAGGGAGAGGGGAGTCTTCAGGTCGTGCGAGACGTTGGCCACGAAGTCGGACTTCAGCCGAGCGATCTCGGACTCTCGGCGCACCAGCCGGTAGGTCGCGATGAGGCCGGCCGCGATGACCGCGACCAGGAGCACGAAGGCGCCCATGAAGATCGCGGCCTGGCGTCGCACCATGTCGCGCGGGGAGAGACCAGCCGGCTGGTACAGGGCCACTCGCCAGGCGGGCAGGGCGTCGCCCAGCGGCACGGTCGAGACCGGTGCCGCGGCGTCCACGGGATGCGAGGTGAACACGGCCCGCCCCTGCCCGTCGAGCACCGCCAGCGCGCCCTTGCCTTCGGCTCCGCCGAGGGCCTGCTCGAGCACGTCACGCCGGAGCGCCCGCTCGTCGCGCCGCAGGGCGACCAGGAGCGGGCCGCCCCCGGCGCCCGGGACCACCGCGGCCAGGATGACGTGGCCGTCGACCTCGAGATGGCGCCGGCCGCCCCGTTCCCAGAAGCCCTGCGAGATCTCAGCCCGGAGCGCGGCGACGAGGCGGGCCTCGTCGCCCGTCGAGACGACCGGGTAGAGCATACGGCCCTGACGATCGAAGACGTAGACGCCGTCGAAGAGCGGATGGCGGATCTTCCAGCCGTCGACGACCGTGGGGCCGAAGTCCGGCGTGAGCGCGGCGGCCTGCAGGGCCGCGATGCCGTCCTGCTCGGCCCGCCCCAGCGCCATCGTCACCTTCTCGGCGGCCATCGCCGCGGTGTCGCGCGCCTGCTCGCGCAGCTGCAGCTCCGCGGCGACTTCCCAGCGGCGGAGCGAGAGATACCCGAGCGCGGCCAAGACCGCGGCGGCGACGAAGACCGCGCCGAAGATGAGGACCGGAGCCGGGCGCGCGTTCACCTAGGGCTCGAGCAGGAGGCGCTGGATCCGTTGCTCCATCTCGGCGTAGGCCCCCTCCCCGATGTGCGTGAATCGCACGATGCCTTTCTTGTCCACCAGCACCGCGGACGGCCACGCCCAATTGCGGTAGCGCCGCCAGATCGCGAAGTCGTTGTCCTGCACCACCGGATAGCGGATCTGGAGCTCCCGGGTGGCCTGCGTCACCTTGTCCAGCGGCTTCTCCCAGAAGAACTCCGGCGAGTGCACGCCCACGATGGTCAGACCCTGGTCCCCGTACTTGCCGTGCCAGTCCCGCAACTGCGGGATCACGTTCTTGCAGTTGTATCAGCCGTAGGTCCAGAACTCCACCAGCACCACCCGCCCGCGCAGGCCCGCGAGCGAGAGCGGCTGGCTGTTGATCCAGGGCCCCCCGGTGATCTCGGGCGCGGGCTGCCCGACGGCCACCAGATTGTCGGCGGCCCCGCCGCGGCCGGTCAGGAGCCCGACCGCGACCAGGAGAATTCCCATTCCGAGCGTGAGGATCCGGATCGCGCGCATCGCCACCTCCGGCGTCAGTCTAGCGGAACCGGGACGGCCGCGATGTCACGTGCCTGTGAAATCTCGCCGGGGTGGGCGCCCGATCTATAATGAAGACTGGCGAGAGGACGGGCACGGGCCCGTCCTGCGGTATCGGCGCCGGGACAACCAGTAGCAGGAAGGGATGGTGGGCATGAGTGACGACCGGAAGCTGGCGATGTTCATCGACTTCGAGAACATCGTCCGCGGCGTCAAGGAAGCGCAGTACAAGCAGTTCGAGATCAAGCTGGTGCTCGAGCGGCTCGTCGAGAAGGGCAAGATCATGGTGAAGCGGGCCTACGCGGACTGGAACCGCTACACCGAGTACAAGCGACCGTTCCACGAGCACGCGATCGAGCTGATCGACGTCCCTCAGAGCCGCTACAGCGGCAAGAACTCGGCCGACATCCGCATGGTCGTGGACGCGATGGACCTGGCCTACGCCAAGCAGCACGTCGACACCTTCGCGCTCGTATCGGGCGACTCCGACTTCTCTCCCCTGGTGTCGAAGCTGCGGGAGAACGACCGCTACGTGATCGGTCTCGGCGTGAAGTCGTCGTCGTCTGAGCTGCTGGTGGGCAACTGCGACGAGTTCATCTTCTACGAGGATCTCATCCGTGAGTCCAAGAAGACGACGGCTCTGCGCGGGCTGCCCGAGAAGAAGGCGGAAGCCTTCGCCCAGCTCATCGAGGCGATCCAGGCCCTGCAGCGCGAGAACAAGGACACCCTCTGGGGCTCGATGGTCAAGCAGACCATGATCAGGAAGAACCCCGCGTTCAACGAGTCGTACTACGGGTACTCCACCTTCTCGAAGCTGCTGGAGGAGGCGGCCAAGCAGAAGATCCTCACGCTCGAGCGCGACGCTAAGAGCGGCACGTACATCATCACCTCGATCGAGGCCGACCGCGCGGCCTGACCTTCCGCGACTCGTGACCCGGCTCCGCTCGGCCATCCTCCGCGTCGCCGCGGGCCTACTCCTGCTGGGGTGGGCTTCCGCGGCCACCGCGGACAGTCCGCCCCGCTTCACCGCGGATCCCACCATGACGCGAGGGCCCGCGGGCGCACCGGTGACGATCTTCGAGTGGAGCGACTACCAGTGTCCGTTCTGCCGGGAGGCCCAGCAGGTGATGGGTCGGCTGCAGGCCGAGTTCCCGGACAAGATCAGGATTACGTTCAAAGATTTCCCGCTGCGGTCGCACAACCGAGCGGTGCCCGCAGCGGTGGCCGCCCGCTGCGCGGGCGCACAGGGGCGGTACTGGGAGTACCACGACCTGCTGTTCCTGGCCCAACCCGACTTCTCGCGCGAGGACCTGCTGGGCTACGCCCGTCGCCTGGGCCTCGACACCGAGGCGTTCACGCAGTGCTTCGACACCGCACGCTTCCAGGATGCGGTCCTGGCCGATCAGCGAGAGGGCCGCGAGGCCGGCGTGCGGGCCACGCCCACGTTCTTCATCAACGGGCGCAAGATCGAAGGCGCCTTGCCGATCGAGACGTTCCGGGAAGCGGTCCAGCAAGCGCTGCGCGAGGCCCGCTGACCCGTCGCCCGGGAGACCGCCGGTGATCACTCCCCCCGTCAGCGTGTTCGTCGACGTCAGCACCGTGCCGTGGGTCGAGCGCCGCCCCGGCGTCTTCTGGAAGACGCTCTGGGAGGACGCCGACGGCCGGCACAAAGCGATCCTCATGCGCTACGAGCCGGGCGCCACGATCCCGCGTCATCGTCACATCGGCGACGAGCAGATCTACGTGCTCGAGGGCAGCGTGGCCGACGACGCGGGCGTGTGCACCGCCGGCAACTACGCCCGCCGACCTCCCGGCTGCGTCCACACCGTGACCAGCCCCACCGGGGCGCTCGTCATCGCGATCACGTCCGGTCCCACCGAGCCGGTCTAGCAGACGGCTCGCGGGTAGCCGGCCGCCGCGGGCCGGGCGGCGGCCAGGGGACCGACCGACCCGTTCCTGCCAACCGAGAACGAAGCCGGCCACTTCTGAATGGGAACTGCTAGCCGCGTGCGCGAAGAATAGCGCCTCGTGGTCGGTTGGTCCCCTGGCCGCCGCCCGGCCCGCGGCGGCCGGCTGCTCGGCGTCAGGATTCCACCCGTCCGAGGTCGAGAGCGTCGGTGAGGGTGCGGAGCATCAGGATGAGGCCGGCGCGTACTCGCTCGTCGGAGGTGTCGGCACCTTCGCCGTAGAAGACCGAGAGGATGTAGGCCGGCAGGGTCGGATGTCCGGGCGCGCTCGCGACGTCGAGGGCTCGGTCCGAGGGCACGCCGTCGAAGGTGGCGAGCCACTCGCGCGACGCCTCGCGCGCGGCGCTCAGGCGCGATTCGGCCAGCTGCGGGAACGGGCGCCCGAGGCTCCGCTCGAGGATCTTGAACAGCAGGAAGCAGAGCCCGAGCGCGGCGCGCTGCACCGTCTCATCCTGCTCCGCCGTCGCGGCGTGCACGAAGGCGGCGACGTGCGGCTGCCGGGCCAGGAAGTCACGCGCCTCCTCGTCGATCCGGCCGGGCGGATACGACGTGGTCTCGCGCCACACCTCATCGACGAGCGCCCGGTCGATACCTCGCACGGAAGACGAAAACTCCTTGCGGCGCGCCGCTCATGTCCGATAATGTGAACCGCTGGATTCTAGCATGGGGCTCGCGAGAGCCTTTCACCGGAGGTCGAGGCGGAGCGGACATGATGTCGACACACTTCTGGACGTCCGAGCACTTCTGGCTGTCCATCGGATTCCTCGGTCAGACCTTCTTCTCGATGCGCTTCCTGGTCCAGTGGATCGCCTCCGAGCGCCGGAAGGAGAGCGTGATCCCGATCTCGTTCTGGTTCTTCTCGATCGGCGGCGGACTCACGCTGCTGATCTACTCGATCTATCGCATGGACCCCGTCTTCATCCTGGGCCAGGCCGCGGGCCTGTTCGTCTACCTGCGCAATCTGTATCTGATCCGTCGCAAGCAGAGCCGCCTGGCCGCGGCCAGCGTCTAGTCCGGCCTCGCGCCCGAAAAGGAGCATTCATGGATTCCACCATCCGGTGGGGAACGACTCGAACGCAGCCGGTCCTCATGATCCCCGGTCCCACGGAGCTGCCGTTCCCCGTCGTGCAGGCGATGAACCATCCGGCCACGATCCAGTACGACATGAACTTCGACGTGAACGTGCTGGAGCCGGTCACCCTCGCCCTCCGCGACATCTTCCAGACCCGCGGCGAGGTGATCGCCATGCCCGGCTCGGGCCGCACCGCGCTGGAGGCCTCGGCGATCTCGGTGATCGAGCCCGGCGATCGCGTGCTGGTGGCGGAGGCGGGCGCCTTCGGCGCGCTCATGCGCGAGATCATGATCCGCGCCGGCGCCGAGGTGACCGAGCACTCGGTGGAGTGGGGACGTCCGCTGGATCTGGCGCGGCTCGAGCAGGACGTCGAGCGGGTCAGACCGAAGGTGGTCACGATGGTGCACAACGAGACGTCGACCGGCACCACGTACCCTGCCGCCGAGGTGGGACGCATCGCCAAGCGGCACGGCGCCCTCTTCATGCTCGACACCGTCTCCTCGCTCGCCGGTCTCGACGTACGCACCGACGAGTGGGGCGTGGACTTCAACATGACCGGCTCGCAGAAGTGCCTGGCTGCCCCGCTCGGGATGGCCATCGTCTCGGTCGGCCCGGCGGCGTGGGAGGCGATGGAGCAGCGCAAGCACAAGGCGTCGTCGTGGACCTACGACCTGCTCCGCTGGAAGGAGAACTGGATCCCCGCTTCGCGGGGCGGCCAGATTCCCGACGGCACGCCCCGGCGGCAGCCGGTCTCGATCCCGACGCACCTCACGCAGGCCCTCGGCGCGGCCAGCCGGCTGATCCTCGAGGAAGGTCTCGAGCACCGCTTCCGTCGGCACGCGGTGGCCGGGCGCGCCTTCCGCGCCGGGCTGGATGCCATGCGGCTTCAGATGTTCGCCGACGCCTCGCTCGTGTCGAACACGGTGTCCTGCTTCCGGACACCGGCCGGCATCGATCCGGCCGCGGTGGTCAGTCACATGCGGCAGCAGCACGGCATCCTGATCGGCACCGGTCTGGACAAGATCCGTACCAGCACCCTGCGGGTCGGTCACATGGGGATCACCTCGAGCCCGCTCTACGTGCTCCCCACGCTGTCGGCCATCGAGATGACGCTGCGTGAGCTGGGATATCGCAGCGAGGCCGGTGCGGGCGTGGCCGCGGCTCAGGCCATCTTCGCGGGCCCGTCGGCGTGATCGCGGTCCCGGACGATTTCCCCTCGGTCTTCGAGGGCAGCGAGGGCCACCAGCGGGCCAAGCGGCTAGACGAGGTGCGCGTCTTCACCGAGCGCGGCGCCGACCAGGAAGCCGAGCTGATCCGCCGCATCGGCGACGCCACCGCCGCGATCAACATCCGCGCCCACGCGCGCTTCAGCGATGGCGTGTTCGTGGCCTGTCCCCGGCTCAAGATCGTCTCGGTGTGGGGGACCGGCACCGACAACATCGATCTCAATGCCGCGGGCATGCGCGGAGTCACCGTCTGCAACACTCCCGGCATCAACGCCTTCGCGGTCGCCGAGCACGCCCTCACCCTGATGCTGACCACCGCCCGCAAGGTGGTCACCCTGGACGCGGAGATGCGAAAGGGCAAATGGCCGCGCGAGATGCTCACCCAGTGCCTGGGCAAGACGCTCGGCGTCTTCGGTATGGGCGCGATCGGGGCCCGCCTCGCCACCATCGCCAAGGGGATCGGCATGAACGTGCTGGGCTGGAGCGCGCTCGGCGACGAGGCGCGTATCCGGAAGACCGGCGCGACGCCCGCCAGCAAGGAGGAGATCCTCGCGCGCGCCGACGTCATCAGCCTGCACGTGCGGCTCACTCCCGACACGCGCAACTTCCTCGGCCGCAAGGAGCTGGCGATGATGAAGCCCACCGCCATCCTGGTCAACACCGGCCGCGGCGCGCTGGTGGACCGCGAAGCGCTGCTCGTCGCCCTGCGCGAGCGGCGCATCATGGGGGCCGGCCTGGATGTCTTCCACCAGGAGCCGCTCGCGACGGACGACCCGATCCTGAGCCTGCCCAACGTGGTGGTCTCCCCGCACAACGCCGGGCAGACTCCCGAGGTCATCCGCGACGGTCTGCTCGCCGCGGTGGCCAACATCGAGGGCTACCTGCAGGGCAAGCCAAGCAACCTGGTCGTCGCCCCCGGCCGGTAGCTCGCCGCACCGCCGCCCCTGGCGGTGGCGAGCGGCGCTGGGCAGGCGTACCCTCTTCGCAGGAGGTGCGTCATGGCCAAGGTGCTTCGTTGTGGCGATCTGATGCCGGGCTGCAACACCGTGCTCGAAGGCAAGGACGTGGCCGAGGTGATGGCCAAGGGCGCCGAGCACGCGAAGAAGGATCACGGGATCAATCAGATCCCGCCCGACATGGTGGCCAAGGTGCAGGCCGCCATCAAGGATAAGTAGCCTACCGAGTCGAGCCCTCACCCTGCCCTCTCCCCCCCCGCGCAAGGGGGAGAGGGTGTGGGAGATCAGGCGGTCAGGTCGACGAGCACCTTCATCACCGGGCCGCCGCGCAGCGCCTCTTCCATTCCCTCCTGCAGCCCCTCGAGCGGGATCTTCCGGCTCACCAGCGGGGCAAGCGTCACCGCGCCGGAGGCGGCCAGCCGGATCGCCTCCTCCCAGTCGGTGCGGTTGTAGAGGCGGCTGCCGTGCATGGTGACCTCACGCGCGAACATCGGGTAGAGGTTCACCGGCGTGGGCTCAGAGTGGATGGCCACGATGCTCACGGTGCCCCACACGCGCACCGTCTCGGTCATCACGCGTGCGGCCGCGGGATGGCCGGTCACCTCGAAGGCCACGTCCACCCCCTGCCCCGCCGTCCACTCGTTGACGAAGCGCACCGGGTCGGCGTCCATGCCGATCACCTCGAGGCCGATCCCGCGCAGCAGGTCGATGCGGTATGGATTCACCTCGCTCACGATCACCCGCGCGCCCCGGTGCCGGCAGACCATGGCGATGAGCGCGCCGATCGGGCCACCGCCCAGCACCAGCACGGAGTCGCCCACCTTCACCCCCGCACGGCGTACGTCGTGGGTGGCCACCGCGAGCGGCTCGATCATGGCGGCCTGGTCGTCGGCCAGCGTGTCGGGCACATGCAGCATGCGCGAGGCCGGCACCGTCCAGTAGTCCTGCATGCCGCCCGGCAGCTCCACGCCGTAGATCTTCAGGCGGTAGCAGAGGTAGTAGCCGCCCATGCGGCAGGCCCGGCATTCGCCGCACGAATGGATGGGCTCCACCACCACGCGGTCGCCCGGCCGGAAGCCCGCGTCGGCCGGCGCCTCCACCACCTCGGCGAAGGTCTCGTGGCCGATGATGCCACCCTTCGGGATGCGGTGATCGAGATGGCCCTGGAAGATGTGCAGGTCGGTGCCACAGATGCCCGCGCGGCGCACGCGCAGCAGCGCCTGCTCGGGCGCCCGCGACGGGCGACTGATGGGACCGGTGCGAAAGGTCCGCGAGCCTTCGTAGAAGGAAGCTCTCATGTCTGTCTCCTCGCCGGATGATCGTGGCCGCGACACCGTGCTCGCGATCTCCGGCCACTATGTAGGCCGCGTGCTTCCCCGAGTCAAGCGCAGCGATCGCAGGCGCCACAGCGAGGCGCCCTGCACGAGCAGGGCGACGGCGATGGCCGCCGCGAACGCCCCCGCGATGCCGAGCGGCACCAGCCCGAGCGCGAGCACGAGGCAGAACGCCACGAACGAGAAGAGCCCGAAGAGCAGGCCACGCAGCACGCTGACCGCCGCGCCCGCGCCCTGCAGGCGATGGCCGAACGCGGTCAGGATCGCCGCGAAGAGCGGATAGGTCGCGAGCAGGCCGCTGAGCGTGGCGCCCAGCCGGGGGGCGAGCGCGGTGAGCGCGAGCACCACCGCGGTGGCCAGGACCATGCGCGCTGGCACGTCCCAGCGCGGCGGCGGAGCGGACACCGCGCCCGGCGTTTCCGACGGGATCAGCCGCAGCGAGACGATCAGCGCGACGACCGCTACCCCGAACAGGAGGACCGGGCCGGGACCCAGCCCCTGCAGCACGGCCGCGACCGCCGCGTAGGCCAGAGAGCCGGCGAGCAGCGACGGAAGCCAGCCCGAGCGCGACGCGCTCCGGCCGTAGACCACCGCGAAGGCCGCTTCGGCCACCGCGCCGCCCAGCGACCCCGCGGCCGCGGCGGCCCCGAATGCCGTCCCCTGCTCGAGCGCGATGAAGAACGCGACCGGGCCGGTCGTCAACGGCAGTCCCACCAGCCAGCCGCCGATGGATTGCCCCCATCGCCGCCCCACCAGCGTGGCGGTTCCGATCAGCGCGGGCGTGGCGACGAGCTTGAGCGTCAGGTTGTCCATCGGCGCGGACGGCGGCGGGCGCCGTCGTCAGGAGCGAAGGGCGTCGCGCAGGACCTGAGCCGGATGCCGGGCGGGTCGACCGGCCAGGTGCTCGATCTGCTGGCGGCACGAGACGCCGGGCGCCACGATCTCGGTGTCGGCCTCCGCCGACTGCACCGCCGGCGCGAGCCGCCGGTTGCCCAGGCTCACCGAGATGTCGTAGTGCTCCTTCTCGAAGCCGAACGAGCCGGCCATGCCGCAGCAGCCGGAGTCCACCTCGGACACCTCGAAGCCGGCCCAGCGCAGCGCCGTGACGGTGGGCGCGGTGCCGATCATGGCTTTCTGGTGACAGTGGCCGTGGAGCAGCGCCTTGTGGCGCCCGCCGTTGCGGAACGCCATGGTGAGACCGCGCGCCCTCTCGCGCAGCAGGAACTCCTCCAGGAGGAATGCGGACCCCGCGACCTGCCGCGCCTCCTCCGTCCGGACTAGCTCCACCGTCTCGTCTCGCAGGGTCAGCAGACAGGAGGGCTCGAGTCCGACGATGGCGACGCCGCGGGCCACCCACGGGTGAAGCCGCGCCACGTTCCACTCGGCGTGGGCCTTGGCCTCGTCGAGCATGCCCTTGGAGATGAGCGGCCGGCCGCAGCACTTCTTGTCCACGAGCTGCACGCGGTAGCCCGCGGCCTCCAGCAGCTCCACCGCGGCCCGGCCGATCTCCGGTGCGTTGAAGGTGATGAAGGTGTCGTGGAAGAGCACCACGTCGCCCCGCGGGGCGTCGAGCGGGGCGCGCCGCCGGTCGAACCAGTCGGTGAAGGTCTCGCGGGCGAAGCGCGGCAGCGGCCGACGTCGGTCGATGCCGGCCATGCGCTCCATGAGCCACCGGTTCGGCCACGAGCGGGCGATCCAGTTGGAGATCGGAGCGAGCCGCGAGCCGATCAGCGAGAGCCTCGCGATGTGGCCGAAGAGTCGGTTGCGCAGCGGCAGCCCGTTGACCTTGTGGTAGTGGTGCAGGAACTCGTACTTCATCTTTGCCATGTCCACGTTGGACGGGCACTCGGCCTTGCAGCCCTTGCACTCGAGGCACAGGTCCATCACCTCGTGGAGGCGCTGGCCCGCGAAATCGGCCGCGGGCACCCTGCCGGACAGGACCGCGCGCAGTGCGTTGGCCCGCCCGCGGGTGGAGTGCTCCTCGTCACGGGTGGCCATGTACGACGGGCACATCGTGCCCTCGAGCTTCTTGCGGCACACCCCGACGCCGTTGCACATCTCCACGGCCGCCGCGAAGCCGCCCTGGGCCGAGAAGTCGAGCAGCGTCTTCGGCTCCCAGGTCTTGTAGGCCGCGCCGTAGCGCAAGTGCTCGGTCACGCCCGGACTGCCCACGATGTTGCCGGGGTTCATGAGCCCGCGGGGATCAAAAGCGGCCTTGGTCGCCTTGAATGCCTGGAACAGGGCCTTGCCGAACACGCGCTCCAGGAACGGGCTCCGGGCGCGCCCGTCGCCGTGCTCGCTCGAGATCGCACCGCCGAACGACAGCACGAGGTCGAAGATCTCCTCGGCCATCACCCGCACCTGCTCGAGCCCGCGCTCGGTCTTGAGGTTGATGAGCGGGCGGATGTGCAGGCAGCCGACCGAGCAGTGGCCGTAGTACGCCGCGTCCGCGCCGTGGCGGGCCATGATCTCGGTGAAGCGCGGCACGAACTCGGGCAGGTGCTTGGGATCCACCGCGGTGTCCTCGA
>DATFWA010000188.1:0-14697 GCA_035259825.1 Candidatus Methylomirabilota bacterium | reverse complement strand
GGGCTCGCGCCTCACCGAAGATCGCCCGCGCATGCGCGCGATGCTCGAGGTGCTGGCCGCGCGACGGCTCCTCCTGGTCGACGCCTACACCTCGAGCCAGTCGGTAGCCTACGACGAGGCCCACGAGGCGGGGGTGCGCGCCGCTCGGCGACAGGTCCTGGTGGACCACACGGGCGGAGAAGCGGGAGACCGGGCTCGCTGGGATGAGGTGGCGGGCTGGGCCGAGCGGCGCGGGGAGGTGACGGTGGTCGTGCACGACCATCCGCTCACGGTCCGGATGCTCAAGGAGTACGTGCCCCGCTGGGAAGCCCGTGGGCTGCGCCTGGTACCCGTATCGTACGTGGCGCGCTAATCTATACGTCATGATCGTGCTCGGAATCGAGACCTCGTGCGACGAGACCTCGGCCGCCGTCGTGGACGGCGGGAGCAAGGTGCTGTCGAACATCGTGGCTTCGCAGGACGACGTGCATGCCCCCTACGGCGGCGTGGTCCCGGAGCTGGCCTCACGCCGCCACCTCGACGTGCTGATGCCGGTGGTGCGCCGCGCCTTGGAGACGGCCGGGACGTCTCTCGACGACATCGACGGCCTCGCGGTCACCTACGGCCCTGGCCTGGTCGGCTCGCTGTTGGTCGGCTGCTCGGCGGCCAAGGCCCTTGCGTACGCGCGGCGGCGTCCGCTCGTCGGGGTGAACCACCTGGAAGGTCACATCCACGCCGCGTTCCTGGAGGGCGATCCGCCGATTCACCCGTTCCTCGCCCTGGTCGTTTCGGGCGGCCACACCGCGCTCTATCTGGCCCGCGAGCCGCGACGCTACGAGCGGATCGGCCAGACGCGCGACGACGCCGCCGGCGAGGCTTTCGACAAGGTGGCCAAGCTGCTCGGGTTGGGCTTCCCGGGCGGACCCGCGATCGAGCGGGTGGCCCGGTCCGGCGATCCGCGTGCGATCGTCTTCCCGACCGCGAACATGACCGACGGTGCTCCCGACTTCTCGTTCAGCGGGATCAAGACCGCGGTGTCCCTCCACGTGCGGCGCACCGGGCCACTCGACGCGCCGCGGGTCGCCGACGTGGCCGCCTCGTTCCAGGCCACCGCGGTGAAGATGCTGGTGCGCAAGACCGTCCGGGCTGCGCTGCGCTCCGGGGTGAAGCGCATCGTGCTCACCGGCGGCGTGGCCGCCAACAGCGCGCTGCGGGAGTCGCTGGAATCCGAGTGCCGCGAGCGGGGGTGGATCCTGCACGTGCCGTCACGCCGGCTCTGCACCGACAACGCGGCGATGATCGCCGCCGCGGGCCACGATCGGCTGGAGGCGGGCGAGCGAGCGCCGCTCTCCTTGAACGCGGTGCCCGACCTGGCGCTCGCATGAGCGTCGGGTCGCCCTGAGCGCGCGCGGCATGCCCCGCCTGGACTACGAGAGCCTCATCGCAGGTCTGCCCGACGCGGTAGTGGGCGTGGACGATGGACTCCGGGTGATGCTCTGGAATCCGGCCGCGGAAGCCCTGCTTGGGCGATCGGCGCGGCGGACCATCGGCCGCGCGCTGAAGGAGGTCTTCCCGCCCGACACCTCGCTGGTGCGCCATCTGGGCGACACCCTGGCCACCGGTGAGAGCCGATCGGAGTCCGAGGCGGTGATCGAGGGCGGCGACGGTCGGCCGGTCCACGTCAGCATCGTCACCGCGCCGCTGGCCCGAAGCGGAGACGTCGAGGCCGCGGTGGCGGTGATCCGCGACGTGTCCCGCCTGCACCAGCTCGAGTCCGAGGTGCGGCGCGGCGAGACCCTGGCCGCGGCGGGCCAGATCGCGATCGGCCTCGCCCACGAGATCCGCAATCCGCTCGGCGCTATCCGGGGTGCGGTCCAGCTCATGCGGCGCGAGCTGGGCGACGATGCGCGTCTCGGCGAATACACCGACGTGCTGCTGAAGGAAGTGGACCGGGTCAACCGCATCATCGAGATGCTGCTCGACATCAGCCGGCCCGTGACGCTGCGTCCCGTGCCCCTGAACGTGCACCAGCTGCTGGAGCGCGTGGCGCTGCTCTCCGAGGAGATGGCCAGCCGCCGCCGCGTCCAGATCGTGCGGCGTTACGATCCGAGCCTGCCACCGATCTTGGCCGACGAGGATCGCATCCTGCAGGTCTTCCACAACCTCGTGCGGAACGCGATCGAAGCCATGGCCGACGGCGGCCGCGTGACCCTGGTCACGCGGCCCAGCATGAATCCGCTCTTTACCAAGGTGGACCTGGGACAGGGCCAGCGGAGCATGGCGGAAATCCAGGTGATCGACGAGGGCCAGGGCATCCCGGAAGCCGGGCGGGCCCGGCTCTTCACGCCGTTCTTCACGACCAAGGACAAGGGCCTCGGTCTCGGCCTGGCTCTCTGCCACCGCATCATCGAGGAGCACCGCGGCGGCATCCAGATCACGAGCGAGCCCGGCCGCGGCACCGCCGTCTCCTGCTTCCTACCCATCGCCCGATAGGCGCCACACGTGACCGGCCAGATTCTCATCGCCGACGACGAGGACAGCCTCCGCTGGGTCCTGGAGAAGGGCTTTCGCAGCGCCGGCTACCAGGTCACGGCGGTCAAGGACGGCACGAGCGCGCTCAAGGAGGTCGAGAGCGCCCCTTACGACCTCATCCTCCTCGACATCCGTATGCCCGGTATCGACGGGCTGTCGCTGCTGAAGCAGGTGCGCGAGAAGCGGCCGGACGCGCAGGTCGTGATCATGACCGCCCACGGCACGATGGAGACCGCGGTCCAGGCGATGCAGGACGGAGCCTACGACTACCTCGCCAAGCCCTTCGATCTCGACGAGGCGCTGCTGCTCGCGGAGCGCGCGCTGACCGCGCGCCGCCTCACCCAGGAGATCAGCGCACTCCGCTCCGGCCTCCGAGAGGTCTGGGAGTTCGGGGCGCTGGTGGGGCGTCATCCGACCATGCAGGAGGTCTACAAGGCGATCGGCCGCGTGGCGGCCAGCGACGTCAGCGTGATGCTGCGCGGCGAGTCCGGCACCGGCAAGGAAGTGGTGGCGCGGGCGCTGCACCACTACAGCCGGCGCGCGGGGCGGCCGTTCATGGGCATCTCGGCCGCGGCCATCCCGCTGACCCTGCTCGAGTCCGAGCTGTTCGGCCACGAGAAGGGCGCCTTCACGGACGCCAAGGAGCGACGGCTCGGCAAGCTCGAGCTGGCCCACGGCGGCTCGGTGTTCTTCGACGAGATCGGCGACATGCCGTCCGAGCTGCAGGTGAAGCTCCTACGGGCGCTCCAGGAGCGCGCCTTCGAGCGGGTGGGGGGTCACGAGGTGATTCGCATGGACGTGCGGGTGCTCGCAGCGACCCATCGCGATCTCGAGGGCATGATGAAAGCGGGCCGCTTCCGGGAGGACCTGTTCTACCGCTTGAACGTCGTCACCCTCTCGCTGCCCGCGCTCCGGGACCGCCGCGGCGACATCCCGCTGCTCGCTGAGCACTTCCTCGCCAAGTACGCCGAGCCCCTCGGCGAGCGAGTGGTCGCGGCCGACGCCATGGACCGGCTGGTGGGCTACGACTGGCCCGGCAACGTGCGCGAGCTGGAGAACGTGATGCAGCGCGCGATGGTGATGGCCTCGGCGGGCGTGATCATGCCCGAGCACCTGCCCATCGGCCCGGTCTCGGCGTCGGCCGCGGTGAGCACCGACGCCTCGCTGGAGGAGATCATCGAGCGCAAGATGCACGACTGCGTGCGCGGCCTCCGGGGCCACGCCTCCGCCAACCTGCACGGCCTCATGGTGGGGCTGGTGGAGAAGCCGCTGCTGCGCGCGGTGATGCGCGAGACCAAGGGCAACCAGGTGCGCGCCGCGCAGCTGCTCGGCATCAACCGCAATACCCTGCGCAAGAAGCTCAAGGAGCACGGCATCGATCCGGACGCCGTGTAGGGAGCTCGTGCCGAATCGCTGCGCGTGGGCCAACGGTGGCCCGCTGGAGATCGAGTACCACGACACGGAGTGGGGCGTGCCGTCCCGCGACGACCGGCACCTGTTCGAGATGCTCGTGCTCGAGGGCGCCCAGGCCGGGCTGTCGTGGTCGACGATCCTCCGCAAGCGCGAGAACTACCGCAAGGCGTTCGCCGGGTTCGATCCCGCCAAGGTCGCCCGCTTCGACGCGCGCCGGCGGGCCGCGCTCATGCGGGATCCCGGCATCGTGCGCAACCGCCTCAAGATCGACGCCACGGTAACGAACGCGCGGCAGGTGCTCGCGGTGCAGGACGAGCACGGCAGCCTCGCCGCCTATCTCTGGGGGTTCGTCGACGGCCGGCCGATCCGCAACGCGTGGACGAGGATGGGGCAGGTGCCGGCGGAGACCGCAGAGTCGCGGGCGATGAGCCGAGCGCTGCTCACCCGCGGCTTCCGCTTCGTGGGGCCCACCATCTGCTACGCGTTCATGCAGGCCACCGGCATGGTCAACGATCACATCACGACGTGTTTCCGCTATTCCACACGGAGGAGCCCACGGTCATGAGGATCGGCATCATCGGAGCGGGCGCCATCGGCAGCGTGGTGGGAGGTCTTCTCACCAAGGCCGGACACGACGTGACCCTCGTCGACCAGTGGCCCGAGCACGTGGAGACCATGAAGCAGCGCGGGCTGCGACTGAGCGGCACCTGCGGCGACCACCTGATCCCGGTGAAAGCGCTCCACATCCACGAGCTGCAGGGCGTGGGCGCGCCGTTCGAGGCGGTCTTCGTCTCGGTCAAGTCCTACGACACCGAGTGGGCGGCCCAGATGGCCCTGACCTATCTTGCGTCGCCGGACGGCGTGGTCGTCGACTTCCAGAACGGGGTCAACGACGAGCGCGTGGCCTCCGTGGTCGGCAAGGCGCGCTGCCTGGGCTGCGTCATCACCATCGGCGCTGGCATGTACGAGCCCGGCCACGCGATGCGCACCGATTCCGGGGCGGTCGGCTTCAAGATCGGCGAGCAGGACGGACGCGACACGCCACGGGCCCGCGAGCTGGTGCGGATCATGAACGACGTGGCGCCCAGCAAGCTCACCACGAACCTCTGGGGCGAGCGCTGGTCCAAGCTCGCGATCAACTGCATGGCCAACCCGCTGGCCGGCCTCAGCGGGCTGGGTTCGGCGGAGGTGCGGACCGCGCCGGTTCCGCGCCGCATAGCCATCCACGTGGCCGCCGAGGTGATCCAGGTCGGCCGCGCCTCCGGCCACGAGGTCGAGCCGATCTACGGGGTGGAGGCGCAGCGCTTCGTGGACGCCGCTTCCGGCAAGGGCTTCGACGCGGTCGAGGCGGACATGGCGGCGAGCGTGCGATTCCTGAGCGGCGGTCGGCCGTCCATGCTGCAGGACGTGATCAAGGGGCGGCGCACCGAGATCGACTATCTCAACGGCTACGTCACCCAGCAGGGCCGGCGTCTCGGCGTGCCTACCCCGGTGAACGACGCGGTGGTGGCCGCCGTGCGCAGCCACGGGGTCGGCTCACTCAAGCCGGACCCGAAGAACCTCGATCCGATCCTGGCTGCGCTTCCGCGCTAGCAACGCCCCTTTTCAGCCGGCTGCGGACTACGAGGCGAGCGTGGGCTTGCGGGCGAACCAGGGACGTGCCGCCTCGAGCTGGGCGCCCAGCCGGAAGAGCGTGGCCTCGTCGCCGTAGCGGGCGACGAGCTGGACGGCGACCGGGAGGCCGCCCGCGGATCGGCCGAGCGGGAGCATCATCGCGGGCTGGCCGGTCAGGTTGAACCACACCGTGAACGGCGAGAACGCGAAGACCCGCCGCCAGTACTCCTCCACGTCGTGCATCATCATGTCGATCCAGCCGAGCTTGACCGGGAGCTGACCGAGTCCCGGCGTCAGCAGCACGTCGTAGCGGGAGTGGAATGCGGCCATCTGCCGCCCCAGCCGGTGCGCGGTCTGGGTCGCCCGCACGTAGTCGGCTGACGAGGTGCGCTCGCCCAGCTTGGCGGTGTTCCAGGTGACCTTCTCGACCTCGCCCTCGCGCGCCGGACGCCCCGCGGTGGGATGGGTCGAGAGGTTGACCACCGTGTTGACCGCAGCCAGGGTGATGAAGGTCGGGATCACCGCGCCCCGCTCGATGTCGGGATCGGCCTCCTCGACCTGGTGCCCCAGCTCGCGGCAGAGTCGCACCGTCTCCTGCAGGGTGGCGAGGCACTCGGCATCGACCGACGCCCCGTTCGGGGTGACCGTGGTGAAGGCGATCCGCAGGGGCCGCGGGACGGCCCCGACCTCTTCGAGGAAGGGCCGTGCCGGCGGAGGCGCGGTGTAGGGATCGCCCGGCCCCGCGCCGCGGGTGGCGTCGAGCAGCGCCGCGCTGTCACGCACGGTGAGGCTGACCGCGTGCTCGGTGGAGCAGCCGCCCAGCCCCTCGCCGGTCACCGGGGCGAACGTGTTGCGGCCGCGCGTGGGCTTGAGCCCAACGAGGCCGCAGCTCGCGGCCGGCGCGCGGATGGAACCGAACCCGTCACTGGCGTGCGCCATTGGAAGCATTCGCGCGCCCACCGCGGCGGCAGCTCCGCCGCTCGAGCCGGACGAGATCCGGGTGGGATCCCACGGATTGCGCGTGGGCCCGTACAGCTGGGGCTCACAGGTCAGCGATAGCCCCAACTCGCAGGAGTTGGTGCGGCCGAAGATCACGAGGCCGGCGCGCTTGAGGCGGGCCACGTTCTCGCTGTCGAAGGTCGATGGCGGGGTGTCGGCGAAGAAGCGGCTGCCCCGGGTCATCTGCTCCCCGGTGAGGGGAGCTCCCAGGTCCTTCAGGAGGAACGGCACGCCGCGGAACGGCCCGTCGGGCAGCCCGCCGGTGATCGCCCGGCGCCCGTGGTCGTACAGCGGCATGATGACCGCGTTCACCGTGGGATTTCTCGCCTCCACCCGCTCGATGGCGGCCTCGAGCAGATCGATGGGCGTCACCTTGCCCCGGCGAACCAGGTCGGCGAGCCCGAGGGCGTCGTACTGCTCGTAGTCGGTGAACGCGGCCATAACGCCTCCTACGGCCTGGGCGTGGGATCCTGCTTCACGTAGAGTTGCCCGCCCGTCTTCTTGAACTCCTCCGCCTTCTCGCGCAGGCCCTGGACCACCGCCGCGGTCTCGCTCGAGATGCCGTGCTTGGCCGCGTAGTCCCGCACGTCCTGCGTGATCTTCATCGAGCAGAAGTGCGGCCCGCACATCGAGCAGAAGTGCGCGACCTTGGCTCCCTCGGCGGGCAGGGTCTCGTCGTGGAAGGACCGCGCGGTCTCCGGATCGAGCGAGAGATTGAACTGGTCCTCCCAGCGGAACTCGAAGCGCGCCCGCGAGAGTGCGTCGTCCCACTCGCGCGCTCTCGGGTGGTTCTTGGCGAGGTCCGCGGCGTGCGCCGCGATCTTGTAGGCGATGACGCCGTCCTTGACGTCCTGCCGGTCGGGCAGACCCAGGTGCTCCTTGGGGGTCACGTAGCAGAGCATCGCGGTGCCGTACCAGCCGATCATGGCCGCGCCGATGGCGGAGGTGATGTGGTCGTAGCCGGGCGCGATGTCGGTGGTGAGCGGGCCCAGCGTGTAGAACGGCGCCTCGTGGCAGACCGTGAGCTGCCGGTCCATGTTCTCCTTGATCAGGTGCATCGGGACGTGGCCCGGGCCCTCGATCATCACCTGGCAGTCCTGCTCCCAGGCGATGGTGGTCAACTCGCCCAGCGTGTCCAGCTCGGCGAACTGGGCGTCGTCGTTGGCGTCGGCCTGGCACCCCGGCCGCAGCCCGTCGCCCAGGGAGAAGGCCACGTCGTAGGCGGCCATGATCTCGCAGATCTCGCGGAAGCGGGTGTAGAGGAAGCTCTCCTGGTGGTGGGCCAGGCACCACTTGGCCATGATGGAGCCTCCGCGCGAGACGATGCCGGTCACGCGCTTAGCGGTGAGCGGTACGTACCGCAGGAGCACGCCCGCGTGGATCGTGAAGTAGTCGACGCCCTGCTCCGCCTGCTCGATCAGGGTGTCTCGGTAGATCTCCCAGGTGAGCTCCTCCGCCTTCCCGTGGACCTTCTCCAGCGCCTGGTAGATCGGCACCGTGCCCACCGGCGCCGGCGAGTTGCGCAGGATCCACTCGCGCGTCTCGTGGATGTTCTTGCCGGTGGAGAGATCCATGATGGTGTCACCGCCCCAGCGGGTGGCCCACGTCATCTTCTCGACCTCCTCCTCGATCGAGGAGGAGACCGCGGAGTTGCCGATGTTGGCATTGATCTTCACCAGGAACCGGCGGCCGATGATCATCGGCTCGGTCTCCGGGCTCATGCCCTCCCGTAGAGCCACGAACTCCATCTCCGGCGTGATCTCGCCGCGGCGGGCGTAGTGCATCTGGGTCACCCGACGGCCGGGCTTGGCCCGCAGTCCCCAGCGCCCGCCCGCGCCGGGCTCGGCGTCGCCGCGTGAGAGGATCCAGTGACGGCGCAGGGGCGGCAGCCCTTGCTTGACGTCCGGCGTGTACTCGGGATCGGTGTAGGGGCCGCTGGTGTCGTAGAGCCGCAGCCGCTCGCCGGTGGTGAGCGCGACTTCGCGGAATGGGACACGAACCGATGGATTGGACGCGGAGACGTAGACTTTCATACGAGGCCTCCCTTCGCTGGCATTACCCAGATCAGGTTTGCGGTCGGCAGCGTCCCCGCTGCCCTCTCAGCCCGGACCACCGAGCTCCCGCGTGAGAATGGCTGACTGAATGCTACGTCCAAACTCCGAGAGGGTCAAGGCGCTGCGGGCGCGCGCACTCTACGGTGGCGTGACCCGGGGCTCGTGCGCTATGATTCGCGCACGTGACGCTTCGGCAGGTGACTCGCGCCACCAACGAATGACTGACCTTTCTCGGCCGGAGTTGGAAGTTCTCGCCGAGTCCAATCGGCTGCTCACCTCGACTCTCGACCTGACCGAGGTCCTGGAGCGGCTGGCCGATATCGCGCTGACCCGGCTCGACACCGAGGTGGCGCGCATCTGGCTTCGGGGCGAGTCGGACGACACGCTTCGTCTCGCCGCGCACAAGGGCCTTCTTCGCTCGCCGCGCACCGACTGGGAGCAGGTGCCCACCCAGTCTTCGCTGGTCGGCTGGGTGCTGACCCATCGCCAGCCGCTCGCGCTCGCCGAGGTGCAGGAGGATCCGCGGCTCGCCAACCGGCCGTGGTTCGCGGCCGAGGCCTTCGCCTCCCTGCTGTGCGTGCCGATCCTGCTCGACGACGGCGTGATCGGCATCCTCTCGTGCATGACCCGCGTGCGGCGCGAGTTCTCGGCCGCCGACGTAGCGCTGGCCGAGGCGCTGACCGCCTCCGCGGCGGTGGCGGTGCGCAACGCGCGCATCCACGCCGAGGCGCTCCGTCGGCTCGAGGAGATCGAGGCGTTCCAGCGCGTGGCCTCGGCCGCACTCTCGTCTCCCGACCTGGTCACCGCGCTGGGTGCGGTGGTGCGGGAGATCCGGGCTCTCCTCCGGTCGGACGGGGCGGCCTGCTCGGTGGTCAACCCGGAGCGCACGCTGCTCGAGGGGGTGACAGCGGTGGGGACCCGCGCGCGCTCCCCGTCCCTGCCGCGCCTCGAGCCGGGGCAGGGACTCACCGGACTCGTCTTGAAGGAGCGGCGTCCGCTGCGTACCGACGACTATTTCGCCGACACGCGCTTCGCGCGGCCGCCAGACCTGGCGGAGTGCGGCGCGGCGGAGGGCGTGGTCACCATGATCTGCGTCCCGGTCACCGACGCGGCGGGCGAGATGATCGCCGTGCTCTGGGCCTTCAACCGTGAGCGCCGACCGTTCACCGATCGGGACGAGTCGACACTGACCGCGCTCGCGCACCAGGCCGCGCTGGCGATGGAGAACGCGCGCTTGGTCACCGATCTCCGGGGCACGCTCGACAACCTCAAGGCGGCGCAGGAAACGCTCGTTCGCGGCGCGACGCTGCGCGCGGTGGGTGAGCTGGCGGCGGGCGCGGCGCATCACCTGAACAACCTGATGGCGGTCGTGCTCGGCCGCACCCAGCTCCTGCTCCACAAGAACCGCGTGCCGGAGATGGCTCCCTCGCTTCGCACCATCGAGCGGGCCTCGGTGGACGCGGCCGACACCGTGCGACGTATCCAGGCGTTCAGCCGCGCCCAGCACGGCGGCACCGCCTCCGAGCTGGACCTGAACGAGACGGTGCGGGAGAGCATCGACTTCACCCGGCCTCGCTGGGAGCACGAGGCGCAGGTGCGGGGCGTGGGCGTCTCGATTGTGTTCGAGCCCGGCGAGCTGCGCTCGGTTCTGGGGCGGAAGACCGAGCTCCGAGATGTGCTCACCAGCCTGATCCTGAACGCGGTGGATGCGCTCCCTTCCGGTGGGCGTGTGCTTATACGGTCATGGAGCGAGCCTGGCCGGGTGGTGGTCTCGGTCTGCGATTCGGGGGTGGGGATGTCGCCGGAGATCCGGGACCGCGCGTTCGAGCCGTTCTTCACCACCAAGGGCGTCCAGCGCCTCGGGCTCGGCCTGGCCGTTGCCTACGGTCTCGTGACCAGCCATGGAGGCCAAATCTCGCTCGAGACCGGCGAGGGTCAGGGTACGACCGTCACGTTCTGGATCCCCACGACGGGGTCGGCGGAGGCGCCGGCGGCTCTGCCGGTCGTCGGGGCGGAGCCACAGGGCCGCATCCTCGTGGTGGACGACGAGTCCGACGTCCGCGAGATGCTGGCCGACGTACTCATGTCCCGCGGGCACCACGTGACCCTGGCCGGCGGTGGACGCGAGGCGCTGCGGAGCTTCGAGCAGGCGAACTACGATCTCGTGATCATCGATCTCGGTATGCCGGACATCAACGGCTGGGAGGTGGCGAGAGCCATCAAGGCCATGCGCGCCTCCATGCCGGTCCTGCTCGTGACCGGGTGGGCCGACGCGGTGGACGCCGGCGCCGGCCGCGTGGACGCGGTGATCAAGAAGCCGTTCGACATGACGAAGCTGGCCGCCGCAGTCAACGCGGCACTTCGTGCTGCGGCGTGATGCGGATGAGGACGCTGGTCTTGGCCAGCAGGCCCTTCCGGATGTAGCGGCCCATGAACAGCGGGACGAGCAGCCAGTACTTCCGCCAGTAAGATTTCAGCAGCGCCTGCTCCAGGTCCGGCCGCCCATCCACCCACTCGGCGTGCCCCTCGAAGGCCGGGCCGTCCTTCCGGCCGATGTGCACGGTGACCCGGCCGTTGTCCCGGATGCGGCGAGCCTTGAGCGTGTCGCGCTGGGTGGTGAAGTACACGTCGCCGGCATGCGGCCAGAGCCACGTGGGGACGGTGCCCGGCTTGCCGGCGTTGCTGTAGGTCGTTACATACATGTAGCGGGCGCGCGCGAGCGCGGCCTCGAGCGCAGGCGACGGGCTCCTTGCGTCCATCGTGGGCTGAGCCTAACATGACGCCGGACACGAGAGCCGCCAAGGAGACCCTATGCCCCCGCATCGTCACGCCTATCGCCCTACGATCATGGGCACGCGCGGTGCCGTCGCCTCCGCACATCCCCTCGCGTCGATGTCCGGCATCCGCATGCTGCTCGAGGGCGGCAACGCGGTCGACGCCGCGGTGGCCGTCGCCTCGACCCTCAACGTCGTCGAGCCCTTCATGTCGGGCGCGGCCGGCATCGGGCTGATGATGATCTCGCGGGCCCGGACGGGGGAGCGCCACGTGCTCGACTTCATCGGGCCCGCTCCGCGAGCGTCGGATCCAGCGCGGTGCACTGAGGACGAGCTGGCGGGCGGCCCGAAGTCGTGCGCAACTCCGGGGAACGTGGGCGGCTGGCTCACCGCGCTCGATCGCTTCGGCTCCATGCCTCGCGCGCGGGTGCTCGCCCCGGCGATCGACCTGGCCGAGAACGGGGTGCCGCTCACCTTCACCAACGTGAAGTTCTTCGAGCAGTCGCGCGGTCAGCTCGCGCGCTCCGCCGAGGCCCAGCGGCTGTTCCTGGGCAACGGCGGCCCGCGCCCCGCGAAGATCGTCACCTACAAGGAGCTGGCCGCGACCCTGCGCCAGGTGGCCGAGGGCGGCGCGGAGGCGTTCTATCGAGGACCGATCGCCCGGGCGATCACCCGCGCCGTGCAGGAAGCGGGCGGCTGGCTCGCCGAGGAAGACCTGGCCGCGTTCGAGCCGGAGTGGCGCGCGCCGCTCGCGATCCCCTATCGAGGCTGCGAGATCTGCTCGGTGCCGCCGCCGTTCTCGGCGTTCCAGATGCTCGAGACACTCAACATCCTCGAGGGCTACGACCTGGCCGGCTGGGGGCACAACTCTCCCGAATACCTACATCACCTGATCGAGGCGATCAAGCTGGGCTCGGCGGACCGCCTGGCCTACGCGTACTCCGGCGAGCCGCCGATCAAGGGGCTCGTGTCCAAGGCCTACGCCGCCTCGCAGCGCGGCCGCATCGACGCCGCGCGCGCCGCGGTGAGCGAGGGCGAGCGGCACAGCCGGGAGCGCCTCGCCGGGCAGATCGGCGAGGGCCATCCGGCGCAGTTCGTGAACGAGCAGACGACGCACTTCGCGTGCGCCGACGCCGAGGGCACCGTGGTGTCGGTGACCCAGACGCTGGGAATGGCCTTCGGCTCCGGCTTCGCGGTGCCCGGCACCGGGCTCCTGCTGAACAACATCCTGAAGTGGTCGGATCGTGAACCGGCCTCGCCCAACGCGCTGCGCCCGGGCCGGAAGGCGGGCACCATGATGTCGCCGACGCAGGTGTTCCGCGACGGCGCCTTCGCGCTGAGCATCGGCACGCCCGGCTCGTACGGAATTCTACAGACGCAGCCGCAGATGCTGCTCAACGTCCTCGAGTTCGGCCTGAACGTGCAGGAGGCTATCGAGGCGCCGCGGGTGCGGGTGTACCGCGACCGTCTGGTGGACGCCGAGTCGCGCATCTCCGAGGAGACCCGGGCCGCGCTCGAGCGGCGGGGCCACCGGATCAATGTGATCGATGACTGGTCGTGGGTGGTCGGGGGCGGGCAGGGCATCGCGCGCGAGCCGGAGTCCGGGGCGCTCATGGCCGGGGCCGATCCTCGCCGAGACGGCTACGCGCTCGCCATCTGACCGATCGGGGACATCGTGGAGCTTCAAGACAAGGTAGCGGTGGTAACGGGAGCGGGCTCGGGCATCGGTCGCGGCATCGCGCTCGCGATGGCGGCTCGCGGCGCGCGGGTGGCCGCGGTGGACCTGGACGCGACCAGCGCGGCGGAGACCGCGCGGCTCCTCATGGGCGCGGGCGGCAAGGGCGCCAGCGTCCAGGCCGACACGAGCCGCGCCGCCGACGTGGACCGCGCGGTGTCCAGCGCGGTGAGCCAGCTCGGGCCGCTCGACATCATGGTCAACAACGCGGGGATTCTCGACGGCTACTTCAACGTCGACGAGACCGATGACGCAGTATGGGAGCGGGTCATCGGGATCAACCTCACCGGCGTCTTCCACGGCTGCAAGCGCGCGCTCCGTGAGATGCTGCCGCGGGGGCGCGGGCGCATCATCAACATGGCGTCGGTTGCCGGGCTCAACGGCACCGGCGGCGGCGCGGCCTACGTGGCCTCGAAGCACGGCGTCGTGGGGCTCACCCGCCAGATGGCCGTGACCTACTCCGCCCGCGGCATCACGATCAACGCGGTGGCTCCGGGGCCGATCCTCACCGGCCTGCGCGCGCACTCGCAGGAGATCCTGGGGCCCGGCGTGCCCGACATGAGCGGCCGCGGTGTGGCGGTGAACGACGCGGCGGTGCGCGCGATCGCTCCCGTCGGCCGCAGGGGCACCGTCGAGGAGATCGCCTCGGCGGTCTGCTTCCTGGCTTCGGACGAGGCGGGCTACATCACCGGTCACACCCTGGTCGTGGACGGAGGCTGGAGAGCCAAGTGATCACCAAATTCTCGGTCCTGTACGTCGGGCAGATCGAGCTGGAGAACGTGGGCCTCGCGGGAACGCCGACTGAGGAGCGGCGGTATCCCAACGAGCGTCTGGTCGAAGCCTTCCAGACCGCGAAGGACGTCGCCCAGCTCATGGACGAGCACGGGTACTACTGCCTGTGGACGGCCGAGCACCACTTCCAGCGAGAGGGCTACGAGGTGCTGCCCAACCTCGTGCAGCTCTCGCTCTGGCTCGCGACCCAGACCCGTCGCCTGAAGCTCGGCTGCGCGTTCAACATCCTGCCCATGTGGCATCCGGTGCGCCTGGCCGAGGACTACGCGATGGCCGACATCGTGACCAATGGCCGCGTGATCATGGGCGTTGGCCGTGGTTACCACACTCGAGAGGTTGAGTCCTTCGGGGCGCCGCTGCTCGACGCGGCGGCCAACCGGGAGATGTTCGAGGAGCAGATGGAAGTGCTGCTCAAGTGCTTCAACGAGGAATCGTGGAGCCACCGGGGCAAGTACTACGTGATCCCGCCCGACGTCGACTACCGGGGCTATCGTCTCCGCGAGATCACGTGCGTGCCGCGGCCGATCCACCGGCCGGTCGAGATCTGGATGCCGATCGCCAGCGGCAAGACCATCGACTATATGGGCCGCATGGGGCTCAAGGCGATGGTCACCCTCAACGGAGAGAAGGTGCTCGACCAGGTCGTGCGCGCCTACCGTGACGTGTGCGCGCGTCACGGACGGCCCAAGCAGCTCGGCGAAGACCTCTGCTGGGGTGTCGGCCTCTACCTCGCCGAGTCGAAAGAGGAGGCCATCCGGCGTCTCGAGCCCGCGCACGACGAGCGCTACAAGTGGTTCGCCCCGTT
>DATFWA010000187.1:0-4943 GCA_035259825.1 Candidatus Methylomirabilota bacterium | reverse complement strand
GACCTGCACGTGTGGACGCTGACCTCGGGCCGCGAGGCCATGAGCGCGCACGTGGTCGTCGAGAGCGGCGCGCGCAGCGACAAGATCCTCGAGGAGCTGCACCTCATCCTCCACGCCAGATTCGGCATCGATCACACCACGATCCAGATCGAGACCGAGCCAGCCCCTCTCATCCAGATCACTCCCCGGGCCGGCTAGGTGCTGCCCGCAACTCAGGAGATCTCGACCATGAAGACCGTGCTGATGATCGTCCTCGCCATCCTCACCCTGGCATGTCCGGCGGCCGCCCAGGACGACCGCGTGACCGTCGAGCTTGCGAACCCGCAGAAGTTCACGGACTTCAAGACGAGCTGCGTGGCCCGGCCCGCCGACGTCACCGCGCTCGCCGCCCAGCTGGAGCGCTATCTCAAGACCGCGGCCACCCGTCTGCTTCCCGATGGACAACGGATGGAGATCACGGTGACCAACATCGACATGGCGGGCGACATCGAGGTCTGGCGCAACCCGTTCTTCTGCGACCTGCGGACCATGAAGGACGTCTACCCGCCGCGCATCGACCTCACGTTCCGCGTCCTGGACGCGGAGGGCAAGGAGCTGCGGAGCGGCACGCGCCAGCTGGTGGACGTCAACTACCTGGACCGCTCCGCGCCCTCGGGCATCGATCAGCTGCGCTTCGAGAAGTACCTGCTCTCCGACTGGCTGCAGCGCGAGCTGGGGCCGCGGGCCGGGTCGTGAGCCGCCGGCGCGGTGAGAGCTGAGGCGCGCCCGTGCAGCGCAGCGACGCGCGCATCCTGACCACCCACGTTGGCAGTCTCCCGCGGGCGCCCGCCCTGCGGGAGCTGCTCGTCCGGCGCGACCGCGGCGAGCCGGTGGACGCCGCCGCGCTCGACCGCGAGGCCGCCGCCGGGGTGGAGCGCGTGGTGGCGGGCCAGCTCGACGCGGGCATCGACGTCATCAACAACGGCGAGCAGCCGCGCGCCGGCTTCTCCACCTACGTGGCCGGGCGCATGCGGGGCTTCGGCGGCACGAGCCGCCGACAGCTCGCGCGCGACCTGATCGATTTCCCCGACTACGCCGAGATGCTGGCCCGGCGGCGGCGCGACGCCGCCCGCATCGCGGACGCCCCCCAGGCCATCGCGGAGATCGAGTACGCCGACCTGGGCCCCGCCGCCGCGGAGTGCGACGGGTTCATGAACGCGACCGAAGGCCGGGCCGGGCGGTTCGTCGAGCGCTTCATGACCGCCGCGTCCCCGGGAGTGATCGCCACCATCCTGCTCTCCGCCCACTACCGCTCGCACGAAGAGTACGTGATGGCGCTGGCCGGCGAGATGCGGAAGGAGTACCAGCTGATCCACCAGCGCGGTCTGCTCCTGCAGGTGGACTGCCCGGACCTGGCCATGGAGCGCGCCCGCTTCTTCCAGCACGACTCGCTCGATCGTTTCGTCCAGATGGTCGACCTGCACGTGAGCGCGATCAACCAGGCCACCGCGGGGATCCCGGCCGACCGCATCCGGCTCCACCTCTGCTGGGGCAACTACGACGGCCCGCACACCCACGACGTGCCGCTGGAGGCGGTCCTGCCCGTCATCCTGAAGGCGCGCGTGGGCGCGCTCTCGCTGCCCCTGGCCAACCCGCGCCACCAGCACGAGTACCGGGTGCTGAAGCAGCACCGGCTGCCCGCCTCCATGTTGCTCCTGCCCGGCGTCGTCGACACCACCACCAACTACGTCGAGCATCCCGAGGTGGTGGCCGACCGCATCGTGGCAGCGGTGGACGCGGTCGGCGACCGCACGCGGGTGATCGCCTCGACCGACTGCGGCTTCGGCACCTTCGCGGGCTCCGAGATGGTGGCCCACTCGGTGGTGTGGGCCAAGCTCGCCGCCCTCAGTGAGGGCGCCTCCCTCGCCAGCCGCCGGCTCTGGTCCTGACGGTCAGGCGGTCGGGCGGGTGACCGCGGACCGGGCGGTCACGATCTGGCTGCGCGCGACCAGGCGCGCCCCCACGATCGCCCCGACGTAGATCATCAGCGCGTCGGTGACCGCGGGCGTGTGGACGGGCTGGAGGACCTGGGCCGCTTCCAGGAGCGCGCCGAGGAGGAGGACCAGCAGGAGCCGCGGCCGGGGCCACGCGTGGCGCATGGCCGCGCCCACCAGCGCGCCCAGCCCGACCTTCTTGGCCAGATCGAAGAGAGCCGACTGCACGTCCGCGCCGTAGTACGAGGTGAACGGCACCCACTCGATGCGGGCGATCCGTCCGGGCAGCGCCTGCGGCGAGGCGATGACCGTGAAGGGCGTCAATTCCTCGTACACCAGCAGCGCGACCGCGCCCGCGACGAGCAGCGCGGAGCCGTGCTCGCGGACGATCCGCCGCCGAGCCATCGCCGGCAGCACGGTGACGCCGAGCAAGCCGCCCGCCGCCGCGAGCAGGATGTTGTCGACGTTCGGGGCCCGTCCGACGATCATGAGCTTGCCGCCCTCCAGGCCGATCGCGAGCAGCGTGGTGCCGATCCACGAAAGAAGACCGGCCGCGCGGACCGGCACACCTCGAAGCGCCGCCCGCGCGAGGACGGCGGCGGCCGCGTACGCGAAGGCCTTCTCGACCACCAGGTCCGGCCAGAAGGCGCGGCCGAGACTGCCGAGCGGTCGCCACGTGCCGGCCTTCAGGTTCTCCCAGACCGTGGAGACGTCGAGCGTGACCGCGAACGGATAGAGCGCGTCGGCGGCGAGGACGGCCACGACCACGAGGAGGCCGGCCAGCGCGGGCCGGCGATGCAGCGCGTCGGCGAGACGCGGGCCGGCCGGCCGCTCCGAGCCGGCCAGCAGCGCGTGGGTGACGACGGCGGCGCCCATGCTGCCGATCACCTGCGCGATCACGTCGATGAGCGAGGGGGTGCGCCCGGGGAGATAGATCTGAGCGATCTCCACCGCGGACGCGAGCGCCGTGTCCAGCCCGACCACCGCGACGAGGCGCGTGAAGAAGCCGGTCCCGGCGAGCCCGCTGCAAATCAACAGGATCCCGACCGGCGCCCCCAGCAGTATGTTGGAGACGAGGTCGGGCAGCGACACCAGCCGGCGGCCACTCGCGTCGTGCAGGCGCGGTAGCGGCGAGTCCAGGAGGCGCTGCAGCGCGTGGGGGTCGTACGTGAAGTTGAACGGGAAGAAGGAGCCGTAGGCCACGAAGACGACGTAGACTACCAGCAGCGCCACCTGGAGTCGACGAGCGGTCACGGGCCCGCAGCGTAGCGCAGCGCACCGCGAGTTCACAAGACGGAAGGCATCGACGGATGACGCCGGAGCGATTCGCCAGCGGCATGACCTTCGACGAGTACGTGCGATTCTGCGGATCGTCCGCGAACCTGGCTCGCGAGGGCTTCGACATCCGCCGGTTCAGCCTGGTGCGCCCGCGGCTCGACTGGAGCGGATACCTGCGCGAGCGGTACGAGCGGGCGCGGCTCGGCCCCGAGCAGACCGAGGCGATCCAGTGGCTCGCCGCGCAGCCGGGCGGACCGGCGAAGGTGGCGGTCCTCTCCGAGGACTGGTCGTCCGACTGTCGTCGCGACGTCCCGCATCTGGCCCGGCTCGCCGAGGCGGGCGGCCTCGACCTGCGCATCTTCGTCCGCGACGGCGAGACGATGCTGATGAAGGGGCTGCCCGATCCGGCCGCCGGCGGCAACGCCGACCTGGTAGTGGAGTACGCCAACGAGAAGAACGGTCAGCGGTGGGCCTCGGTCCCGGTCGCGGTCTTCTTCACGCGAGACTTCGCGGAGCTGTACCGCTACGTGGAGTACCCCGCGATCTACCGCAAAGAGCGGATTCTCGGGCACCTGCGGACGGCGCGGGCCGACGAGACCGCGGAGGAGGCGAGGGCGCGCGGCGGGCGCGACATCGGGGCCCTGCTCGACTCGCCGTTCTACGACGTGTGGGCGCAGGCCGGCATCGCCGAGATCCTGAGCGCGCTCCACGAGCGCGCAGTGGTGGCGCCGGCGCGCGACTGAGGGGACGGACGCGCGGCGATCAGGGCGCGGCGCGCCAGGTGTGCCAGAGCCAGATGAGGCCGGCGACGCCGACCAGCAGCACGATGTAGGCGGCCCAGCTGTTCGTCCACGACGGGCGCGCCGGCACGATGTGGTCCTGCTCCCACTCCACCGCCTCTCGCCAGGCCAGATCGCCGCGGGCGTAGCGCAAGAAGGCCTCGGTCACCCAGGCCAGCGGCAGGGCGCGATCGCGGGTGCGGAGGCGCCGCTCCAGGGAGCCTTCCTGCAGGTCGAGGCCGAAGCCGGTCTGCACGCCGCCGGTGGCCTGCAGGTAGCTCGCGTCCGAGGTGCCGAGGGTGGCGACCACGTTGCGGCCGCCGTCGAGCGAGGCGAGCACCTTCGCGATGGTGGGACCGTCGGGCCGCTCGTAGCCGGTGTCGTGCGTGCTGAGCAGCAGATCCACGTCCGGAATCCCTAGTAGGAGCGCGGCAGCCCGAGGACGTGCTCGGCCAGGTAGTTGAGGGCCATCTGCTGCGACACTGGCGCGATCTTGTAGAGGCGGATCTCGCGCCACAGCCGCTCCACGTAGAATTCCTTGGCGTAGCCGAATCCGCCGAAAGTCTGGAGCGCGGCGTCGCAGGCGTTGAAGCCGGCCTCGGCCGCGAGCATCTTGGCCGCGTTGGCCTCGCGGCCGCATGGCTTGCCGTTGTCGAATAGCCACGCCGCCTTCAGGCACATCATCTCGGCCGCGTCGAGCTGGGCCATCGCGTGGGCCAGCGGATGGGCGATCGCCTGGTTCTTCCCGATGGGCCGATCGAACACCACGCGCTCCTTCGCGTACTGGACCGCGCGCTCGAGCGCGGCCCGGCCGATACCCACCGCCTCGATCCCGATGACGATGCGCTCGGGGTTGAGCGAGTCGATCAGGTGGTAGAAGCCCTCGCCCGGCGTGCCCACCACGTCCTCGTCG
>DATFWA010000186.1:0-12192 GCA_035259825.1 Candidatus Methylomirabilota bacterium | reverse complement strand
ACCTGCCCGCTCGCGAGCGCGCCGGGGGCAAGTACTGAGCCGGCGGCTGGTCGGTCTCGTCCTCGTCGGGCTGGTGCTCGCGGTGGTGGCGGTCCGCGTGCTCGGCCTGGCCGACGTGGTGCGGCTCGACAACCTGGCCCGCCTGCGCGAGTGGATCGGCGGCTTCGGCGCGTGGGCGCCGGTCGTGTTCATCGCGGGCTATGTGGCCGCGGTGGTCGCCTTCGTACCGGCCTTGCCGCTGACGATCCTGGCCGGGCTCGTCTTCGGCCCGGTCTGGGGCACCGTCTACACCTCCATCGCTTCGACCGCCGGTGCCTGTCTCTCGTTCCTCCTCGCCCGCTATGTGGCCCGCGGGGCGGTCGCGCGCTGGATGGCGCCGTACCCCGCGCTCGGCCGGATCGACCGGGCAGTGGCCCGTCACGGCGCCCGGATCGTCATGATCACGCGGCTGGTTCCGATCTTCCCCTTCAACCTGCAGAACTACGCCTACGGACTCACGTCGATCGGCTTCGGCGCCTACACGCTGACCTCCTGGCTTTGCATGCTGCCGGCCACCGTAGCGTTCACCACCGCGGCGGGCGCGGTCGTGGCCGGGGCGTGGGACGTCCGTCGCATGCTGCTGCTCCTCGGCGTGGCCGGTCTGCTGATCGTGGGGCTCTCCCTGCTGCCCCGCTGGCTGCGCGGACGCAGCGCCGCGCTCGACGACCTGCTCAAGGCGGGGTAATGCGGCGGCTCGGACGCCTGGCGGCGCTGTTCTTCGTCCTGGGCGCCGCGCCGGGGGGAGCGCTCGCGGCGGAGCCGCTCGTGCTGGGATTCGCGCCGCCGACGGCAGCGTCGGATCCCCCGCCCGGCTGGCAGCTGCAAGCATTCCCGCGCGTGCCGCGGCACACCCGCTACACCGTGGTGCGTGACGGGGAGGGCTGGGTGCTGCGCGCGGAGAGCGAGGGCGCGGCCTCCGGCCTCTATCGTCCGCTCGACCTCGATCCGCACGAGTACCGGATCCTCTCCTGGCGCTGGAAGGTGGAGGGCGTGCTGGCGCGCGCGGACCCGCGCAGGAAGAGCGGTGACGATTTCGTCGCGCGCGTCTACGTGGCGTATCGCTACGATCCGGCGTCGGCTACCGTGTGGCAGCGCGCGCTCTACGCCGCCTATCGCCTCATCTACGGGCAATATCCGCCCGGTCTCGCCCTGGTCTACGTGTGGGAGAGCCGCCTGCCCGTCGGGACCGTGCTGGAGTCCGCTTACACCGATCGCGCCCGGATCGTCGTCGCCCGCAGCGGCGCCGCCGAGGCCGGACGCTGGGTGACCGAGTCGCACGACATCTACGCGGACTTCCGGCGGATCGTTGGCGGCGACCCGCCGCGCATCGTGGGCATCGCGCTGATGACCGACACCGACGACACGGGGGAGCGCGCGGTCGCCTACTACGACGCGATCACCCTCGCGCCGGGCGGCCCGGACCGGTGAAGCGGCTCAGCATCGTCATTCCCGCCCTCGACGAGGCGGCCAACCTCGCCCGGCTCCTGCCTGACCTCACGCGCGCCGCTCCGGAGGCAGAGGTGCTCGTCGTGGACGCGGATAGCCGGGACGGGACGGCCGACGTGGTGGCCCGTCATCCCGGCGCTCGGCTGCTCACCGCGCCGCGCGGGCGGGCGCGGCAGATGAACGCGGGCGCGGCCGCGGCGGCCGGCGATGCGCTGCTCTTCCTCCACGCCGACACGCGGCTGCCGGAGAGCGCGTTGGGCGCAATCGCCAGTGCGCTCGCGCAGCCCGGGGTGATCGCCGGCCGCTTCGACGTGCGTTTCGACAGCGCGCGCCCGGTGCTCGGGATGGTCGCGTGGTTCATGAACTTGCGGTCCCGGTGTAGCGGCATCTGCACCGGTGATCAGGCCATCTTCGTTCGCCGTGCCGACTTCGACGCGGTCGGCGGCTACCCCGACATCCCGCTGATGGAGGACATCGAGCTGAGCCGCCGGCTCAAGCATCGAGGCCGGGTGTGCGCGCTCCGCCTGCGCGTGACCACGTCGGCGCGGAAGTGGGAGAGCGAGGGCCCGCTGCGCACCATCGTCCTGATGTGGACGCTGCGCTTCCTGCACTTCTGCGGAGTGGCGCCGGCGCGGCTGCACCGCTGGTACTATGGAGCGCCAAAGGAGCGACAACCATGAGGGATCTGGCATGAGCGATCGATCGGACGAGCAGGTCGTGGAAACCGCGACGGGCCTGGCTTACGTCGACCTGGTGGAGGGAACCGGCGCCGGGCCCAAGGCCGGCGACACGGTGAGCGTGCACTACACGGGCTGGCTCAAGAGCGGGACGAAGTTCGACAGCTCGGTCGACCGCGGCACCCCGTTCGAGTTTCCGATCGGCAAGGGCCGCGTCATCCGAGGCTGGGACGAGGGCGTGATGTCGATGAAGGTCGGCGGCAAGCGCAAGCTCATCATCCCGGCGCACCTGGGCTACGGTGACCGGGGAGCGGGCGGGGTGATTCCTCCCGGCGCGACCCTGATCTTCGAGGTGGAGCTGCTGGGCATTCGGTGACCGGACGGAGCACTCAACCAGAGGGAGGACCTGCCATGAGGCGATTGGTCGCAATGCTCGTCGTCGGTTTGTTTTCGCTGGGGACCCTGAGCGCGCCCGCGGTCTGGGCCCAGGCGGCGAAGCCGGCCCCGGCGCCGTCGAAGCCGGCCGCCAAGGACTCGATGAGCCACGAGCCGCTTGACCTGAACACGGCCAGCGAGGATCAGCTCAAGAGCATCCCCGGCATCGGGGACGCCTACGCCAAGAAGATCGTCCAGAACCGCCCCTACAAGCGGAAGGACGAGCTCGTACAGAAGAAGGTCCTGCCCAAGGCCACCTACGACAAGATCAAGGATCACGTCATCGCCAAGCAGTAGGCCTGCAACCGTCGGCCCGCTCGTCGCATCGAAAGGGTAAGGAGAGAGCGATGACATTCAATATCGGACTGTCCGAATCCAACCGCGACGGCGTGGTCAAGATCCTCAATACCCTGCTCGCCGACGAGTACGTGCTCTATACCAAGACTCGGAACTATCACTGGAACGTGGTGGGGCCGCAGTTCAACGACCTGCACAAGTTCTTCCAGGAGCAGTACGAGGCCCTCGACGAGATGGTGGACGAGGTGGCCGAACGCGCCCGCTCGCTGGGCGGCAAGGCCCACGGGACCCTCGCTGAGTTCTCGCAGCACTCGCGACTGACGGAGCAGCCGGGCAAGCAGCCCGCTTCGCTCGCCATGGTCGCGAATCTGCAATCCGATCACGAGGCCATGGTCCGCACCCTGCGGGCCGATCTCGAGACGGTGATGGAGAAGCACAGCGACGCCGGCACCAACGACTTCCTCACCGGCCTGATGGAGAAGCACGAGAAGATGGCCTGGATGCTGCGCTCCTACAACGAGAAGTAGCCGTTACCCGAGACGCACTACGGCGCGGGTGGGCCACCAGGCCGCCCGCGCCCGTTTTCATCCCTCGAGCAGCCGCTCGATCTCTCGCGCCACCGCCGCCACGTCCTCGGGCTCGCCGGTCATGGTCAGCGGGACCGCCGTCGGACTCCACGGTGTCCACCGCCGACGGGTCGCCGCGGGAAACAGGATCACGCTCGGGGCGCCTATCGCCGCGGCGAGGTGGCTCACGCCCGAGTCGCCGCCCAGGTAGACGCGTGCGGCTGCGAGCGCGGCAACCAGCGTCGGGAGGTCCGGCTCGACGAGGCGAGCGCAGGTTGCCGGGAGGTGCGCCATCAGCGCATCGGCGGCGGCGACGTCGGCGGGGCCCTGGTGCACGATCACCGGTAGCGGACGCCGCGCGGTCACCGCGTGGATCACCTCGGCGAAGCGCTCGGCCGGCCACTGCTTCCAGGCTCCACCGCTGCCCGGGTGCACCACGAGCGATGCGCGCGCGGGCACCGGGCCGGCGAGGCGGAGCGGGCCGAGCGGCTCCGCCGCGGTGACGCCCCACGGCTCGAGCGTGGAGATCAGGTGACGCCACACCGGCGTCTCGGCGTCGGGGACGGAGGGCGCGACGATCGTCTCGCGCGCGAGCGAGGCCAGCCGCTCGCGATACAGCGGCTCGCGCGCGCCGAACCAGGACACGATGCGGTCGCCGCGCGCGACCAGCGCGGCCAGTGTCGCGGACACCGGTTCGCGCGTGAAGAGCGCCTCGAGCCCGAGCGAGTCGAAGCCGCGCGCCTCGTCGACGACGCCGAGCGCGACGAGCAGCCGGCCGAGGCGCGGCTGGCCCGCGAAGACGAGCGGTGCACCCGCCGAGACGGCGCGCAGACCGCGCAGCGCGGGCACCGCCTGCAGCACGTCGCCGAGCGCGCCGGGATGGATGATCAGGATGCCGGATTCCACTTGACCTCCCTCGCGACGGCCCGTAGCATCCAGCCACCATGAGATTCGCGCTCTTCCAGGGAATGACCGGGCCGACGTGGGACGACGTGCTCTCGCTGTGGCGCTACGCGGATCAGGCCGGCTGGGACGCGGCCTGCGTGACCGATCACTTCATGCCCAACACCGCGGATCGGGTGGGCGATACGCTGGAGTGCTGGACCGCGCTCGCCGCGCTGGCCGCCGAGACTCAGCGGATGCGGGTGGGCACCATCGTCAGCGGCAACACGTACCGGCATCCCGCGCTGCTGGCCAAGATGGCGGCGAACGTGGACATCATCTCGCGCGGCCGTCTCATCTGCGGCATCGGAGCGGGCTGGCAGGAGAACGAGCACCGCGCGTACGGGATGGACTTCTACACCACCGGCGAGCGGCTCAAGCGGCTCGACGAGGCATGCCGCGTGCTCAAGGCGCTCTGGACGGAGACCCGCGCGAGCTACAAGGGCCGCTACTACCAGCTGGACGACGCGCCCCTGATGCCCAAGCCGGTGCAGCGGCCGCATCCCGAGCTGATGGTGGGTGGCGGCGGCGAGAAGGTCACGCTGCGCATCGCGGCCCAGCACGCCGATCACTGGAACGTGTGGGGCGGTCCGGCCACCCTCACTCACAAGGGCCGCATCCTCGACGAGCACTGCGCCCGGGTGGGTCGCGATCCCAAGCAGATCCTCCGCTCCGCGGTGATGGTGCTGGCCTTCGCCGACGATCGCGCCGGGGTCGAGCGCGCGGAGCAGGCCTACATGAAGCGCATGGGCGCCGACGCCGAGAAGGCGCGCGACACCGTGCTGGCGGGCAGCCCGAGCCAGATCAAGGACAAGCTGGCCGCGCTGCGGTCCGCCGGCGTGGGCATGCTGTTCATCCCGACCTTCCTGCTCCCCGCCGATCGGCGGCCCACGCTCGATCGGTTCATGGCGGAGATCGCGCCCGCGTTCCGTTCCTAGCCCGCCGCGCTCGCGCCGCGCTCGACCGCGGCGCGGTAGTGGGTCGCGATCTCTCCGAGCGAGGCGATCCACACCCGCGGGGTGTGGCGCACGTGGTCCATCAGCTCGCGCAGGCAGGCCAACCGCGACGGCCGGCCGATGATCTGGGGATGGAAGGTGAAGTTCGTCATGCCGCGCGTCTCGGCGATGCCCTCGAACTCGGTCAGCCAGCCCTGCAGCACCGGTCCCGGCGGCTGCATCGACCGCTGCCCGGTGAACATGAAGTAGGGCGCGTCGTCGAGCACCCACGACACCGGGATCTCCACGATCCGACGGCCGTCCACCGCCTCGTGCAGGTACGGGGAGATCCGATCCATCATGTTCGACGAGTAGGCGAAGCCGTGCTTGACCAGCAGGGGAATGGTGGCGGCGGACAGCTGCCAAGCGGGCGCGCGGTAGCCGATAGGCCGCGTCTTGCCGAGCCGCGTGAGCACCTCGACGCTGCGGGCGAGGATGGCCTCCTCGCGGTCGGGCGGCAGGTCGCTCACCCGCTCGTGCTTGTCGCCGTGGCAGCCGATCTCGTGGCCGCCGTCGGCGATCGCGCGCACCGCGTCCGGGTAGTGCTCGGCCACCCAGGCCGGGATGAAGAACGACGCGCGGATCTCGTGCGTGCGCAGCAGCGCGAGGATGCGCGGGAGCGCCTCCACCGGACCGAAGCGGCCCTGCGACAGCGCCACCGGCTCGTTGACTCCCCGCGCCATCCACAGGGTCTCGGCGTCGAGATCGAAGGTGAAGGCGCAAGCGGTGCGCGCTTCGTTGGGCCAGCGGGGCGGCGCGGGTGGCTCGAGAGGCATGGCGCGCGCATTGTAGCCGATGACGCAAGAGCGGACCAGCGCGCCGAGTGAAAAATCCGCGTACGGTATAGTGGAAATCTATGGGCGGCTCGACGGAGATCATCCGGCGTCTGGAGGACAGCGTCGGGCGCACGTTGGTCGGAAAGCCCGAGGTCGTGCGGCTGGCCGTCATCGGCCTGGTCGCCCGCGGCCACCTGCTCATCGAGGACGTCCCCGGCGTGGGCAAGACCACGCTGGCCGCCGCGCTGGCCCGCTCCATCGGCGCCTCGTTCCAGCGCATCCAGTTCACCTCGGACATGCTGCCGTCCGACGTGCTGGGGGTCACGGTGTGGGAGCCCAAGAGCGCGGAGTTCGTCTTCAAGCCCGGGCCGCTCTTCACCAACATCGTGCTCGCCGACGAGATCAATCGCACGACGCCGAAGACGCAGTCGGCCCTGCTCGAGGCCATGAACGAGGCGCAGGTCTCGCTGGACCACTCGACGTATCCGCTGCCGCGCCCGTTCATGGTGCTGGCCACCCAGAACCCGCGCGAGTACGAGGGCACGTTCCCGCTGCCCGAGTCGCAGCTGGACCGCTTCCTGCTGCGCATCCGCATCGGCTACCCGGGTCCCGCCGACGAGAAGGCGGTCTTGCGCGGCGACGCCGCGCCGCCGCCCGCCGGGCTGGCGCCGGTGGTGCTGGTCGAGGAGGTGCTGGGCCTGCAGGAGGCCGCCGAGCGCGTGCGCGCCGAGGAGTCGGTGCTCGACTACCTGGTGGCGCTGGTGACGGCCACGCGGCGCTCGCCGCTCCTCGCCCTCGGAGTGAGCCCACGCGGCTCCCTCGCCCTGCTGCGCGCGGCGCGGGCCCGCGCGCTCGCCGACGGCCGCGACTACCTGCTGCCCGACGACATCAAGGACCTCGCGGTGGCCGCGCTCGCCCACCGCGTGATCGTGAAGGCTTCGGTGGCCGGCTCGGCCGCCGTCGGCATGGACGCCGAGGCGGCGGTCGCGGCCATTCTCCAGGACGTGCCCGTCCCGCGGTAACCCTGCAGTGAAGCTGATCTGGTCGGCGCTCCGCGCCACGATCCGGCCCCTGTTCCACCCGCGCCGGACCATCAAGCCGACCCGCGACGGATGGTGGTGCCTCCTCGTCGCGGTGGCGCTGGGCGTGGCGGCCATCAACACCGGCAACAACCTCCTCTACCTGCTGGTCTCGGCCCTGCTCGCCCTGGTGGTGGTCTCCGGCATCCTCTCCGAGCAGGCGATGCGCGGCCTCGCGCTGACCGGCGTCGTGCCCGCCGAGATCTACGCGGGGCAGCCCGCCCTCTTCGGCGCCCGCATCGTGAATCGCAAGCGCGCGCTGACCTCGTACTCGATCACGGTCGCGCTGCTGGCCCCGGCGGCGCAGGCCATGGAGTCGGGCCGACGCTTCGTCTACTTCCGTCGCATCGAGGCGGGCGTCGAGCGTGTCGCGACGTGGGAGGAGGCGCTGCCCCGGCGCGGGCGCCACCGGCTCGCCGGCGTGCGCATCACCACCGGCTTCCCGTTCGGCCTCTTCGTGAAGGCGGGACGCCCCGCCCTCGCCGACGAGGTGCTGGTCTTCCCGGCGGTCCGCCCGATGTCCGCCGAGTCCCTGCGCTACCTGGGTGAGCTGGGCGACGCGGCGGCCCGGCGACGGGGCCGCGGCAACGATCTCTACGACCTGCGCAACTACCGCTCCGGCGACGATCCCCGCTTCATCCACTGGCGCAGCAGCGCCAAGGCCGAGACCCTGATGGTGCGCGAGCTGGAGGCCGATACGAGCCACGACGCGCGCCTCGTGCTGGTGGGTCGGGGAAGCGCGGGGAGCGACGCGCTCGAGGCCGGCCTGTCCGAGGCCGCGTCCGCCGCGGTGGCCCTGGTTCGCGCCGGCGCCGGCGTCGCGCTCGACGGACCGGGCGTGCACGTGCCGCTCGGCCACGGCCGCCCGCATCTGCGCCGGGTGCTCACCGCGCTGGCGCTCTACGATCCGAACGGCTCGGCCGCGGGCGACATCCACGCGGCCGAGGCGCCGGCCTCGCTCGACGTCGGCCGCCCCGGCCGCCGGCTCCGCGAGATCCGGATCCCGCTCGCCTGACATGCCGGCGCTCCTCGCCCTCCGCGTGTTGACGTACCTGATGGTGGGCACCGGCGTGGCCGCGCTCTACGGCGCCGGGCTCATCGGGCCCGTGGGGGCGGCGCTGGTGGTGGTGGCGATCCTGGTCGGGTGGGGCCACGAGCAGGCGCGCGAGCGTGGCGCGGTGCGGCCGCTGCTCGGCTGGAGCCTGGTCGCCACCGCGGCGGTGGCGGTCACGGTGGACCTGTTCTATCTCGCCTATTCGCTCCTCGACGGCATGGTCCACCTGCTGCTGTTCCTGATCCTGCTGCGCCTGTTCGTGCGCCGCGGCCTGAAGGACCTCCGCGACGCGGGGCTGCTCTCGTTCTTCATGCTGGTGGCCGCCGCCGCCATCAGCTTCAACCCGAGCTTCCTCCTGGTCTTCGTGGTCTTCCTGCTGCTCGGCACCTCGATGCTGATGCTCAACCACGTGGTGACCGAGCTGGACCAGGCCGGGCAGCGCGGGCCGACCGGCACCACCACCCGCCGGGTGTTCTTCCGCGGCCCGCTCACCCGTGTGAGCCTGGTGGCCGCCGCCATCACCTTCTCGCTCGCCGGCGGCCTCTTCTTCATCATCCCGCGCGTCGGCCAGGCCGCGCTGCCGCTACGCGCGCAGGTCGGGCGCATGGTGACCGGGTTCTCGGACCGGGTGGACCTCGGGAGCTTCGGTGACATCGAGAACGACCACACCGTGGTGATGCGCGTCTACCTCACCGACGAGCGGGTCGATCCCGCGCGGCTGCCGACCCTGCGGTGGCGGGGCGTTGCCTTCGACCACTTCGACGGGATCACGTGGTCGGGCATGTCCTCGCCGCGGCGCTTTCTCCGCCGCGGCGCGGCCAGCGACTTCGGCGTGGGGCTGCCGGAGACCGGCGCGCCGGTCCTGCGGCAGGAGATCTACCTCGAGCCGATCGGCACCGACGCGCTGTTCGGAGCCCCCCGCGTCCTCCGGATGGAGCTGCGCGCGCCCTCGATGGTGATGGACGACATGGGCAGCCTGTCGACCTCGCACGCGCCGGCGCGCCTGCACTACCTAGTGGAGTCCGAGGTGGAGTCGCCCGACCGCCGCGCGCGCTCGATGGTGCCGATGTCCGCCGCGGAGCGCGGCCGCTACCTGCAGCTGCCCGCGCTGTCACCCGAGGTCGGGCGGCTCGCCCACGAGGTCCGGGCCGGCGCCCCGGATCCGCAGACCGTCGCCCAGCGGATCAGCGACCACCTCAGCACGAGCTACCGCTACACGCTGGCGCTGAAGCGCCAGACCGGCCGGCCGCCGCTGGAGGAGTTCCTCTTCGTGCGCCGGTCGGGCAACTGCGAGTACTTCGCGGCCGCGATGGCGGTGATGCTGCGCAGCGAAGGCATTCCGAGCCGGGTGGTGGCGGGCTTCCAGCAGGGCGAGTGGAACCCCTACGGTCGCTACTTCATGGTGCGGCTGAGCGACGCCCATTCGTGGGTCGAGGCCTATATCGACGGCCGCGGCTGGGTCACGTTCGATCCCTCACCGCGGGGCGAGACCACCGTGGAGACGCTGCCGGGCTCGGTGTCGCTCTACTTCGACGCCGCGCGCATGCGCTGGTACCGCTACGTGGTCAACTGGAGCCTGCGCGACCAGGTGCAGATCGCCCAGGCCGTGCATCGGGGCGCGACCGACTTCCGGCTGAGCTTCTCGCTGCCGCGCGGGTGGTGGAGTCGCTCCACGCTGCTGGCGGGAGTCGCGCTCGTGGTGATCGGCCTGCTGGTGTGGCTGGCGCGGCATCCCGGCCCGTCGTGGCGTCGGAGCGGCGCGGGCGCGGAGATGCCCGCGTTCTACGCGCGGGCGCTCCGGCTGCTGGCACGGCGCGGCCTTTTCCCCGGCGCGTCCGAGACCGCGCGCCAGTTCGCCTCGCGGGTGAGGGCGACGGCGCCCGACGGCGCGGAGGCTTTTGCACAGCTCACCGGCCACTACGAGCGGGCCCGCTTCGGGAGCGCCGCGCTGACCGAGGCGGACCGGCAGGACGTGACGCGCGCGCTCGCCGCGCTCCGCGCCGGCCGGACCTAACGTAGCCGGCGGTGCTCCACGAGCAGGCAGCGGTTCTGCACCACCTGGATGCCGGCGCGGGCCCACGCCTCGGCCGCCTGATCGTTCTGGATCCCCAGCTGTAGCCACACCACGCGCGGCCGCGCGGCCAGGATGTCATCGACGTGCGGCGGGATGTGGTGCGGGCGTCGGAAGACGTTCACCATGTCCACCGGCGGGGCCACGCTCGCGACTGTGCGGTACACCGGCCGCCCCATGATCGCGGTGACCTCAGGATAGTAGACCGGCACCGGAACGATGTCGTAGCCCACCGTTGCCATGTACTCGGGTACGTAGAACGCGGGCTGGTCGCGCTGTGCTTCGGTCTTGATGCCGAGCACCGCGATGCGCTGGCTCTCGCGCACGATCCGCGCGATGTCGTCCGGCGACGTCTTGAGGTTCTCGCGCCAGTCGCTCATGGCCTGAGTCTAGCACCTGTGCTAGCCTCGGCGCGGGAGGAGCGTTCATGCCAGTGCGCATCACGCGCGTCTACACTCGCGCCGGCGACAAGGGCGACACCGCCCTCGTCGGAGGGCGGCGCGTCCCGAAGGACTCGCCGCGGATCGAGGCCTACGGCACCATCGACGAGCTCAACTCGATCGTCGGCCTCGCGCGCGCCTTCAACGCGGAGCAGAAGAAGCCGAGCAAGAAATCGCGCTGGCTCGACGAGGTCCTGCGGCGGCTGCAGAACGATCTCTTCGACCTGGGCAGCGAGCTGGCCACGCCCGCCGAGTCGTTCTACGAGGGGATGTTCCGGGTGGGCGCCGAGCAGGTCACCGCGCTCGAGCGGCTGATGGACGAGTGCCAGAAAGAGCTGACCCCGCTCAAGTCGTTCGTGCTCCCGGGAGGCGGGCGCGTGGGTGGTTTCCTCCACCAGGCCCGCACGGTGTGCCGGCGCGCCGAGCGGCGCGTGCTCGAGCTCTCGCGCGTCGAGGACATCGGCGAGTGGCCGCTGAAGTACGTCAACCGGCTCAGCGATCTGCTCTTCGTGCTCTCGCGCTGGGTCGGCAAGCACCTCGGGGAGACCGAGTATCTCTGGCAGCGCGGGCTCGCCGCGCACGACCGGAAGCGATAGGTGGCCGAGGACTACCAGATCCGGCGCGCCGGGCCCGCCGACGACGCGGGCGTGGTGCGTGAGCTGTCCGAGTACTTCCGGTTCCTCGGCGAGGAAGTGGACTCCTCCGGACTGGACCACGACGTGGCCGACTGGCAGACGGAGTACGACGGCGCGGTCGGGGTCATGCTGATCGTGGTCGACCCCGCCGGCCAGGTGGTGGGCACCGCCGCGGTGCGGCGCCTCGCCCCGGAGATCACCGAGCTCAAGCGCATGTGGCTCCAGCCGGATCATCGCGGCCGCGGCATCGCGGCCCGGCTCATGGATCGCGTGCTCGAGGAAGCGCGGACGCTGGGTGGGCGCGTCCTGCGACTGGACAGCGAGGCGCGGCTGGAGGCCGCGGTGCGGCTGTACCGACGCTACGGCTTCCAGGAGATCGCCGACTACAACGGCAATCCGCGCGCCGACGTCTGGATGGAGCGGCGGCTCGCGTAGAGCGGCCTCACCCCGCGGGAGCGGGGACTCGATCGTATGGACGAGGCCAACCTTCAACGGCTGATCGCGCTGGTCGCGTTCGCCGGGACCTACCTCGGTCTGGCCCTGGGCCGCCTGCCGTTCCTGCGGGTGGACCGCACGGGCGTCGCCATCATTGGTGCCGCCGTCGTGGTGGTGAGCGGCGTCCTGCCGTGGGATCGGGCGGTGGCCGCGGTGGACGCCCACACGCTCGTGCTCCTGTTCGGGATGATGATCGTCGCGGCCTACTTGCGACTGTCGGGGTTCTTCCGGCTCGTCACGTATAC
>DATFWA010000185.1:0-9866 GCA_035259825.1 Candidatus Methylomirabilota bacterium | reverse complement strand
CTCGGTGACGCTCCAGATGGTGCCGAAGGGGGGACTCGAACCCCCACACCCTTGCGGGCACATGACCCTGAATCATGCGCGTCTGCCAATTCCGCCACTTCGGCCCGAGGCAAGGACTTCATCTTACGGACCGCCACTATGAAGTCAAGGGGCCCGTTGGCCCCTCGGCGCTGAGCGACCCATGGCGGGCGAGAAGGCGATCGCGACCAACCGCAAGGCGTTCCACGACTACTCCATCCTCGAGACATATGAGGCGGGTCTCGTCCTGCGGGGAACCGAGGTCAAGTCGCTGCGCGAGTCGCAGGTCAACTTCAAGGACTGCTACGCGGCCATCGACAACAACGAGGCGTGGCTGATCGGCTGCTACATCAGCCCGTACCACCACGGTACCGACGCCAACCACGATCCCGAGCGGAAGCGCAAGCTGCTGCTCCATCGACGCGAGATCTCCCGCCTGCTGGGTAAGATCGCGGAGCGCGGATTGACCCTCATCCCCCTTCGTCTATACTTCAAGGAGGGGCGAGCGAAGGTCGAGCTCGGCCTGGCCCGCGGCAAAAAGCTCCACGACAAGCGCGCGACCATCCGGGAGCGCGAGAGCCGGCGGGAAATGGAGAAGGAAACACGCGCCCGGCAACGGGCGTAGAAGGGGGCGACTGGTTTCGACGGGGATCAGTGACGCACAGGCGGCATCACGAGGTGCTCTCTCCTCGTAAAACTGGGGGCACGGTTATAGCTGCCGACAATCAGCTAGCTCTGGCGGCCTAACACCCGCTAGCGTCCTCCGGATCGGGTCATCGGGGTCCGGGTCAGGACGTCATATACCGGTGACTGGCTCCAAGCCCTGCTCCGGGGTGAGGGGCGAGACCTACAGGAGCTGGCTGATCGGTGACCCGGCCGGTTGGGGGGCCGAGAGGCGAGACGCACGGGATAACCGGCTATTGATGTAGATGCCTGTTGCCGAGGGTTTCCGGACGTGGGTTCGATGCCCACCGCCTCCACCATCCTGGTGCCGCCCTCCGGGGGTTGAGACCCGGAGGGCGGCGCCGTCTGCGCCGCCGGAGGTGCGGTTCGCTACGTGCGGGGCTTCGAATCCGCCTGCGCGTCCCGGATGGCGCGCCACACGCGGTCGCTGCTCGCGGGCATGTCCAGCTGGCGCACGCCGAGCGGCGCGATCGCGTCCATCACCGCGTTGATGACCGCGGGGAGCGCGCCGACCGTGCCCGCCTCGCCCGCGCCCTTGGCCCCGATCGGGTTGAGCGCGGTGGGAACGGGGTGGCTCTCGATCGCGATGTCGCAGAAGGTTTCGGCGCGCGGCATGGCGTACTCCATGAACGAGGCGGTGAGGAGCTGGCCCGAGTCCGGCTCGTAGACCACCTGCTCCATCAGCGCCTGGCCCACCCCCTGCGCCACGCCGCCGTGGATCTGGCCTTTGAGGGTGAGCGGATTGATGACGGTGCCCACGTCGTCGGCGATCGCGTACCGATCGAGCATGACGTCGCCGGTGTCGGGGTCCACCTCGACCTCGCACACGTGGCAGCCGTTCGGCCAGGTGTCCTGCTTCGGCGCGAACGTCCCGGTCTCGTAGAGGCCGGGCTCGAGCCCGGGCGGCAGCTGGGCCGGCTGGAACGCCGCGCGCGCCACCTCCTTCAAGGAGAGCGCGCGGTCGGTGCCCACCACCGAGAACTTGCCGTCGCCGAATGAGACGTCCGCCTCGGCGGCCTCGAGCAGGCGGGCCGCGATCTTTCGCCCCTTGGCGATGACCTTCTCGGCCGCCGTCCAGAGCGCGGTGCCTCCGATCACGGTCGAGCGCGAGCCCATGGTGCCCATGCCGAAGCCGACGCGATCCGTGTCGCCGTCGATGTACCGCACGTCGGCCGGGTCGAGTCCCAGCCGCTCGTAGAGGATCTGCTTGAACGTGGTCTCGTGGCCCTGTCCCTGGTTCTTCGTGCCCATGAACACGGTCACGCTGCCGCTGGGAGCGAACCGGATCTCCGCGAACTCGGGCTGCGGACCGGCGGCCCGCTCGATCGCGTTCACCACAGCCAGCCCGCGCAGCCGTCCGCGCGCGCGGGACGCCTCGCGGCGCGCCTCGAAGCCACCCACGTCGGCCAGCTTCAGCGCCGCGTCCATGCAGCGCTCGAACTCGCCGCAGTCGTAGGTGACGCCGAGCGCGGTGCGATACGGCATCGCCGAGACCGGGATCAGGTTCGCGCGGCGCAGCGCGAGACGATCCATGCCCAGCTCGCGCGCGGCGTCGTCGATGAGGCGCTCGATGACGTAGGTCGCCTCGGGCCGGCCCGCGCCGCGGTACGGGGCGGTAGGGTTGGTGTTGGTGAGCACGGAATACACCGCGACGTGAGCGACCGGGAACGTGTACACCCCGACCAGCGTGGCGATGTTGCTGAACGTCGCGAGGAGATTGCGGTCCGAGGAGACGTAGGCACCGACGTTCGCGTAGGTGCGGACCCGCAGGGCCAGGAAGCACCCCTGCGCGTCCAGCGCCAGCTCGGCCTCGCTCACGTTGTCGCGCGCGTGCTCGTCGGCGGGAATCGCCTCGCGGCGTTCGGACTGCCACTTGACGGGCCGCCCGAGCTTGCGGGCCGCCCACAGCACGAGCCGGTGCTCGGCGTACTGCCAGCCCTTGGTCCCGAAGGCGCCGCCCACGTCACCGGCGATGACGCGGATCTGGTGCTCCGGGATCTTGAAGATGTTGCTGGCGAGCGCGTTGCGCACGCGGTGCGGATACTGCACGTCCGCGTAGAGCGTGTAGCGGTCCTCGCCGGGGTCGTAGACGCCGAGCGCTCCGCGTGACTCCATGTACTGCGCGTGCACCCGCGTGATCACGTAGCGCCGGCGCACCACGTGCGCCGCCTTCGCGAAGGCCGCGTCGGTCGCCGCCTTGTCTCCCGCCTGGTGCAGGTTGGACACGTTGTCCGGGCACTCGTCCCAGACCGGGGCGCTGCCGGGCTGCGCTGCACTGCCGGTGTCGGTGATGGAGGGCAGGGGCTCGTAGTCGATACGCACCAGGTCGGCCGCGTCCTCGGCCTGGGCGCGAGTCTCCGCGACGACGAGCGCGACCGGATCGCCCACGTGCCGCGCTCGCTCCACCGCGAGCCCGCGGTGGGCCGGCGCGAACATCGGCGAGCCGTCCGGGCGCGTGCGCTTGAGCGTCATCTTCATGGTGCCCAGACCGTCCCGGGCCACGTCGGCGCCCGTGAAGACGGCGAGCACCCCGGGCGCCCGCATGGCCGCAGACGTGTCGATTGAGACGACGCGCGCGTGGGCGTGCGGCGACCGGAGGATGACGGCCTGAACCTGGCCGGGCAGGCTCACGTCGCCCAGGAACCGGCCCTCGCCGCGCAGCAGCCGGACGTCCTCGAATCGCTTGACCGACTGGCCGATCCCGAACTGGCCCATTAGGAGGCGGTTGGCGACGCGGACACACCGACGCCGACGTACGCGAGCTGGGAAACCGTCACGGTGGCGAAGCCTACCACAAATTCCCCCTTCGCCGGCCCCGCGCTCCGTTGCTAGAATGTCGGTGCCGCGCGAGCCTTTGGCCATGATGCGACGACCGACCACCGCTGTCCTGCTGTGGATGCTGATGGGCCTCCTCGTCGGCTCGGCCCAGGCTGCGCGTCCCGAATCGGTTGAGGTGAAGGATGGCGCCGGCAACCGCGGCGTGCTGCCGATCACCGTGACGGACGATGGCGGCGCCTACGTGTCGCCGGACCGGCTCGCCGCGATGCTGAAGGGTGCGTGGCTGGTGAAGGGAAACCGCGCGACCCTCACCATCGGCAAGCACACTGCCGAGTTCGTGCGCGGCCAGTCGAGCACGCGCGTGGCCGGCCAGACGATCGTCCTGGATTCGGCAGCGCGCGTCGTCGGCAATAGCTGGCTCGTCTCGCGTGACTTCCTCGGCAAGGGGCTGCCGCGTCTGAGCCCCGGCGTCTCGGTCGCCGCGGTCTCGGAGACCCGCAAGCCGCAGACCAGGACCGTCCAGGGGTCGGTGCCTCTGGAGGAGTTGCGCTACCGGTCCTATCCGAGCTTCACCCGCGTGGTGATCGAGACCGGCGCCAAGCTGGCCTATGCGGTGGTGTCGAGCGAGGCCGAGGTGCGAGTGCGCCTGCCCGGCCTGTCCTTGAGCGGATCCCGGGTCGAGGAAATCGGTGACGGGCTTGTCCAGGAGGTCCGGCTCGAACCGGTGGACGGCGTCGCCGTGCTCCGCGTGATTCTCGAGGGCACCGCGGGCGAGGTGAAGCACGCCACGCTGCTCGATCCCTATCGCCTCGTGCTCGACGTGTACCGACCCCGGGAGCCCGGCAGCGAGCCCGGGCGCAGCGGCCAGATGCAGCCGCTGAAGCTGATCGTGCTGGACGCCGGCCACGGAGGCCACGACACCGGCGCGGTGGGACCGAGCGGGCTGATGGAGAAGGAGATCGTCCTCGACGTGACGCGACGGGTGGCGCGGATGGTCGAGTCCGGTCTCGGGGTGAAGGTCGTCATGAGCCGCGATTCCGACGTCTTCGTGCCCCTCCGCGAGCGCACGAACTTCGCCAACAAGCAGCGGGCCGATCTCTTCGTATCGATTCACGCCAACGCCCATCCCCAGGCGGTCTCGGAGGGCGTGGAGACCTACTTCCTCTCGTCCGAAGCCTCGGACAATGCCGCGCGACAGGTAGCCGCCGTCGAGAACGGGGTAGTCCAGCTCGAGAGCAGCGGGGGCACACGGCAGCGGGGCGACATGCTCAAGAGCATCCTGTGGGACCTCGCGCAGTCCGAGTTCCAGGAAGAGTCGAGCTTCATGGCTGAGACGGTGCAGGACTCGATGAGCAAGTCCCTGAGCCTCGTCAACCGCGGGGTGAAGCAGGCGGGGTTCTACGTGCTGGGCGGGGCGGCCATGCCCGCCATCCTGATCGAGATCGGCTTCCTGACCAATCGCAAGGAGGAGAAGAAGCTGGGAACCGCCGAGCATCGCGAAGCCCTCGCCCGCGCCATCTACGCGGGCCTCGCCGAGTACAAGCGCCGCTACGATCAGCGGATGCGCACCGCGCAGACCGCGCCGCCCCGATCCGTTCCCCCGAATCTGCCCGCGCGATGAGCACGGTGCACCTCCGACACGACGGCCGGCGGCCCGATCAGCTCCGGCCGGTCACGATCACGCGTGACTACCTGCGGCACCCGGAGGGCTCGGTGCTCGTCGAGTTCGGCGATACCAAGGTCATCTGCACCGCGTCGGTGGAGGACAAGGTGCCGCCGTTCCTCAAGGGACAGGGCAAGGGCTGGGTGACCGCCGAGTACGGCATGCTGCCCCGCTCGACCAACACGCGCATGTCGCGCGAGCGGGGCGGACCGAGCGGCCGCTCGCAGGAGATCCAGCGGCTGGTGGGCCGCTCGCTGCGCTCGGTTGTCGAGATGGCCAAGCTCGGGGAGCGCACGGTCTGGGTGGACTGCGACGTGATCCAGGCCGACGGCGGCACGCGCACCGCGGCCATCAGCGGGTCGTTCGTCGCGGTGGCCGACGCGATCGGCAGCCTGCAGAAGGCGGGCGCGCTCGCCGGCTCGCCGCTGCGTGACTGCGTCGCCGCGATCAGCGTGGGAATGGTCGGCAACCGGCCCGTGCTCGATCTGGACTACGTGGAAGATTCCACCGCCGAGGTGGACATGAACGTGGTCATGACCGGCGCCGGCGCGTTCGTGGAGGTGCAGGGGACCGCCGAGCAGACCCCGTTCCCGAAGGCGCGGCTCGACGAGCTGCTGGTCCTGGCCGGCGACGGGATCGCCCAGCTGATCGGGCTGCAGCGCCGGGCCCTCGAGGCGCGTGGCGACAAGCGCTTCACCCTGTGATCCGCTGCTGGTCCTGGCCACGGCCAACCGGGCCAAGGGCCGGGAGCTGGCCGCTCTTCTCGCCGACCTGCCCTACCGGATCCGAGACCTCTCCGCGTATCCGAGCATCGTCCTCCCGCCCGAGGGCGAGACGTCGTACGAAGACAACGCGCTTGGCAAGGCACGGGCGGTGACGCGCGCCATCGGCGAGATGGCGCTGGCCGACGACTCGGGCATCGAGGTGGACGCCTTCGGCGGCCGACCCGGCGTGCTGTCGGCGCGCTACGGCGGCGAAGGGCTCACCGATCCGGACCGCAACGCGCTCATGTTGCGTGAGCTGGCCGACGTGCCGCCCGGGCGGCGCACCGCGCGGTATCGCGCGGTGATCGCGGTCACCGCGCCCGACGGGCGCGAGGCCACCGTGGAAGGCACGGTGGAGGGCGTCCTGCTGGACGCGCCACGCGGGGTGGGCGGCTTCGGCTACGACCCGCTATTCTACTACCCGCCGCTCCGCGCCACGTTCGCCGAGATCACTCCCGAGGCCAAGCACGCGGTGAGCCATCGCGGCCGCGCCATGGCGCTCGCGCGCGAGCTGCTCCGGCGCTGGAGTTGAAGCCGCCGAGCGGCCAAGCGTATACTGCTCACGCCTGAGATCGGGGTGTGGCGCAGCCCGGTAGCGCACCTGCTTTGGGAGCAGGGAGTCGGAGGTTCAAATCCTCTCACCCCGACCACCTTTCACCGCGACGCTCGTCACTCGATCAGCAGATCTGCCCGGAGCCGCAATGATTGCGGAACTACCACGCCGACGGCTCGCGCCGTCTTCAGGTTGATCACCAGCTCGAACTTCGTGGGCTGCTCGACCGGCAGATCGCCGGGCCGGGTGCCCTTCAGGATCCGACCGAGGTAGGCCGCGGCGCGTCGGTTGAGATCGGCATAGTCCGGGCCGTAGGTGATCAGGGCTCCGGCCGGCGCCGCGGGCCGGAACGCGAAGATGGTGGCAAGCCCACGACTCGAGGCGGCGTCGATGAGCCGGTCCCGCAGCCGGAAGGTGAACGGGCTGGGTTGCACGATCACGACGGTCGCCCCGCCCTTCTTCATAGCGGCCATCGCTTCGTCGACCTCGGTCTCGTCGGTGAAGGCCTGGGCCCGCAGTCGCACGTTGAGCGCGCTCGCGGCCTCCTCGGTCCGCTGAAATCGGTATTGACCGTCCGTCCACCCGGAATGCCAGACGTAGTACACGACGCCGGGCGGCTTGCCCAACTCGATCGCGAACTGGACGTATTTGCTGCTCAGCTCGGCCAGGACATCGGAGAAGCCGGTCACGTTTCCGCCCGGTCGCCGGAGGCTTTCGACCAGCCCGAGTCCCAGCGGATTGCCGACACTGATGAAGAGGATCGGCGTGTCTGGCGCCTGGCGCTTCACGGTCATCGACGCGGTGCTGCCAACGGGGATGAGCAGCTTGACTCCACGCTGCCTGAGGCGCACGACGGCCTGCGCCACTTCCAACTCACCCTTGGTCCAGGCCACCTCGAGCTCGAGATCGCGGCCCTCGGTGACGCCGGCTTCACGCAGGCCCTGGCGGAACGCTTCCACGAGCCCCTGGTCGTAGGCATCCGCGGGAGACCCGAGCGGCAGGAGGCCGATCAAGGGCGAGGTCCCGGTCTGCTGAGCTCCGGCGAGGCGTGCGGCGAGGAGACCGCCGGCCAGCGAGCCGATGAACATGCGCCGGTCCATGAAACGCTCCCCCTCTCGGCCGCTCGGGAGAGGAGGGCGGCCGGACGCCACGAATCTACACTACGGTTCGCGCTTCACGGACTCTGATTTTCCGGGGGTTCGGGGGCGGGAAACAGAGGAGCTCTGACTACACCCGGACGATTTCGATACCACGCGCGGTGAGCCAGGCGCTCACCTTCAGCCAGGCTTCCGGCTCGCGCCGCTCCCACGCGTCGACGCTGCGCTGGGGCACGATGATCCGGGTGAGTTGGTCGCGGACAGTCGCTTCCACGAGCCTGGCGAGATCGGTGCGGGAGGTTCGCAGCTCGTTGACGAGATCCTCGGCCGACAAGCCGACGCTCTTTCGGCGCGGAGTGCCGCCGTCGCTTGATGCAGTCGTCGCTGAGCTATTGTGAATGATGGGCGCAGCCTATCGTGGCCGCGACTACGTGTCAACCCACATCTTGTGCCTACAGATCTAAATTTCTCCGGCTCGGCCTCAGTGGACGTGCCGTCGCACCACTCCGCACAGCTTGAAGAGATCGAGCGGCTTCTCCACGAGCTCGTCGAAGCCCTCGGCGAGCAGCTCTGGACGGCGGTCCCGATACGCGGTGACGGCGATCACCGGAATCTGGAGATCGCGCGCGTCCGCGGACGCCTTCACCGCGCGGATCAGCTCGATGCCGTTGTCCGGCATGGCGATATCGCTCACCATCACATCCGGACGCTCTTGGTCGAGCAGGCGCTTGCCCTCCTCCGCGGACTCGGCGGTCCGGACTTCGGCTCCGCAGTACTCGAAGAGGATGCGCAGACCTTCGCGTGAGTCGGGGGTGTCCTCGACGATCAGCACGTGGACACCCGACAGATCGGGATCGAGCCGACGATGTGAGGCGGGGTCGCGCGTCGCGTCGTCCATGTCACGGGACCGGAGCACTTCGTGTGCCAGCCACGTTTCTCGGCGATGACGGGCGATGAGGGACTTCGCGCACGAGAAATGGGTCGAACTTACGGGAAGCGACTGCATCCAGGGTCAACCGGAGCGTGGCCCACCGCCTATTGCGAACGGGCCTCGCGCTCGGCGGCGAAGGCGCTGTAGGATGTGGCGGGTAGCCATGTGGGCTCGGGTCGTATTGATGGTGGGTACGCTGTTGATCGGGTCGGCGTCGGCCCAGTCCCTTCCCGCGGTTCCATATCCGCAGAGCTACCAGACGGCGCTGGTGAAGTACGCGGTCGTCGATCGCGTCGATGGGCTGTCGAGAGATCTGTACGCCTCACGAGACGCGGTGGACGCGATGAGGCACGATCCCCGTCTCAAGGAGTTTCCCGTCGGCGTGCTGTTCGCCCTCGACGTCTACCGCGCCAAACTGACCGGCCACGACCGAAAGACGGGAGGCCCGATCTTCGAGATCGGGGCCGACGGGCATCTGGTGCGGGGCAAGAGCGAGCGCACTCTGCACCTGATGCGGAAGGGCCAGCCCGGCTTCGGCAGCCAGAACTGGACGTTCGGCGGATTCGATCCGATGACCGCCGAGCCGTTGAGGCTCCAGCTACCGGGCGATTGCCTGCTGTGTCACCAGGCGGCGGTGACGAGCGACATGTCGTTCTCGCTGAGTCTGCTGAGACGCTTCGTGACGACGGGTGCGGTGCAGTACAGCTTCTGCGCGCAGCCAGGGCGGCAGTCCTGTCCGTTCTGAGCGGCGGGATGCAAAGGAGGGCCCCATGAGCGATGAGAAGAAGAGTCTGTACACGCGTCTGGGTGGCTACGAGGCGATCTCGGCGGTCGCGAACGATCTGCTGCCGAGGCTCCAGGCTGATCCGCAGCTCGGCCGCTTCTGGGCGCATCGGGGAATCGACGGGGTCCAGCGGGAGAAGCAGCTATTGATCGATTTCCTGTGCGAGAGCGCCGGCGGGCCGATGTACTACCGCGGACGAGACATGGCGCTCTGTCACCGAGGCATGCGGATCAGCGAGAGCGACTGGAACATCTTCCTCGGTCACGCCGCCGCGACACTCGCCAAGTTCCAGGTACCCGACGCGGAGCGCCGCGAGGTGGTCGCCTTCGTTCAGGATCTCAAGAAGGAGATCGTCGAGTAGACGGCTCGGATTCCTCCATCCACAGCGTGTAGCAGCGCAGGTGCGCGCCCGCGCAGAGGCCGTCGACGGCGCGCGATACCTCGTACTCGACCTGCTCGCCGGTGATGGGCTGGTCGCACACGACGCATGCCTTGCCGATGCCACGGGACCCCCAGGCCCGCCCATCGACCGGGAACAGGGCGCCGCTGGCAAGGCGGTCGCGAATGACCCCGCGGAGCACGTCGGATTCGCTG
>DATFWA010000184.1:0-5675 GCA_035259825.1 Candidatus Methylomirabilota bacterium | reverse complement strand
GCACAGCCCGCGTCGTCGCCCTTGACACGACGCGGGTTTGGCACGATCGTCGGGCGCACTGCATGTCGAGCCAGGGTCACCGAAGACGCCACGGCTTCCTTCCCCACCGCATCGTGTGGTCGCGGCCACGCCTGTTCTCCTCGCTCGCGCTGGGGCTGGCGTGCATCGTGGTGTTCGCGGCGGCGACGGCCTGGCGTCCAGCGACCCGGCTGCTCGTGGGATGGGACGTCGCGGTGACGATGTACCTGGTCCTCGTCTTCGAGATGATGGTCCGCTCGCAGGTGCGTGACATCCGCCAGCGCGCCTCCCGGGAGGACGCGGGGCAGCTCGCCATCCTCGTGCTGACGGTGGCGGCCGGGCTGGCGAGCCTGGGCGCGATCCTGGCGCAGCTAACCGGCAATGGCGCCGAGCGGAAGCCGGCGCAGCTGGGGCTCGTGGTCGTCACGATCTTGTTGTCGTGGGCGTTCATCCACACCATGTTCGCCATGCACTACGCCCACGAGTTCTATGGCGAGGACGAGGGGTCGGCGGGGGGGCTGGCGTTCCCGGGCGGGGACGACGCGCCGGACTACTGGGACTTCGTCTACTTCGCGTTCGTGATCGGCATGACCTCGCAGGTATCCGACGTGGCGGTCACGAGCAAGGAGATCCGCCGGACGGTCACCGCCCACGGCATCGTCTCGTTCGTGTTCAACGTCGCCCTGCTCGCCCTGACGATCAACATCGCCTCCGGCATGCTGACGACCGGATAACGGCGACCCGGGCCGGCTAGTCGCGGACGGGGGCGGCCACCGCCTCGGTCCGGCTTCGCGTCACCCCCATCGCCTCGCCGGCGGTCACCAGGGCCTCCCAGGTGGCCGGGTCCAAGGGAATGCCCGTACGCCCCCTCAGCTCGCGCGAGCGCCGCTCCGGGTCGCCCGGCACCAGCACCGGGCTCGCGGCATCGGCGGGCGGCGAGCCCTTCACGTAGCCCACGAAGCCGTCGATCTCTCGGCGCATCCAGTCCACGCCGGCCAGCCGCGCCGGGTCGACGACGATGCTGAACATGTTGTTGACGGTGCCGCCGCGGCGCGCGTTGTCGGGCTGGATGGTGCCGCCGCCCGACATGGCGCCGGCCAGCAGCTCGGTGAGCACAGCCAGCGCGTAGCCCTTGTGTCCGCCGAACGGCAGCAGCGACCCGGGCGGGTCCTGGTACATGACCGCGGGGTCGGTGGTGGGCGCGCCCTGCGCGTCGATGAGATTGCCCTCAGGCACCGGCTTGCCCGCCAGCTTCGCCACCAGCACCTTGCCCAGAGCGACCCCGCTGGTGGCCATGTCCAGCAGGAGTGGCGGATGCGTGGCGGTGCCGGGCATGCCGATGCAGACCGGGTTGGTGGAGAAGCGCGAATCGCTCCCGCGGAAGGGCGCGACGAGTCCGCGGTGATCGGTCACGTTGACGAAGTGAATCGAGACGAAACCGGCCGCGCTGGCCATCTCGCCGTACGCACCCACGCGCCCGATGTGGTGCGCGTTCGCCAGCGTCATCACCGCCACGCCAGTCTCGCGGCAGCGTGCCATGGCCGCGGCCATCGCCTCGCCGGCCACCCGGCGCCCGAAGCCGCGCTGACCGTCGAACATGAGGAACGCGCCGTCGTCCTTCACGACCTTCGCGCCGATGTTCGGAACGACCAGGCCGGCCTGCAGGTGACGGATGTAGTGCGGGATCAGGCTCACGCCGTGGCTGTCGTGGCCGGCCAGGTTGGCATCGACGAGATGTCCGGCCACCAGGTCGGCCTCGGCGGGCTGGCTGCCGCCGCGGCCGATGATCTCGGCGCTGATCTGACGAAGACGGTCGTGGGCTACGCGCATCGGGCTCTCCCGGGATGAAATGGACACCACGCGAGCCTACGTGGGGGCCGAGGACGAATCAAGGCCGCCGATGGGATGGGGCGACCGCACGCCCCTAAAATCAGCCGATAAAGATGAAGCTGGCCACCGGGCCGAGGGCCCGGTGGCCGCTCTCTCAGCGGAGCTACTTGCGCTCCAGGTTGCGAACGTAGATCGTGTCCGCCACGACCGTGTTGGCCTTGATCTCGTCGGCGTAGATCACGGAGGCGGTCACCTCGGGCGCCTGGATCTTGCCCTCGCTGTCCTTGACCTTCACGCCCTTCGTCTGGACCACCGCGCCCCGTATCTCATCCGCCTCGATCTTGTTGGCGTAGATGGTGTTCGCGCGTACCGTGCCTGCCTTGATCTCATCGGCCTGCAGGGTCTGGGTTGCCGGGACCGGCACCGGGGGCGTCACCACCACGGTGCTCGCCGGTGGGCCTTCGACCTTCACGTGATTCGCGAACACGCCCGCCACCGGAACGGAGAACGCCACCGCTCCGAGCACAGCCGCGGATAAGCTCTTCCAGTTCGACATTGCTGATTCCTCCTTGGGCGACGGTTTCGCCTGCCATGAGGAAAGAGCACTGGACGTGCCAGAGCGCGGATCGGGTCACGAAGGCGGTTCTTTCCGCTCCGGCCTGGATGACCGCGAACGGTATCGGGGCATTCCTCCCCGGTAAGGCGTTCCCTGGCGGAAGGCGACGTCCAGCCTCCCGCCGTTACGCGCGCCGCGCGCGGAGTCGCGCCGTCTCCTCGGACTGGATGGCGCCGGTGCGCTCGTCGATCGCGACGCCGTATTCCCGCCGGGCGTAGGCGGCGGTGATCTTCTCCTCCATCACGTCGCGCCGCACGCGCTCGGGATCGCGCTCGAACGGGTCGCCCCAGCCGCCCGCACCGGCCAGCTCGTGACGGAACACGTCGCCGCGCCGCACGGTCAGCGTGCACTTGGCGGGAAGGTCGCGCGGGTCGGCGCCCGGGTTCAAGACGTTGCGCGACCGTGTGCCCGGACGGCCGCCGGCCAGGCCGTAGGGCACGTGCGCGCGCCGGTCGGTGCGAAGCTGCAGCGTGCCCTCCGCCTCGAGGAAGCGATACTGCCGCTCCAGGGCCAGCCCGCCGCGGAACTTTCCGGGCCCGCCGGTGTCGGGCAGGTAGCCGTAGCGCTCGATCATCAGCGGATACTCGGATTCGATCACCTCGACCGGGTTGTTGGAGAAGTTCACCACCGAGCTGCTGCAGGCGTCCACGCCGTCCTTCGTGGGCCGCCCGCCCCACGAGCCGAAGAGGAACTCGAGGAACACGAAGGGCCGCCGCTCGACGTCATAGCCGCCGAAGCTGATGCCGGTGTCGCCGCCCATCTCGCACGCGAACACGCGATCGGGCGCGATCTGGGCCAGGGCGCCGAAGACCACGTTGGCCATGCGGAAGCCGGTGAGGCCGCGCGCCGCTACCGCGGCGGGCATGACCGGATTGACCACGGTGCCGGGCGGGGCGATGACCTCGATCGGCCGGAAGTAGCCCTCGTTGTTCGGCGGGGTGCCGCCGACCAGGTGTCGCACGCACGCGTAGACCGCGGACTTGGTGAAGGGCAGGGGCGAGTTGATCGCGCCCTTGACCTGCGGGGCGGAGCCGGTGAAGTCGGCGATGAGATGGTCGCCCTTCACGGTGATCGTCACCGTGATCGGGATCGGATCGGGATCGATGCCGTCGTCGTCCATCCAGTCGGTGAAGGTGTAGCGACCGTCGGGCATGGCGGTGATGGCGTTGCGGGCCAGCCGCTCGGCCTGGTCGAGCAGGGCGGTGGTGCAGGCCGCGAAGCGGTCGGTGCCGTACTGCTCGGCTAGCTTGAGGTAGCCGCGCTCGCCGGTGAGACAGGCGGCCACCTGCGAGCGCACGTCGCCCAGCACCTGGCGCGGCACGCGCACGTTGCGGTCGATCAGCTCGAAGATCGCGTCCACCGGCTTGCCCGCCGCGTAGAGGCGCAGCGGCGGGATGCGGATGCCTTCCTGGAAGATCTCGGTGGCGTCGCAGCCATTGCCGCCCGCGGTCTTGCCGCCCACGTCGAGCTGGTGCCCGATGCTGGCGGACCAGCCGACCAGGCGGCCGCCGACCAGGATGGGCTTGAAGATGTAGAAGTCGGGCAGGTGGGTGCCGCCCTCGTACGGGTCGTTGAGGATGAAGACGTCGCCGGGCTCGAGGCTCGCCCCGAACTTGCGGCGCACCTGGGCCATCGCGTCGGGAATGGAGCCCAGGTGGAGCGGGAGGGTCAGGCCCTGAGCGATGAGATGCCCCTCGGCGTCGCAGAGGGCGCAGGACATGTCCATCGCGTTCTTGAGGTTGTTGGAGTACGCAGTGCGCACGAGCGCGATGGCCATCTCGTCCACGATCGAGTCGAGGCCGTTCTTGACCAGCTCGAGGAGGATCGGGTCGCTCAGATCGCGGGTGGTCATGCCCGGCCTCCAGTACTGGCTATTGCGATCACGATGTTGCCGTGTGGATCGAGGTGCGCGGCGCAGCCCGGCGGCACGAGCGTGGTGGCGTCGTACTCGTCGACCAGCAGGGGTCCCGGGCGCGGAGTCGCGTCGAGGGCGGCGCGGGTGATCACCGGCGTGGCGATCGTGCCGTGGGTCGGCCCGAAGTAGGCGCGGCGGTCGCCTCCGCGCCCGGCGTGGTCCTCCTGCAGCCGGACCGGCGGACGGTCGGCCGGCCGCAGCACCCGGGCGGTGAGCCGAAGGTTCACGATCTGGACGGGATCGCCCTCGGCCTGGTGGCCGTAAGTGCGCTCGTGCTCGCGCCCGAAGTCTACGGCCAGCGTGCGCAGCGCCTCGTCGGTCCACGACGCGGGCAGCGGCACGGTCAGCTCGAAGGATTGCCCCTGGTACTTGAGGTCGATGGACCGGGTGATCTCGACCGCGGCCCGGCTGCCCTCCGCGCGCAGGAGTGCCTCGGCCTCCTGCTCCATCTCCGCGACCGCGGCCCCGATCTCCGACGGCTTCGTGCCGAAGAGCGGCCGGAGGAACGTGCGGACCAGGTGGTGCTCGACCTCGGCCTCGAGCAGGCCGAGGGCACTGAAGACGCCGGGGGCGGGCGGCACCAGGATCGTGCCGATCTCCAGCGAGCGCGCCATCTCGGCCGCGAACAGCGGGCCGTTGCCGCCGAAGGCCACCAGGGTGAATTCGCGCGGATCGCGCCCGCGCTCGATGGTGACCGCGCGCACCGCGCGGGCCATTCCGGCGCAGCCGAGCAGGTAGACGCCGTGGGCCGCGTCCGCCACGTCGATGCCGAGCCGGGCCGCGACCTGCTCGGCGAGGGCGCGCCGGGCCTTGCCCGCGTCCAGGCGCAGGCCGCTCGGTAGCCGCTCGGGGTGCAGATAGCCGAGCGTGACGTTGGCGTCGGTGAGCGTGACCTCGGTGCCGCCCTGGTCGTAGCAGACCGGCCCCGGCACCGCGCCCGCGCTGCGCGGGCCCACGTGCAGCGCGCCCGCTCCGTCGACGGACACGATGCTGCCCCCGCCGGCGCCCACCTCGGCGATGTCGATGGCGGGCACCCGCAGCAGGAAGCCGCCGCCCTTGTTGAGGCGGCTGCCTTGCGACATGGTGCCTCCGATCTCGAACTCGCCGGTGCGCTTGATCTCGTACTGCTCGATGATCGACGCCTTCGCGGTGGTCCCGCCCATGTCGATGCTGAGCGTGTTGGCAGCACCGATGGCGCGGGCCAGCGCGGATGTGGCGATGACGCCGGCGGCCGGCCCCGACTCGATCACGTGCACCGGGCGCTGCCGCCCGCCCTCCGCGGTCATCACGCCGCCG
>DATFWA010000183.1:0-11322 GCA_035259825.1 Candidatus Methylomirabilota bacterium | reverse complement strand
CGAGGGCGGCAGCGCCGGCGGTCTCCTGATCGGCGCGGTGCTCAACCTGCGCCCCGACTGCGCGAGCGCGGCGATCCTCCGGGTCCCGTTCGTGGACGTGATCAACACCATGCTGGACGAGTCGCTGCCCCTGACGGTGGGTGAGTTCGAGGAGTGGGGCAATCCCAAGATCCGCGAGCAGTACGAGTACATGAGGGCGTACTGCCCGTACACGAACTTGGCCGCGCGCCGCTACCCGGCGCTGCTCGTGAAAACGTCGCTGAACGACAGCCAGGTAATGTACTGGGAGCCGGCCAAGTACGTGGCCCGACTGCGCGCCATCGGCGGCGCGGTGGTGCCGCCGATCTTCAAGGTCAACATGGAGGCCGGACACGGCGGGTCCTCGGGCCGCTACGATTACCTCCGCGAGATCGCCTTCGACTACGCGTTCATCCTCACGCGGTTGTCCGCGTTCCTGCGGCCCGGTCCGCTGCCAGCGCCTCCCGATCTGTCCGCCGCGAACGGCTGAGGAGAACTCACGGCGGCGCTCGCTCCCGCTCTCCTCGACTACCTTCGCTCGACGCTGTCCGCGGCGAATCTCGCCTACGTGGACCCGCCGACCACTATCAGCGGCGGCTACGACACCCGCATCTTCGCCTTCCGTCTAAGGGGCGCGCCCGCCGCGTGGTCGGGGCCGCTCGTCCTGCGGGTCATGAGCCCGGCGCACGATCCGCTGCGCGCGCTGAAGGAGCGCGCCATCCAGAACGCGTTGGCCGGCCTCGGCTACCCGGTGCCGCGCGTGCTGGCCGCCTGCGCGGATCGCGCGCCGCTCGGGGCTGGCTTCCTCGTGATGGAGCGCGCGACCGGGTGCCCGCTGCTCGAGGCGCGGCCGTGGGGCGTGAGCACCGCGCTCGCCGACACGCACGCGCGTCTGCACGCGCTGGACGCGGAGACGCTGCTCCGCGCGCTCGACGACGAGGGTCGTGCGGCCGGCGGCGGCTTCGATCGGCGCGCGGTCACCCTGGAGAGCCATCTGGCCGCGCTCGACCGCCGCATCGGCCAGGGCCCGCTCCCCGGTCTGTCGGCGGCCATGCGGTGGCTGCTCGACCGCCGGCCGCTCGACGGCGAGCGCGTCATCTGCCACGGCGACTTCCATCCGCAGAATTTGCTCGCCGCCGACGGTCGCGTCAGCGCGGTGCTGGACTGGCCCAACGCGCTGGTCGCCGACGCCGAATGCGACGTGGCGGCCACCCTCGTCATCCTCCGGCTCACGCCGATCGAGCTGTTCCCGGTCCCGGCCATGCTGCGTCCGCTCCTGGCCGGGCTGCGCTCGGTCATGACCTCGCGCTATCTCGCGCGCTACCGACGCGCGCGGCCCGTCGACGCGGCGCGCCTGTCCTACTATGAGGCGGCCGGGTGCATGCGCGGGCTCGTGCGCTCGGCGGAAGCTCGCCTGGCCGGCTCCGACAATGCGCTCGACACGTCGTCGTTCCCCGAGCGCCTGGCCGCGCGCTTCACACGGGTGACCGGCGTGGCGGTGTCGCTGCCGCCGGCGCGCCGATGACCGTGCTACCATTCGACGCGGCGGCCGACCCCCTCGCCCCGGAGGCCTCATGAACGCGACCGATCTCGCCTACACGCCCGCGACCGAGCTGATCCCACGCATCCGCTCGAAGACCCTTTCCCCGCTGGAGCTGACCCGCGCGATGTTGGAGCGCATCGAACAGGTCAACCCGAAGATCAACGCGTTCTGCACGGTGACCGCGGACGCGGCCCTGGCCGCGGCGCGCGCGGCCGAAGACGTGGTGATGAAGGGCGGCCCCCTCGGCCCGCTCCACGGCATCCCGGTCTCGATCAAGGACCTGGCCCTGGTCCAGGGCGTACCCGCGAAATTCGGCTCGCACGTCTTCGCGCAGCGAGTGGGCGAGGTGGATGCCCCATTCGTGCGGCGGCTGCGAGACGCGGGCGCGATCCTCGTGGGCAAGACCACCACGCCGGAGTTCGGCTGGAAGGCGCTCGGCGACAGCCCGCTCACCGGCATCACGCGCAATCCGTGGAATCTCGGGATGACGTCGGGCGGGTCGAGCGCGGGTGCCGGATCTGCGGCAGCGGCCGGGCTCGGCCCCCTCCATCAGGGCTCTGACGGCGCAGGCTCGATCCGCGTGCCATCGGCCTTCTGCGGCATCTACGGGCTCAAGCCCACGTTCGGCCGGGTGCCGATGTGGCCGATCTCCAACACCGACTCGGCCTCGCACGTGGGGCCGATGACCCGCACGGTGGCCGACGCCGCGCTCATGCTGGGCGTGATGGCGGGGCCGGATGACTGGGACCGACAATCGCTCGACGCGTCGCCCGCCGACTACGCGGGCCGGCTCGGGGACGGGGTGCGCGGGCTGCGGGTGGGCTGGACTCTCGATCTCGGCTGCCTGCGCGTGGATCCCGAGATCGGCGACGTGGCGAAGCGCGCCGCCCTGGCCTTCCAGGAGATGGGCTGCGTCGTCGAGGACGCCAAGGTCAGCCTGCCCGACACCCGCGAGATGATCCATCTGATGTGGAACGCGCACTACGCGGGCAACTACGCTCAGTTCCTCGATCAGTTCCGCTCGCGCATGGATTCGGGACTTGTTGCGGCGCTGGAGGACGGCCGTCGCTACAGCGCCGAGGAGTACGTCGCGATGCGCGGGCGCAAGCACGGCTACTGCGACGCGGTCCGCGCCCTCTTCGACACCTACGACCTGCTGCTGACCCCAACGGTGTCGGTGGCCGCCTTCGAGGTCGGCCGGCTCAACCCCGCGCACTACCCGCAGCACGCGTGGGACTGGTTTCCGTGGGCGGGCTTCAGCTACCCGTTCAACTTCACCGGCCAGCCCGCCGCCACGGTGCCGGCCGGCTTCACGTCCACCGGGATGCCGGTGGGGCTGCAGATCGTCGGGCCGCGCCTCGCCGACCTCCGCGTGCTGCAGGCCTCGGCCGCCTTCGAGCAGGCTCGGCCTTGGGCGCAGAAGCGCCCGGCCTTCGGCTGAGCGGCGGACGGCGCGGGACCCGATGAGCGCGGGGCGACCGTACGACGTCATCACCTTCGACTGCTACGGCACCCTGATCGACTGGGACGCGGGCATCCGGGGCGCCTTCGAGCGCGCGATCCGGGAGACCGCTGCCGGGGTCGATGCCCGGCGGGCGCTCGAGGTCTACGAGGAGATCGAGGCCGAAGTCGAAGCCGAGCGCTACCGGAGGTACCGCGAGGTCCTCGTCGAGACCGCGCGCCGCGTTGCGAAGCGGCTGGACTGGGCGCTGCCCGAGTCGATGACCGGCTTCCTACCTGACAGCCTGCCGTTTTGGATCCCGTTCCCCGACACGAACGCCGCGCTGGAGCGGCTGTTCAAGGCAGGGTATCGGCTCGGGATCCTGTCCAACGTCGACGACGATCTGCTCGAGGGCACTCGCCGGCACTTCACGGTGCCGTTCGATCCGATCGTGACCGCGCAGCAGGTGGGCTCGTACAAGCCAGCCCCCGGCCACTTCGTGACCGCGCGCCAGCGCCTGGGCGACGCGCGCTGGCTACACGCCGCGCAGAGCCACTTCCACGACGTGACGCCGGCCCGCCGCCACGGAGTGTCGACGGCCTGGATCAACCGCAAGCGCCTGGTCCGCGGAGCGCCGCGGCCGGATCGCGAGCTGACCACGCTTACCGAGCTGGCCGACTGGCTGGCCTAGAGGAGATCGATGGCACTCGAGCAGACGCTGAACGAGACGCTCACCCAGGCCATCCGGGCCAAGGACACGCGGACCGCCAATGTGGTGCGGATGCTGAAGACGAAGATCCAGGAGCGCCGCACCGCCAAGGGCGCGTCGGGCGAGGTCGACGACGCTCTCGTGCTCGATGTCATCGGCGCCTACCGCAAGCAGCTGCAGAAGGCGCTGGCCGAGTTCGAGAAGGCGGGCGAGCGGGGCGCGGCCCAGGCGGCGGATCTGCGCTTCGAGATCGCGTTCTGCGAGGGCTACCTGCCGAAGACGATGGACGACGAGGCGGTGCGGGCCCTCGTGCGGGAGCGTCTCGCCGCCCTCGGCATCGGCGATCCGAAGCAGGCGGGTCGACTGGTCGGCGACATCATGAAGACCCACAAGGGCCAGGTGGAGGCCGGCGACGTCAAGCGCATCGCCGAGGAGCTGCTGAAGGGCTAGGGCCGACGGAAGCGGGCGCGGGGTTCGTTGCGGAGGGCGTCGGCGATGCGCATGTGATGGCGCGGCTCCATCGCGGGGAGCGCGTCGGGCGGGAAATAGCGGATCTCCAGCGACTCGTCGTCGTTGACCCGCGGCTCGCCCGCGCCGGGACGGCACGCGAAGGTGATGCTCACGATCATCGCCTCGTCGCCGTTGTCGTAGCGCACCCGAAAGTCGGGCCCGCTGTAGACCCCCACGATCCGCTCCGGCTCGACCTTTAGCGCGGTCTCCTCGAGGACTTCCCGCACGAGGGTTTCCGCCGGCTCCTCGCCCGGCTCCATGGCCCCGCCGGGCAGGCCCCATCGCCCGTCGTCGCTGCGCCGCTGCAGCAGCACCTCTCCGCGATCGTTGATGATCACCGCGGCCACCCCGGGGGTGAGCAGGACGTCGTGGCCGATCTTGGCGCGGAGATTCCGCAGGTAGTCGGAGATCGGCATGGCGCGGCTAGGGACGGCGGATCGTCGGATCGCGCTACTTGCGGCTGGCCGCGTAGCGCTGCTCGACGTAGTCGTCGAGGATCTTCAGGAAGTCGGCGACGATGCTGTCGCCCTTCAGGGTCAGCTTGAGCGCGCCGTCGACGAAGACCGGCGCCTTGGGCTCCTCGAAGGTGCCGGGCAGCGAGATGCCGATGTCGGCGTGCTTGGACTCGCCCGGTCCGTTGACCACGCAGCCCATCACCGCGACCTTCAGCTCCTCCACACCGGTGTAGCGCGTCTTCCACACCGGCATCTGGTCGCGCAGATAGGTCTGGATCTCTTCGGCCATCTCCTGGAAGAAGGTCGAGGTGGTGCGCCCGCAGCCGGGGCACGCGGTCACCAGGGGCAGGAAGCTGCGGAGGCCGAGCGACTGGAGGATCAGCTGTGCGACCTGCACCTCCTCGGTGCGATCGCCGTTCGGCTTGGGCGTGAGCGAGACGCGGATGGTGTCGCCGATGCCCTCCTGCAGCAGGATGGCGAGGCCCGCGGTGCTCGCCACGATGCCCTTTGCGCCCATGCCGGCTTCGGTGAGCCCGAGGTGCAGCGGATAGTCGGAGCGCGGGGCGAGCTTGCGGTAGACGTCCACCAGGTCCTGCACGCCCGAGACCTTGGCGGAGAGGATGATCCGATCGTGCGGCAGACCGGTCTGCTCGGCCAGCTCCGCGGACTGGATCGCGCTCTCCACCATCGCATTCATGGTGACGTCCCGCGCGTCGAGCGGCTCGGCGCTCCGGGCGTTGGCGTCCATCATCTGGGTGAGCAGGTTCTGATCGAGGCTGCCCCAGTTGACGCCGATGCGCACCGGCTTGCCGTTGTCGATCGCGACCTGGACGATCGCGCGGAAGTTGTCGTCGTGATGCTTGCCGCCCACGTTGCCCGGATTGATCCGGTACTTCGCGAGGGCGCGTGCGCAGTCGGGGTACTTGGTCAGGAGCACGTGGCCGTTGTAATGGAAGTCCCCGATGACCGGCACCGTGACCTGCTTGACGATCTCGGGGACGGCGCGCGCCGCCGCGTCGGTGTTGACCGTTACCCGCACCAGCTCACTGCCCGCCGCGTGTAGCGCGTTGACCTGGCCCACCGTGGCCGCCACGTCAGCGGTATCGGTGTTGGTCATGGACTGCACGACGATGGGACGGCGTCCGCCAACCTTGACTCCGCCCACGTCGACCGCCACCGTCTTGCGCCGTTCCGGTGTGCTCATATCGCGAGGGTCATCATAGCACTCCCACCCCGGGAGTATGATGACGCCCATGTCCCGCCCGAACGACGGCCTCGTGTCAGGCGCGCTGGCCGCTTTCGAGACGACGCCGGCCGCGCTGGAGAGCCTCAGTCGCGAATTCACCGCCCAGATGACTCGGGGCCTGGCCAGCGCCGGCGGGTCTCTCAAAATGTTGCGCACATTTACGCGACAACCCACCGGGCGGGAGTCGGGACGCGTCGTAGTGGTGGACTGGGGTGGCACCAACGGGCGCGCCGGCGTCGTCGCGCTGTCCGGGGACGGCTCGGCCCGCGTCCTCAACGAGGAGGTCTTTACGTTCACGGATGCGCAGAAGCGAGGCACGGCCGCGAAGGTGTTCGACGTCGTCGCGGCGGCGATCGGCCGCGTGGTGGACGCGCACCCACCGGCGGACTATCCGCTCGGATTCGTCTACTCGTTCCCGGCCCGGCTCGAGGCGATAGACCGGGCGATCGCGCTGGCCCTCACCAAGGGGTGGAGCGTTGTCGATCTCGAGGGCCAGGACGTGGCCGCCCTGCTGAGCGCCGGGCTCCGCCGTCGCGGCATCGAGAACGTGACGGTGGCCGCGGTGGCCAACGACACGGTGGCTACGCTGCTCCTGCAGACCTACCAGGCGCGGGGCGTCGATCCCGACGCCCGGCCCGCCGACATCGGCCTGATCCTGGGCACCGGGACCAACCAGGCGGCGGATCTGGGAGCCGCGGGTATCCGCAACCTCGAGTCCGGCAACTTCGACGGGGTCGCCGCGATCGAGACACAATACGACGCCGCGCTCGATCGCGAGCTGACCGACCCGAGACCCGGCGCGCAGCGGCTGGAGAAGATGGTGTCGGGCCGCTATCTCGGCGAGCTGCTGCGCCGGGTCGTCGCCGACGTCGCCGGGCGCGGCGGCGGCTTTCGCGGGCTCGGGGGCTCGGCGTTCGACACGCCCTTCGCGGTGGACAGCGCGCACCTGTCACGCATCGCCGCCGATCACACGCCCGCCCTGGATGGCGTCGACGCGCTCCTGCGTGATCTGCGCGCGGCCAGCACGCGGGAGGAGCGGCAGGCGGTGCGCGATCTCTCGGCGGCGATCGTCCGGCGCGCGGCGCGCCTGGTCGCGGCCGCGCTCCTGGGCACCCTGCGCTTCGTCGATCCCGCGCTCGCGGAAGGGCGTACCATCGCGGTGGACGGCAGTCTCTGGGGCGGCTACCCGGGCTTCGAGTCGCTCGTGCACGACACCTTCGTCGAGCTGATCGGCCCGGAGCGCGCGGAGCGGATCGAGATGGCTTTTCTGAAGGATTCGACCGGCGCCGGCGCGGCCGTCATCGCGGCGGCGGCGTCACAAAGGAGTCAGTCATGCAGCTCGGGATGATCGGACTGGGGCGCATGGGCGCCAACATGGTGCGCCGCGTGCAGAAGGCGGGCCACGACTGCGTGGTCTACGACGTACACGCCGAGGCGGTACATACCCTCGCCCGCGAGGGCGCGACCGGCGCCGCCTCGCTCGCCGCCTTCGTGAAGGCGCTCGCGCGCCCGCGGGCGGTCTGGCTCATGGTGCCCGCCGCGGTGGTGGATCCGACGCTGCGCGACCTGCTCCCGTTGCTCGAAGCCGACGACGTGATCATCGACGGCGGCAACTCGCACTATCACGACGACATCCGCCGGGCCGGCGAGCTCAAGCCACGCCGACTGCATTACGTGGACGTGGGCACGAGCGGCGGGGTGTGGGGGCTCGAGCGCGGATTCTGCCTCATGATCGGCGGCGAGGCCGAGACGGTGAAGCGCCTCGATCCCATCTTCGCCGCGCTCGCTCCGGGACTCGGCACCGAGCCGCGGACGCCGGGACGCGAGAAGATCGGGGGCACCGCCGAGCGCGGGTATCTCCACTGCGGCCCGGCCGGGGCCGGCCACTTCGTCAAGATGGTGCACAACGGCATCGAGTACGGGCTGATGGCGGCCTACGCGGAAGGGCTCAACATTTTGCGCCACGCCAACGTGGGCGCGCGGGACCACACGGTGGACGCCGAGACGTCGCCCCTGCGGAACCCGGAGCACTATCGCTACGACTTCGACATCCGGGACGTGGCGGAGGTGTGGCGGCGCGGGAGCGTGGTGGCCTCGTGGCTGCTCGACCTGACCGCGAGCGCCCTCACCAAGAGTCCCGACCTCGGCGGCTTCTCGGGTCGCGTCTCGGACTCGGGCGAGGGCCGGTGGACCGTCCAGGCCGCGATCGACGAGAGCGTGCCGGCGCCCGTGCTGAGCACCGCGCTGTACGAGCGATTCAGCTCGCGCGGGGAAGGGGAGTTCGCGGCTCGCGTCCTCTCCGCGATGCGATTCGAGTTCGGCGGCCATCACGAGAAGCCCGCCCATGGGGACCGGAAGAGCGCGTGAGCGACAGCGGCGATCGGTCGGGCCGACGAGGCCAGCTCTGCCTGCAGGGCAACCATCTCGAGGACACGCCCGAGGTGCAGGACTGGCGATGGAGCGAGCCTGGATGACGGCCGCGCCGGTGGTGCTCTGCCTGAACGCGGGATCGTCGTCGCTGAAGTTCTCGCTCTATGAGGACGACGATCGCTGTCTGGCCGAGGGCGCGGTCGAGGAGATCGGCCGCGACGGTACCCGCGCCTGGATCAGGAGGGGCGAGGGCGCATCGGAGAAGATATCCGGCCGCTTCGCCGATCACGGCGCGGCGGTGGCGGGCGTGTTCGCTCTGCTGGGGCGACACGGGCTGCCCGAGCCCGTGGGCGTCGGGCACCGGCTGGTCCACGGCGGCGAGTCGCATGCGGCCCCGGAGCGGGTGACACCGGCACTCCTGACCGCGCTGCGTCGTCTGGTCCCGCTGGCCCCGTTGCACATGCCGAGCGGCCTGGCCGGCGTCGAGGCGGTCGCCGCGAAGTACCCAATGGTCCCGCAGGTGGTGTGCTTCGACACCGCGTTCCATCGCGACTTGCCCGAGGTGGCCCGACGCCTGCCGCTGCCCTCGTCGCTGCCGTCGGCCGCCCTCCGGCGATTCGGGTTCCACGGGCTTTCCTACGAGTACGTCGTCTCGCGGCTCGGCGCGGCCCCCGGCCGGACGGTCATCGCCCACCTCGGCAACGGCGCGAGCATGGCCGCCGTCCGCGACGGCCGCGCGGTGGACACGACCATGGGGCTGACCCCGGCGGGCGGCTTCATGATGGGAACCCGCACTGGCGATCTCGATCCGGGCGTGCTCACCTACCTGATGCGGGAGGCGGGCTACGAGGCCGAGCGGCTCGATCGGCTCGTCAACCGAGAGTCGGGCCTGCTGGGCGTGGGCGGCAGCGCCGACATGAAGACGCTGCTCGAGCGCCGGGACCGCGATCCGGAGGCCGCGCAGGCGGTGGCCATGTTCTGCTACCAGGCGCGCAAGACGATCGGCGCCCTTGCGGCCGGGCTCGGCGGGCTCGACACGTTGGTCTTCACCGGCGGAATCGGCGAGCGGGCGGCGCCGGTGCGCGCGGCGATCTGCGAGGGGCTCGGCCACCTCGGGGTGAGGCTCGATCCCGCACGGAACGCGGCCCACGCCGAGACGGTGAGCGCGACGGGCAGCCCGTGCACGGTGCGGGTCATCGATACCAATGAGGAGTTGATGATCGCGCGGCACTGCCGCGCGGTCCTGTTTCCGACGAAATCGAAGGCGACACGATGAGCATTCCCGGACCGGCGTGGGCGGCACTGCAAACACACTACGAGAAGACCCGCGACATCCACCTGCGATCGCTGTTCGCGGAAGATCCGACCCGCGGCGAGCGGCTCGCCCTCGAGGCGGCCGGGCTCTATCTCGACTATTCGAAAAACCGGGTGACCGACGAGACGCTGCGCCTCCTGATCGATCTGGCGCAGGCGGCCGACCTCCGACGTCGCATCGATGCCATGTTCTCGGGAGAGAAGATCAACGTCACCGAACGCCGCGCCGTCCTCCACGTGGCCCTGCGGGCCCCTCGCGGACAGCGCATCGCGGTGGACGGCGGGGACGTGGTCCCGGACGTGCACGCGGTGCTGGACCGCATGGCCGACTTCTCCTCGCGCGTGCGGAGCGGCGCCTGGACCGGCTTCACCGGCAAGCCCATCCGTAACGTCATCAACATCGGGATCGGCGGCTCCGACCTGGGCCCGGTGATGGCCTACGAGGCGCTCCGCCCCTATGGCGACCGCCGGCTGACCGTGCGGTTCGTCTCCAACGTGGACGTCGCCGACTTCGTCGAGGCCACGCGCGACCTGGACCCGGCCGAGACGCTCTTCATCATCTCCTCCAAGACCTTCACCACGCTGGAGACGCTGACCAACGCGCACGCAGCCCGGGAGTGGTCGCTCCGCGCGCTCGGCGATGAGCGGGCGGTGGCCCGGCACTTCGTGGCGGTCTCGACCAACGCGGTCGAGGTGGGAAAATTCGGCATCGATACCGCGAACATGTTCGAGTTCTGGGACTGGGTGGGCGGCCGGTACTCGGTGGACTCGGCCATCGGGCTCTCCCTGATGATCGCGGTCGGCGCTGAGCACTTTCGCGCCATGCTTGCCGGCATGCACGAGATGGACGAGCACTTCCGCACCGCGCCCTTCGAGCGGAACCTGCCGGTGCTGCTCGGACTCATCGGGATCTGGTACGTGAACTTCTTCGGAGCCGAGACCCACGCGGTGCTGCCCTACAGCCACTACCTGGCCCGGCTGCCCTTCTATCTCCAGCAGCTCGACATGGAGTCGAACGGCAAGTCGGTGGACTTGGACGGCCATCGCGTGACCGTGCAGACCGGTCCGGTGATCTGGGGCACGGCGGGCACCAACGGCCAGCACGCGTACTACCAGCTCATCCACCAGGGCACGCGCCTGATTCCCACTGACTTCATCGGCATCGCGCGGCCGGTGACGCCCCTCGGGCACCATCAGGACCTGCTCACCGCCAACCTGTTCGCCCAGGCCGAGGCGCTGGCTTTCGGCAAGACCGCCGCCGAGGTGGCCGCCGAGGGCGTGCCCGCGTTCCAGGTGCCGCCCCGGACCTTCGAGGGCAACCGGCCGAGCAACACCATCCTGGCCGCCGAGCTGACGCCCGCCACGCTCGGGCGGCTGATCGCCCTCTACGAGCACAAGGTCTTCGTGCAGGGCAGCATCTGGCGGATCAACTCGTTCGACCAGTGGGGTGTGGAGCTGGGCAAGGCGCTCGCCGGCCGCGTCGCGCCCGAGCTGGAGCGCCCGGATCCGCCCCGGCTCGGCCATGACAGCTCCACCAACACGCTGATCCGCCGCTATCGCCGCCTGCGCGACCGGTCGGTCTGAGGCATCGTCGGCGAAGGACGGCTCGGCCGGCCAGATCTCGGCCTCGTGCTATGGTTAGCGGCGACGCGGGAGTCGATCGGACGGCCGTGCGAGAGTGGCGGAACTGGCAGACGCGCTGGACTTAGGATCCAG
>DATFWA010000182.1:0-5668 GCA_035259825.1 Candidatus Methylomirabilota bacterium | reverse complement strand
TCAGCCCATCGACGTGATCCTCCACACGCCGGGCGGGCTCGTGCTGGCCGCCGAGCAGATCGCCAAGGCGCTGATCCAGCGCAAGGCCAAGGTCACCGCCTTCGTGCCGCACTACGCGATGTCGGGCGGCTCGCTGATCGCGCTGGCCGCCGACGAGATCGTGATGGATCCGAACGCAGTGCTGGGCCCGGTGGATCCGCAGGTGGGCAGCATGCCCGCCGCCTCCATCGTGAAGGTCCTCGCCACCAAGAAGCCCGAGCACATCGACGACGAGACGCTGATCCTGGCCGACGTGGCCGTGAAGGCGCGGACCCAGGTCGGCGCGTTCGTGGCCGAGGTGCTGGCCAAGCATTTGCCGAAGCCGAAGGCGGTCGCCCTGGCCACCACGCTGTCCGACGGACGGTGGACGCACGACTTCCCGATCACGGTGGAGATGGCCAAGGGCCTCGGGCTGCCCGTCACCACCGACATGCCGCGCACCGTGTACGACCTGATGGACCTCTATCCGCAGGGCGGCCGCGGCCGCCCCTCGGTGCTCTACGTTCCGCTCCGGCCGACCCTGCCCGAGCGGGGCGACTCTGCTCCGACGGCGCCCGTCAATCCGCCGTCCGGGGCGAAGTGACCGACAGGAGGCAAGGCGAAGGCCATGGCCAAGCGACGCGTGGTGGTGACCGGGGCGGCGGGTTACGTCGCCCAGCGGATGTTCCCGGAGCTCCACGAGCGGTGGGACCTGGTGCCGATCGACGTCCGACCCGCCACGCGCGACGGACGTGAGGTGCCCGGCCTGGTGGTGGCGGATCTGACGCAACCCGATCGCAACGAGTACCGCCGGCACTTCCGCGGTGCCGACGCGGTCATCCACTGCGGCTTCGTCAGCGCCGCCAACCTCGACGCCACCACCTGGCAGGACAACAGCGACGCGAAGTTCTGGGCCGAGCACACCAACGTGGCGCTCTGCTACAACGTTTGCCGGGTCGCGCTGGAGGAGGGCGTGCGGCGTGTGGTCGTATGCAGCTCGAACCACGCGGCCGACTACTACGAGCGGCTGGTGTGGGAGGGGCGCCTCGACATGGTGACGCCGGAGATGCCGCCGCGCTCCGACAACTGGTACGGCTGGGCCAAGGCAGCCTACGAGCTGCTCGCGTTCGTGTTCGCCACCGGCAAGGTCGACGGCCGCAAGCTGGAGATCGTTCAGTGGCGCATCGGCGGGCCTCGCGACGACGACATCGACCAGGTGAAGCCCGGCGACATCCCGGTGATGCATCGCGCGCTCGGCGCCTATCTGTCGCGGCGCGATCAGGTGCAGCAGGCCATTCGCATGGTCGAGACCGAGGACATCCGCGACGCGCGGGGGATCCCGTTCCAGATCATCTACGGCATCAGCGGCAACACCCACCGGTTCTGGTCGATCGCCAACGCGCGCGAGGTGTTCGGCTATGCGCCGCGGGACGACAGCCAGGTGAACTTCGCCGACAAGATCGCCGCGATCGCTCGCGCTGCGAAGAAGGACCGCGCATGACCGCGGAGGACGAGCTGCGCGAGGTCGAGCGGACGCTGGCTTCGTACCGGGAAACCCTGAAGGAAGTGAATCGGCTGGGGGGCGATGGCATGGCCGCGGTGCGGGCGGAGTGGCTGCTCCGCATCAAGGAGCTGGAGCAGCAGCGCGAGCATCTCGCGCACGGCGTGCGCAAGAACCGGTCGCGGGCTGGCTGAGCCGGGCCGGTGGTGGGGGGCGGCGCGGGGCGGATCCCCGGAACACGCTGAGTCGCGACGCACTGGCGCGGGGCAATCGGGCCACGAAATGGGATGTGAGCGGCTTCGGCGACCCGCAGAAGCCACGGTTCCGGGGACCCGCCCCGCGCCGCCCCCCACCACCGGCCCTTCCCGCGCGGTGCACCGGTGACGGGCCCGTGTGGCTTTGGAAATCAACGACGAGACCAACAGACTGACTAGGAGGGGGAAGTGAGGGAGTTGAGGTTCTTGCAGGTGGATGTGTTCACGGAGCGGGTGTTTGGGGGGAATCCGCTGGCGGTGGTGTTCGAGGCGGACGGGCTGGCGGATGCCGAGATGCAGGCGATTGCTCGGGAGATGAATTGCTCGGAGACGACGTTCCTGCTGCCGCCGACGCGGAGGGATTGCGCGGCGCGGGTGCGGATCTTCACGCCGGCGCGTGAGATTCCGTTCGCGGGACATCCGACGATCGGGACGTCGTGGGTGCTGGCCACCGAGAAGCTGCTGCCGGCCGGGACGACACGGTTCAATCTCGAAGAGGGGATCGGCCCGGTCGAGGTCACGCTGGAGGGCGATCCGGGGCGCCCCGCCTTCCTCTGGATGAGACACGGCGAGGCGAAATTCGGTCCTGAGCTGACCGATCGCGCCGGCTTCGCGCGGGCGCTGGGGCTGGCCGAGGCAGACCTGCTGCCGGGCCATCCGATCCGCACCGGGTCGACCGGCAACGCCTTCCTCTATATCCCGCTCGCGGACCGAGCCGTGGTGGACCGGGTGCGCCTCGACGTCACCGCGCTGCTAGCCGCGCAGGGCGAGGGGCCGAACCTCGGCGTGTTCGTCTTCGCTCCCGATCCTCGGGGAGGGACGGCGGGCAAGGCCACCGTCTACTCGCGGATGTTCGCCCCGCACACTTCCGGGATCCCGGAGGACCCGGCCACCGGGTCGGCGAGCGGGCCGCTCGGCGCCTATCTGGTCGAGCGTGGGTTGGTGGCGCCGGCCGCGACGGTCGATATCGTGAGCGAGCAGGGCACGCGCATGGGCCGCCCGAGCTTCCTGCACATCCGCGTCGGCACGGGCGGGGGCCGTATCACCGACATCCAGGTCGGCGGCGGCGTGGTCCCGGTCATCGACGGCCGCCTGCGCATGCCCTGAGGCCCGGAGCGATCATGTACGTCCCTCGTCACTTCGAGGTCACCGACACCGGCTGGTGTCACGCGCTGATGCGGGCGCAGAGCTTCGCGATGATGGTCACCGCAGACGACGCGGGCGCGCCGTTCGTCACCCACCTGCCGCTGCTGCTGGACGCCGGTCGCGGTCCCCTCGGGACGCTGCGCGGGCACGTGGCGCGGGCGAATCCGCACTGGCGCTATCTGGCCGCCGGCCGTCCGACCCTCGTGGTCTTCGCCGGCGCGCACGCCTACGTCTCGCCGTCGTGGTACGCGACCCATCCGAGCGTGCCCACCTGGAACTACGTCGCGGTGCACGTTTCCGGCGTGGGATCACTCGTGGAGGACGTCTCACGGGTGAAGGCGCTGCTGGTCGACCTCGTGCGCGTCTACGAGGGCGCGGGCGGGACGGCGTGGTCCTTCGAGTCGCTGCCGGACGACTATGTGACGGGCATGCAGCGAGGGATCGTGGCCTTCGAGATCCCGATCGATCGCCTGGAGGGCAAGGCCAAGCTCAGCCAGAATCGCGACGCGGTTGATCAGGGCCGCACGCGCGAGGCGCTGGCCGCCAGCGAGGACCCGCTCGCGCGCGCGGTGGCCGCGATGATGGGGGGCGGGCCGCCGCGCTGAGGCCGCGCGCGTTCGCGGCTACTCGCCCCAGAACTGGGGCTTCCGCTTCTCCAGCATCGCGCGCCGGCCTTCCTGGGCGTCGTCGCTCGTCCGGGCCCGGGTAGCCGCCGCATCGAGGTCGTCGTGCCGGATGCCCTCGCGCAGCGACGTCGCCCGCAGGATGCTCGCCTTGATCCCGGCCAGCGACAGCGGCGCGTTGTCGGCGATGCGCCGCGCGAGCGCCTGCACGGCAGAGTCCAGCTCGCCGGATGACACGACCTGGTGCACCATGCCGATCTCGTAGGCGCGGCGGGCATCGACCGGCTGGCCAGTGAACAGCAGGTGGCGGGTGTGGGCCGAGCCGATGATCTCCACCAGCTTCTGGCCCAGCGAGAAGGGGATGACGAGCCCGATGCGCGCCAGCGGCATCCCGAGACGCGCCGGTTCGGCGGCGACGCGCAGGTCGCAGTGGAGCGCCAGCTCGCACCCGCCCGCGATGGCGTCGCCGTGCAGCGCCGCGATGGTGGGATGCCGCGAGCGCTCCACCCGCTGCAAGACCTCGACCACGTTGCCCTCCGGATCGGCCTCGCCGAGCCGCTGCTGCATCTCCTTGAGGTCCATGCCCGCGCAGAACGCTCGGCCGGCGCCGCGGACCACCACCACCCGGACGTCGCGCCGCTCGTCGAGCCCGTCGAGCGCGGCGCGCAAGCCCTGGAGCAGCGCGGTGTTCATCGCGTTGCGCTGATCCGGCCGGTTCAGGGTGACGGTGGCGATGCCGGCGTCGACCGCGACGAGGACTTCATCGGCCATCTGCAGCCTCCATTGGCTTGCCGCCCGGCGCTAGGGCGCGCAGCGCGTTCAGCATCAGGTCGCGCTTCTTCTTCGGATCGGGCTCCGAGGTCATGAGCGACAGGAAGGCGGTGTCGATACCGCGATCCAGATAGAGCTGGATGCGCGCCTTCAGCTGGGCCAGGTCGCCGCGCGGCATCAGGTCGCTCATCACCTGCTCGGGGATCGCGGCCAGCGCGCCCTTGCGATCGCCCGCGCTCCACGCGCTCCACATCGGGCCGAGCGCTTCGGTGCGGCCGAGCCACTCCTGGAACGCGCGATAGACCGGCACGTTCAGATAGCCGGCGATGTGACGGCGCACCACCAGGTCCGACTCCGGCCCGGGCGGATCGAGGTTGACGAAGAGCCGCGCGGTGACCTCGATGGCATCCGCGTTGCGTCCGGCCTGCCGGGCCGCCTCACGCACCACGCCGACCGAGTGCGGCACGTCGTCGGGGGAGAGCCAGTTCAGGATCACGCCGTCCGCCACCTGGCCCGCGACCCGGAGCATGCCCTCGCGGAGCGCCGCGACGTGGATCGGTACCGGCTCCTTAGGCACGCGGGTCAGCCGGAAGCCGTCCACCGTGAAGGTCTCGCCCTTGAAGACCACCCGCTCACCCGCCAGCGCGGCGCGCAGGAACTGGGCGGTCTCGCGCACGCGGGTGGCCGGCTTGCTGAACCGGCCCCCGTTCCACGACTCCACGATGGGTTGCGAGCCCGCGCCGATGCCGAGCACGAAGCGCCCAGGCGCCAGGTCCGCGAGCCCGGCCGCGGTGGACGCCAGCGTGGCCGGGCCGCGTGTGAACACGTTGGCGATCGCGGTCCCGATGCGCATGTTGGTGGCCAGCCCGATGACAGCCAGCGGAGTGAAGCCGTCGACACCGTCCACCTCGAACGACCAGGCGTCGGTGTAGCCGAGCCGCTCCGCCTCGCGGGCCACCTCGGTCAGCTCGGGCAGGGCAAACCCTTCCATCGGAACCGACAGGGACCAGCGTTTCTTCATGTCGAGCGCGTCTCCTCGGGAGTCGTCGTCACCAGACCCAAACGTGATTCGGGCGCTCTAGCGCCCGTCGTCGGCCGCCGGCCCGACCGGGCCGTCCCCGAGTGTACATGAGACCAAGGTCCGATGGCCCACGGTCTGGGGATGACGGAGACTCCCGCGCAACAAAGGAGGAATCTATGGCGAAGCGATCCGTGCTCACCCTCGCGATCTTGTCGCTGGCCTTTTCACTCACCGCGTGTGCCTCGGCTCCGCAGGCGCCGCCGGCGGCCGAGCAGGTGCATCCAGACTGGCTGGTGGGAACCTGGGAAGGAAACGCGGTCCAGGTCGCGGCCTC
>DATFWA010000181.1:0-6046 GCA_035259825.1 Candidatus Methylomirabilota bacterium | reverse complement strand
CCGCCGACTCGCTGCCAACCCTGCTCGCCTCGATCAAGACCGCGTGCCGCGAGCACGAGGGGCGGACGCCCCTGTTCCTGCACGTGTTGCTGCCCGAGCAGGAGGTGGTGCTGCGCGTGAAGGAGCTGGGCGTGAACCCGGAGCCCGAGCTGGTGAGCAAAGTGGAAGGTCTGCTCGGGCAGGGAAGTATACTCGTGGAGTATGCCGGACGAGCTTGAGTTCGAGAAGCCACTCCTCGAGCTGGAGAATCGGATCGCCGAGCTGCGCGAGTCGAACGATCCGCTCGCCGCGCGTGACGAGATCGCCCGGCTGGAAGAGCGCCTGGCCCGTCAGCAGCAGCGCGTCTACTCAGGCCTGACCGCCTGGCAGCGCACCCAGATCGCGCGCCACCCCAAGCGGCCTCACACCCTCGACCTCATCAACCTGCTGATGGAGGACTGGGTCGAGCTGCACGGCGACCGCGTCTTCGGCGACGACAAGGCGATGGTGGGCGGCCTAGCCACCTTCGACGGCGAGCCGGTGGTGGTGATCGGCCACCAGAAAGGCCGGGACACGCGCGAGAACATCGCGCGCAACTTCGGCATGCCGCATCCGGAGGGCTACCGCAAGGCGCTGCGCCTCATGCAGCTGGCGAGCAAGTTCGGCAAGCCGATCATCACCTTCATCGACACGCCGGGTGCCTATCCCGGGCTCGGCGCCGAGGAGCGCGGCCAGGCCGAGGCCATCGCGCGCAACCTGCGCGAGATGGCCGGCTTGACTACCCCGGTGATCTGCGTCGTGACCGGCGAGGGCGGCAGCGGCGGCGCGCTCGCCATCGGCGTGGGCAATCGCGTCCTGATGCTCGAGTACGCGATCTACTCGGTGATCTCGCCCGAGGGCTGCGCGGCGATCCTGTGGGGCGATGGGGCCAAGGCTCCGGAGGCCGCCGAGATCATGCGGGTGACGTCGCCGGACCTGCTCAAGCTGGGCGTCATCGACGCGATCGTGCCCGAGCCGGTCGGCGGGGCGCATCGCAACTGGGACGCGACGGCGGCCAGCCTGCGCGCTGTCCTCCGGGACCATCTCTGGCAACTCAAGTCGAGGTCGGAGACCGAGCTCATCGAAGAGCGCCAGGAAAAGTTCCGGCGGATCGGCGTGTTCGAGGAGACCGTCTGATCCGAAAACGGCGGCGGCATCGCCCCTCGGTTTGACATGCCCAGGGGTGGGTGCTACCGTAAGTCCCGACCATTTATGCTGAATTCTCCTCTCGGGACCTTCTCGCTCTGATGTCCAAGCTCCACCTGATCACCTACGGCTGCCAGATGAACGAGTACGACTCGGAGCGAGTCGCCGGTCTGCTCAAGCACGAGCGCTACGAGTTGACCGACCGGCCGGAGGAGGCGGACCTGATCCTGCTCAACACCTGCTCCATCCGAGAGAAGGCGGAGGACAAGGTGTTCTCTCAGCTGGGCGCTCTCAAGCACCTGAAACGGCAGCGCCCGGACCTCATCATCGGCGTGATGGGCTGCATGGCCCAGCTCCAGAAGGGACGTATCCAGGAGCGCGCGCCGTACGTGGACCTGGTCTTCGGCTCGCCGGCCATCGCGCGGGTCGCCGAGCTAGTGGAGCGCGCGAAGCAGGGACGGGGACCGGTGCTCGAGACCGGGGAAGGCGCGCTGGTCAAGATCACCGCGCGGCCGGACGGCGGGCAGCGGCTCAAGGCTTTCGTCACGGTGATGGAAGGCTGTGAGAAGTACTGCACGTTCTGCGTCGTGCCGACCACGCGGGGACGCGAGCGCAGCCACGCCCCCGAGGTCATCGTCGAGGAGATCCGCGGCCTGGCCGCGGCGGGCTGCCGGGAAGTGACCCTGCTCGGGCAGACCGTGAATGCCTACGGCCGCGACCTGAGCCCTCGCACGGATCTGGCCGACCTGCTCGAGCGGGTCAACGACATCGACGGCATCGAGCGGGTCCGCTTCACGACGTCGAATCCCTACAACCTGACCTCCCGCCTCATCCGGGCCATCCGCGACGTTCCCAAGGTGTGCGAATACCTCCACCTCCCGCTGCAATCCGGCTCCGATCGGGTGCTCGAGCGCATGAACCGTGGTTACACGCGAGCCCGGTACCTGGAGCTGATCGACGAATTGCAGGAGACGGTGCCGGATCTCGCGCTCTCCACCGATCTCATCGTGGGCTTCCCCGGGGAGACCGACGGGGACTTCGCGCAGACGGTGGAGATGGTCGAGCGGGTGGCCTACGACAACGTCTTCGCCTTCCGATACTCGCGCCGGCCGGGCACCCCGGCCGCCGAGATGGCCGACCAGGTGCCGGACGAGGTGAAGGCGGAGCGCAACCGTGTGATCCTGGAGGCGGCCGGGCGCGTGGCCGCGGCGCGCAGCCAGCGCCTCGAGGGCCGGACGGTGCCGGTGCTGGTGGACGGCGTCTCGCGCAAGAACGCCGACGAGGTGGCGGGGCGGACGCGCTGCAATCGGGTCGTGAACTTCGACGCAGCCGGGCGGACGTTGCTGGGGCAGGTGGTGGAGGTTCGCATCGTCCGTGCCCTGCCGCACAGCCTTCGCGGGGAGCTGGTCGAGGATCGGACCGGCGTGCGCTGTGCCGAGGACGAGACCGTTCCCGCGCTGCAGGCCTAGAGGAGGCGCACCATGTTCCTGGAGATGAAGGTGAAGGGGCTGGCGCTGGATCCGCTCTCCAACATGCCGATGATCATCCTGCGCGACGAGGAGGAGAAGCGCTCGCTGCCCATCTGGGTCGGGCTCTTCGAGGCCAACGCCATCGCGCTGGAGCTGGAGAAGATCCCCACGCCGCGGCCGCTGACCCACGACCTCATCAAGAACATCCTCGAGACGGTGGAGGCACGGGTGCAGAAGGTCGTGGTCAACGACCTCCGCGACAACACCTTCTACGCGGTGATCCACCTCCAGATGGGCGGCAGCGAGCTCACGGTGGACTCGCGTCCCTCCGACGCCATCGCGCTGGCCCTGCGGGTGGGCGCGCCGATCTTCGTCGACGAGGACGTCGTGCAGAAGGCCCGCTCGGTGGAGGTGGCCAAGGAGACGTCGATCGGCAGCGGCAAGGGCGACGACCAGGCCAAGATCAAGGAGTGGCTCGAGTCGCTCAAGCCCGGCGACTTCGACCGCATCGAGCGAGGCAAGGACCCGAAGAGTCCGGACGAATAGTGGATGCGGGTCGGGCTGTTCACCAACAACTACCTGCCGTTCCGCGGCGGGGTCACGACTGCGGTCGAGACCCTGCGGCTGGGACTTGAGGCTCTCGGCCACGGCGCCTGGGTCTTCGCTCCTGCCGCGCAGCACCCGTACCACGACCCGTGGTTCGTCTTCCGCTACCCGTCGATTCCCGCTCCGACCTATCCCGGCTTCTCGCTGGCGGTGCCGATCTCGCGACGGCTGGGACGGCTCGCGCGGCGGCTGGATCTCGACGTCGTCCACGTCCACCATCCGTTCCTGCTCGGGGTGACCGGGCGGCGGCTCGCCCGCCGTCTGCGGCGGCCGCTCGTCTTCACCTACCACACGCGCTACGAGAAGTACGCCCACTACGTGCCGCTGCCGCAGCGTCTGGTGCGTGGCCTCGCGGTGCGGTTGGCGTGCCGCTTCGCGGACTCGGCGGACCTCGTGGTGGCACCGTCGGATCACGTCGCCGAGACGCTCCGCCAGCGCGGCGTACGGGCCCCGGTGAGCGTGATCCCCACCGGCGTGGACCTGGCGCTCTTCAGCCCGGGCAGCCGCGACCGGGCGCGCCGCCGGCTCGGCTTGCCTACCGAGGGGCTGATCTGCCTGTATACCGGGCGGCTCGACCGGGAGAAGAGCCTCGAGCGCGTGCTCGACGCTTTCGAGTCGGTGGCCGGCGCGGTCACGGGGGCCTCGCTGCACCTGGTCGGGAAGGGGAGCCACGGCGACGCGCTGGAGCGGAGGGCCGCCGCGGGCGGGGCGGCGCGTCGCATCGTCTTCCACGGCGGGCTCCGCCGCGACGTGCTGCCCGACTACTACCGCGCCGCCGATCTCTTCCTGTTCGCGTCGGAGACCGAAACGCAGGGCCTGGTGCTGGCGGAGGCGCACGCGTGCGCGCTGCCCGCGGTGGCGGTGCGCGCGTCCGGGGTGGACGAGGTGGTGACCGACGGCGAGACCGGCGTGCTCACCAAGGGTGAGACCGGCGAGATAGCCGACGCGGCCATCGGCCTGCTCCTCGACCCGGAGCGGCGCCGCGCCATGGGGCAGGCCGCGCGCCGGCTCGCCGAAGCGCGCTTCTCGGCGACCCGCCAGATCCAGGCCATGGTCGGCCACTACGACGCCCTCCTCGCGGGACGGCGCTGATGCCGATGCCGGTGGCGACCAGCCGTACGCTGCGGCTCGGGCTGCAGAGCGAGTGGGACCCGTACACCGCGGGGCCCGGCCACCAGGGGCTGCTCGCGTGGGACCCTCGGGTGCGCACGCTGCTGCGGGTGCTGGTATCGTATCCGGAAGTGCGCTACGTCCTGCCCGATCGCATCAGCCTCGACCCGGCGGCGGACCCGCGCACGCTCGAGACCATCGCGCGCTTCCTCGAGCGCCAGAGCTGGCTCGTGCGTCGGGTCGCGGTGGGCTGAGCTCCGTGATCTGGAACCGCGAGGCGGAGACGGCATCGCGGGGCCAGACGCGCGCACTGCAGGCCGGCCGGCTGCGGGCCTCGGTGGCCTGGGCCCGGGAGCGCGTGCCCTTCTACCGCGACGCCCTCGTCGCCGCCGGCGTGAAGGACGAGGCCGTCGACCTGGACCGGCTGGAGACGCTGCCGTTCACGGTGAAGGAGGACCTGCGGCAGCACTACCCGTTCGGGCTGTTCGCGGTGCCGCGCGAGGAGGTGATCCGCATCCACGCCTCCTCGGGCACGCGGGGCAAGCCGACGGTGGTCGGCTACACCCGGAACGACCTCCGGATCTGGCGGGAAGTCATGGCCCGCTCCCTGGCCGCGGCCGGCGCCGAGCCGGGGCAGCTCATCCAGATCGCGTACGGCTACGGCCTCTTCACCGGCGGTCTCGGCTTCCACGACGGCGCCGAGCACATGGGTCTGACGGTGGTGCCGGTCTCGTCGGGCAACACCCTGCGCCAGATCCTGCTGCTCCAGGACTTCCGGCCGCACGGCCTGGCTTGCACGCCGTCCTTCGCGCTCTACATTGGCGAGAGCCTGCGCGAGCAGGGCGGCGATCCCGCGGCGCTGGGCTTGCGCTACGGGCTCTTCGGGGCCGAGCCGTGGACGGAGGCGATGCGGGCTCGCCTTCAGAATTTGTGGGGCTGCCCGGCGGTGGACTTCTACGGCCTCAGCGAGGTCATCGGTCCGGGGGTGGCCAGCGAGTGCGTGGAGGCGCGGGACGGGCTGCACCTCAACGAGGATCACTTCCTGCCCGAGATCGTCGATCCGGCCAGCGGCGTCCCGCTGCCCGTCGGGCGCGAGGGCGAGCTGGTGCTGACCTCGCTCACCAAGGAAGCCCTGCCGATGATCCGCTATCGGACCGGCGACGTCACCCGGCTCGACCCGGAGCCCTGTCGCTGCGGGCGCACCACCGTGCGGATGGCCCGCATCAAGGGCCGCACCGACGATATGCTGATCATCAAGGGCGTCAACGTGTTCCCGTCACAGCTCGAGGCCGCGCTACTGACCGTGCAGGAGCTGGCGCCGCACTATCAGCTCCTGGTCGATCGGCGGGGCGCGTTTCCCACGCTGGCCGTGCACGTGGAGCCGGCCGAGCGGGTGGTGCAGGGGTGGGGCGGCTTCGAGGCGGCTTCCGCCCAGGTCACCGCCCTCTCGGCGCGAGTGGCCGAGTGCCTGCGGGCCCACCTGGGGCTCAATCCGGAGATCGCGGTGGTCGCCCCGAAGACCATCCCGCGCAGCGAAGGCAAGGCGGTGCGGGTCGTGGAAAGGAGAGCATCATGACCGAGCGCAATGAAGCCCAGCTGCTGGCTCGCATCCAGGCGGGGGAGCGCATCGAGTCTCCCGAGGAGATGACCGACGACTACCGGCAGAACCTGATCCACCTCATGACCATGCAGGCCGA
>DATFWA010000180.1:0-8478 GCA_035259825.1 Candidatus Methylomirabilota bacterium | reverse complement strand
TTGGCGCGGACGATGCGCTGGGCCAGGGTCGGCGGCGCGGCGAGGAAGGCGCGCGCGATCTCCTCGGTCGTCAGCCCGCAGACTTCTCGCAGGGTGAGTGCGACCTGTGCATCCGGCGTCAAGGCCGGGTGACAGCAGGTGAAGATCAGGCGCAGGCGGTCGTCCTCGATGTCCTCGGTCTCTCCCGGCCGGGGAACCGCGGTCTGCGCCTCGAGCCGCTCGGCCAGCTCGGCCTGGGACGCATCGAACCGGGCGCGCCGACGCATGGCGTCGATAGCCTTGAAACGGCCCGCGGAGACCAGCCAGGCCCGCGGGTTGGCCGGGGTGCCCTCGCGCGGCCACTGCTCGACCGCGGCGGCGAAGGCCTCGTGCAGCGCTTCCTCGGCGAGATCGAAGTCGCCGAGGAGGCGGATCAGGGTGGCGAGCACGCGGCGTCCGTCGGACCGGTAGACCGCGTCGACGGCCTCGCGCGCGCGGTCGGCCGAAGACTCGGTCATGACGCGTCGCGGCCGCGGCTAAGAATGCCGCAGCTCGTTGACCGGCCGGACCTCGATGATCCCGATGCGCGCCGGCGGGAATCGGGCCGCCACCGCGCACGCCTCGTCCATGTCCCGAGCCTCGATGAGGAAAAAGCCGCCCAGCTGCTCCTTGGTCTCCGCGAAGGGCCCGTCGGTGATGGAGACCTTGTCGCCGCGCACCCGCAGGGTCCGTGCGGTCCGCGCCCGCTGCAAGGCGTTCGAGACGATGTAGTGGCCGCTGCGCCGGATCTCCTCGTCGTAGTCGAGAGCCGAGTCCACGAGGGCCTGCATCTCCCTCTCGGGCATGTCGTCCAGCGTCTTCTCGTCGTGATAGATCGTGAACAGGAACTTCATCGGGTGATCTCCTTGATGGGACGGACCTCGATGCTGCCGCGCCTCGCCATGGGAATCCGCGAGGCCACCTGGAGCGCCTCGTTGAGGTCCCGGGCCTCGATCAGCAGGAACCCGCCCAGCTGCTCTTTGGTCTCCGCGAAGGGGCCGTCGGTCGTCGACAGCTTGCCGTTGCGCACCCGGATCGTGGTGGCCGCCTCCACCGGCTGCAGGGCGTGGGCGGCGATGAAATGCCCGGTCCTGCGGAGGACCTCGTCGTAGGCGAGGCTCTCCTCGGTGCAGGTGTCGGCTTCTTTCTTGGTCAGGGCGTCCATGTCCTTCTCGACAAGATAGACCAGGCAGATGTACCTCATGGTGCCTCCTCGCGGCGGATCGGATGGGTGCGGACACACCTGGTCGTCCCGCGAGCGCGGGAATCGACAGCGATCGCCCGACCGTGGCCCAGCATGCCGACGTTTCCCGCCGCTGTCGATCCCATGTCCTGCATCCCGCCCGCGGTAGTGGTAGGCTGCGCTGATGCGCTACATGCTGCTGATGTACCGGGACGAGCAGTGGTGGGAGGGCAAGCCCGAGGAGGAGCGCGCGGCGATCCGTCAGCAGGCGGTCGAGCGCTCCGAGGATCTGCGGGCGCGCGGGATCTTCCTGGCCGGCGACCCGCTGCTCCCCGCCAGCACCGCCACCACCGTGCGGATGCGTAATGGCAAGCCGGTCACGACCGACGGCCCGTTCGCGGAGACCAAAGAGCAGCTGGGCGGCTATACCATCGTGGAGGCCGCGAGCCTGGACGAGGCGCGGGCCATTGCGCTCGATCACCCGCTGCTTCGGGTGGGCGGCCACTCGATCGAGGTCCGCCCGATCCGCGACCTGCCCCCCAGGCGATAGACAGGAGACCCGGCATGGCATCCTCCTCCGTCGAGACCACGCAACACACCCATCCGCTCGATCCCCTGAGCGCGACCGAGATCGAGCGGGCGTGGGAGATCCTGCGCGAGGAGCGGGCGCTCGGCCAGCGCGTGCGGGTGATCTTCGTCATGCTCCACGAGCCGGCCAAGAAGCTCGTGCTGGAGCACCGGCCCGGTGATGCGGTGGAGCGGGCCGCCTTCGTGGTGCTGGTGGACAGCGCCCGGGGCAAGACCTACGAGGCGGTCGTCTCCCTCTCCGAGGGCCGCGTGCTGTCGTGGGAGCACGTGCCGGACGCCCAGCCCGCGATCGTGCTCGACGAGTTCGTCGACTGCGAGGCGGCGGTGCGCGCCGATCCGCGCTGGCAGGAGGCCATGCGCCGACGCGGGGTCACCGACCTGAGCCTGGCCATGGTGGACTGCTGGTCGGCGGGCAACTTCGGCTTCCCGGGCGACGAGGGCCGCCGGCTGGTGCGCGCGCTCACTTGGGTGAGGCGTCACGCGCAGGACAACGGCTACGCGCGACCGGTCGCCAACCTGCTCACGGTGGTGGACCTGAACGAGATGGCCGTGCTCGAGGTCGTCGACGGCGGGGTGATCCCGCTGCCGCCCGAGGACGCCGGCTACTCGCCCGAGGCCGCGGGCACGCGGACCGGACTCAAGCCGATCGAGATCCGTCAGCCCGAGGGGCCGAGCTTCGATCTGCAAGGCCATGAGCTCCGCTGGCAGAAGTGGCGCATGCGGATCGGGTTCACGCCCCGCGAAGGCCTGGTGATCCACACGGTGACCTACGAGGACGGCGGCCGCGAGCGTCCCGTGCTCTATCGCGCCTCGGTCGCGGACATGGTCGTGCCCTACGGCGACCCGCGGCCGACCTACTTCCACCGCAATGCCTTCGACGTCGGCGAGTACGGCATCGGCACGCTCGCCAACGCGCTGGAGAACGGGTGCGATTGCCTGGGCGAGATCCGCTATCTCGACGCGGTGGTCAACGACAGCCGCGGGCGCGCCGTCCCGCTGCCGAACGCGATCTGCATCCACGAGGAGGACGCGGGCATCCTTTGGAAGCACTTCGACTGGCGCCTCGGCACGACCGAGGTGCGGCGCGCCCGGCGTCTCGTGGTCTCGTCCATCTCCACGGTCGGCAACTACGAGTACGGCTTCTACTGGTACTTTGGCCAGGACGGAGCCATCCAGCTCGAGATCAAGCTCACCGGCGTCATCTCCAACGGGGCCGAGCGGCCGGGCGACCGGCCCCGCTGGGGCGAGATGGTCGCGCCCGGCGTGTACGGACCGATCCACCAGCACTTCTTCTGCGCCCGTCTCGACATGATGGTGGACGGGCCCGACAACTCGGTCTACGAGATCAACACCGTGGCCGATCCGCCCGGTCCCGACAACCCGCACCACAACGCCTTCCACGCCGAGGCCACGCTGCTGTCATCGGAAGCCGCGGCCCAGCGGCTGGTGGACCCGCTCGCCGGCCGCTTCTGGAAGATCGTGAATCCCTCGGCTCGCAACCGGATGGGCGAGCCGGTGGGCTACAAGCTGATGCCCGGCGAGAACGTGCGCTCGTTCGCGGGCCCCGAGGCCTCGGTCACTCGGCGCGCGGGGTTCATGACACGACACCTGTGGGTCACCCGCTACGATCCGCGGGAGCGCTACGCGGCGGGGGAATACCCGAATCAGCACCCGGGAGGAGCCGGCCTACCCAGCTACGTGCGGGACGACGCGCCGCTGGATAACGCCGATCTGGTGGTGTGGTACACCTTCGGCGCGCACCACGTGGTCCGCAGCGAGGACTGGCCAGTGATGCCTGTGGTGCCCATCGGCTTCGTGCTCAAGCCGTCGGGCTTCTTCGATCGCAATCCCGCCCTCGACGTGCCGCGGCCAACCCGACACGGCGAGTGCTGCCACTAGCGGCAGCAGCGTTGGCGCCGCGCGGGCGGCTCGTTCACGCCGGCGCGACGCGGATGGGTCTAGCGCCAGCCTCGGCGCCCGTTCTCGGGCCGCTTGGTGGACGCCGTGACCTGCACCGGGATGTTGCGGAGGAACATCACGGCCATGCCGTCCGAATCGTGTCGCCAGACCAGGCCGGACACGTTGAGGGGATGGCCGTCCGGCGGCTGAAGCTGCACCTCGACGGCGGTGCCCGGCGGCATCTCGGCTCGCGGCTTCAGCTTCGTGCCGTTGGCGCTCACGTCCACGGTATGGCAACGGAGTCGACGGTCTCCGACCTTGACCCAGGCCGTCCACGAGACATCTTTGCGGGAGTGGTGTCGGCGGCTACGCTGTCTGTTTTCCATGACGCCCTGGAGAGCAAGGCGCGGGCCAGCGGGTAAACACTCGGAAACGGGCAGCCCGAGCGAGTCGTGCGCAGTTTGGTGCTCCACAGGTTGGCCACGGCCAGGGGCAATGTGGGTAACCGATGGGATGGTTGACAGCGAGGCCCGCGGCAGCGCAGCATCGGGACCGCGCAAAAATTCCGCGAGGGGGACGAGCACGACGATGAGCAAGACGCGCCCGGAGTGGAAGGACGAGGTGAGCCGGCGTGGCGACGGCCTGCTGGCGCTGCGCCGCGATTTTCACCGGCATCCCGAGCTGAGCCACCAGGAGACCCGCACCGCCGAGATCATCGCGGAGCGGCTGCACGCGGCCAAGCTCGAGGTCCGCACCGGCGTCGGCGGGACCGGCGTGGTCGGGGTTCTGCGCGGTGACCGGGCCGGACGCACCGTCGCGTGGCGCGCCGACATCGACGCGCTGCCACTGACCGAGCTGCTCGACGCGCCCTTCGCCTCCGGAACGCCGGGTGTCATGCACGCGTGCGGGCACGACGGGCACGCCGCGATCGGGATCACGCTGGCCGAGATCCTGGCCGACCGGCGCGATGAGATCCCGGGCACCGCCATCTTCATCTTCCAGCCCGCGGAAGAGGTGCTGGACGGCGCGCGGCCCATGATCGAGGCGGGCGTGCTCGAGGACCCGCACGTGGACGAGGTCTACGGGCTGCATCTCACCACGCAGCAGCGAGTCGGCCAGGTCCAGGTGCGGCCCGGGCCGTCCATGGCCTCGGCCGATGCCTTCACCGTCGAGGTGCGCGGCACCGGCGGACACGGGGCCATGCCGCATCTCTCCATCGACCCGATCACCGCGGCGGCGAACATCCTGCTCGGCATGCAGAGCATCGTGTCCCGCGAGATCCCGGCCCAGGAGACCGCGGTGCTGACGGTCGGACAGATCGTGGCCGGCACGAAGGGCAACATCCTGCCCGACCGGGCCACCATGAAGGGCACGATCCGGGCGTTCGAACCGTCGGTGCGCGATCACCTGGTCTCCCGCCTGGGCACGTTCGTCACCGACATCGCGAAGGCCTATCGGGCCGAGGCGGACATGCGGCTCGACGGCGGCTCCTGTCCCGCGGTGGTCAATCACCCGCGCGAGACCGCCTTCGTGCGGGAGTGCGCGAGCCGCGAGGTCGGCGCCGACGCGGTGACCGAGGGGCGCGTGGTCATGGCGAGCGACGACATGAGCCTGTTCCTGCGCGCGCGGCCGGGCTGCTACTTCAGGGTCGGCATCGGATCGGCGAGCGGCGCGGCGCGGCCGCACCACGCGCCCGAGTTCGAGATGAACGAGGCGGGGCTGCCGGTCGGCCTGCGGGTTGGGTTGGCCGTCATGCGCTCCGCGCTCGCGCGCTGAGGCTCGCATGGGCCGACTCAGCGGCAAGGTGGCGGCGGTCACCGGCGGCGCCTCCGGCATCGGGGAGGCCACCGCGCGGCGCTTCGCGGAGGAAGGCGCGCACGTCGCCATCGCGGACATCGACGCGGACCGGGGCCGAATGGTCGCGGCCGAGATCGGCGCGATGGGCGGGCGCGCGATCTTCCGCGAGACGCAGGCGGCGCGCGAAGCCGAGTGCGCCGCGTTCATCCAGGCCGCGCGGCAGGAGCTGGGCCGTCTCGACATCCTGGTCAACAACGCGGGCATGCGCCTCTACCAAACGGTGGTAGAGGCGAGCGAGGCGAGCTGGGACGCGATCCTCGGGGTGAACGTCAAGGGCTACGCGTTCTGCGCCAAGGCCGCGATCCCGGTCATGCGCGAGGCGGGCGGCGGCAGCATCGTGAACGTGGCGTCCATCCGTTCGGTGGTCGCGGGCGGGCGCATGGTGCAGTACGACACCACCAAGGCGGCGGTGGCCGGCCTCACGCGGGCCATGGCGCTCGATCATGCGGCCGAGGGCATCCGGGTCAACGCGGTCTGCCCCGGCCCGATCTTCACGCGCTTCCACGAACGCCGGGCTGCCGACGCGGGCAAGAACGCGGAGGAGTTTCGGACCGAGTTCGGGCGCGGCACCATGCTCAAGCGGCCGGGGACCCCCGCGGAGGTCGCGGCGTGCATCCTGTTCCTGGCTTCCGACGACGCCTCGTACGTCACCGGCGCCTCGCTCTTCGTGGACGGCGGCCACGTTTCCATCTGATGGTCGATCGAACCGGCAAGGAGATATCTCGATGAATCTGCGCGACCTGTTCCTGGACCAGCACGGCGCGGTGCACTCGGCCGCGGTGGGAGGCAACAAGATGTCGAGCGCGGAGCGGACCTTCGGCGGGGTCACCGACGAGCAGATGCGCGTCCGTCCCCGCGAGGATCTCAACTCGCTCGCGTGGCTCATGTGGCACATCGCGCGCGCCGAGGACGTCATGGTGAACCAGGTCCTGGCCGGTGGCAGCCCGGTGCTCGACGATGGTTGGAAGCGACGCCTCGGGATCGACCGACCCGACTTCGGCATCGGCATGACCAGCGCCGAGGTCAGCGACCTCACGCGGACGATCGACCTGGGCGCCCTACGCGCCTATCGCGATGCGGTCGGCCTCCGGAGCCGCGACGTGATCTCCGGCTTCACGGCCGAGGACTGGGACGGGACGGTTGCGGCGGACCGGGTGGAGCGGGCGGCGGCCGCCGGGGCCTTCGGGGTGCGGACCGATACGCTGTCCAAGATGCTGCCGGGCCGCTCGCGCGCGCTGGTCCTGAGCAACATCGCCCTGTTCCACGCGGCGGGTCACATGGGCGAAGCCAACACGGTGCGCAGCGCGGGAGGATTCGGCACCGGCGTCTGAGCCGGAGGCGCGCCGTCGGGTCAGGGCCGGGCCGCGGACCGGCGCGCCAGCAGGGCGCGAATCCCGCGGACCACGACCCACACGAAGACCGCGTCGAGGAGAACCGCGGCGATCCCGAAGGCGACGCGACCCGCCGTCTCGCTCACCGCCGAGGAGACGGCGAGGAACGGCACGCCCAGCATGCCGCCGAAGCGTCGCTCGCCCGGCCCGAACGCGATCCAGTTCGGCGCCACCGCCATCAGGCCGACGATCGCGCCGCCAAGGAGGCCGCTGCGCCACGTGGCTGGCGCGCTCGCCGCGGTAGGACGGCCGTCGGCCGGTCCGGTGGCGACCGCGATCCCGGCGAGGACGAAAGCGAGGCCGGCGGCGCCCACGACCCAGCGGGGGGCGTGGATGTCGTGCGGATCGCCGATGACGCCGGCCGCTCGTAGCAGGATCAGGATCCCGCCCAGTACGCAGGCGATCCCGACCACGACCAGCTTGCGGCGCGGGTTCTGCGCGACCAGCACTAGGTCCGTCGCACCTCGCGCACGCTGCCCGGCACACCGGTCGACCCGGTGTTGAGCCCGGCCTTTCGCAGCATCCAGCTGTCGACGTCGTGGCCGAAGATGTCGGGCCCCAACGCGGTCAGCCCGCCGTCCACCACGATGACCTGGCCGGTGATGAACCGCGACTCGTCACTGGCGAGGAAGAGCGCGGCGTCCGCGATGTGCTGAGGCAGGCCGAGGTCCGGCCACGGCTGCTTCTGCTGGACGAGCCGCTCCCACGCGTCCTCCCGATGCCCGGTGGCCAGCGGCGTCTTGATGAGCCCCGGCGCGATGGCATTGACGCGGACGCGATGGGTGGCCATCTCCGCCGAGACCGCGCGGCTCAGGTTGGCCACCGCGGCCTTCGCGGCGGAGTAGGCGTGCGGTCCGGCGCCGCCGCCGATCCCCGCCACCGAGGCGGTGTTGATGATGCTGCCGCCCCGCCCCTGCGCCTTCATCCGATTGGACGCGTGCTTCATGCCGAGAAAAACCCCCCGGACCAGGACCGCGAAGGTGAAGTCCCACTCCTCGACGGTGGTCTCGCCGATCGGCCCGAAAGCGCCGCCCACCCCGGCGTTGTTGAACATGCAGTCGAGGCCGCCGAAACGCTCGACGGCCAGCCCGACCAGGGCGGCCACGTCTCGCTCCGCTGAGACGTCGCCACGAAGCAAGGCCAGCCGGTCTCCAGCGCCCTGGCTGCGGGCGAGAGCCGCGGTCTCTCCGAGGTTCGCCTCGTTCAGGTCGCCGATCACCACCGTTGCGCCCTCGCGCAGGAAGGTTAGCGCGGTGGCGCGGCCGATCCCGCTCCCGCCGCCGGTGATGACGGCGACTTTGCCGTCGAGGCGCCCGCTCATGCGGCGGGCGCCGCTATCCGCGCGGCTTCACCCACGTCTCGGACCAGGCCAGCGTCGCGCTGCTGCCCTGGCGATCGCCACGCATCTCGGGCCATACGCTGCCGGCCGCGATCTTGCCGTTCATCTCGAGCTGGGCGGAGCGGGCGGGGAAGAACGTGCTGAACACGCCAATCGGCCGGTCGTTGAAACCGGGCGGCGCGTTCAGCACGAAGGGCTCGATG
>DATFWA010000179.1:0-3781 GCA_035259825.1 Candidatus Methylomirabilota bacterium | reverse complement strand
GGCGGCGGCCGGACCTCCTACCGCGGCCTGGTGCAGGTCCAGGAGGGCGCCGACCACGCCAAGTCCACCGTCAAGTGCGACGCGCTGCTGGTGGACACCGTCAGCCGGTCCGACACCTACCCGTACGTGGACGTGCGCGAGGACGACGTGGAGATGGGCCACGAGGCCAGCGTCTCCAAGATCTCCGAGGATCAGCTGTTCTACCTCATGAGCCGCGGCATGACCGAGGACGAGGCGATGGCCACCATCGTGCGCGGCTTCGTGGAGCCGATCGCCCGCGAGCTGCCGATGGAATACGCCCTCGAGCTGAACCGGCTGATCGAGCTTCAGATGGAGGGGGCGGTCGGCTGATGGCGGCGCTCCAGGGGGCCGTGGAGTCCACGGCCCCCGTGTCCAGGTTGCATGAGCAGCAGTCCTTCTCGCCGGATGACTTTCCGGTGCCGACCGGGCGCGAGGAGGAGTGGCGGTTCACGCCGCTGCGCCGGCTGCGGGGGCTGCACAAGTCGCCGGCCGGCGGCGGGAAGGTGACGTTGGGTGCCGACGCCGCGCCTTCGGTCAGCGCTGTGCATGCGCAACGCGGTGACCAAAGACTCGGCGCCGCCTTTGTGCCCGCTGACCGGGTCAGCGCGCAGGCCTTTGCCTCTTTTGACGAAGCGATGGCCATAACGATTCCGGCCGAGACTCAGGCTGACGAGCCGACTGTTGTTTCGGTGCGGGGCGATAGCGCCGAGGGGGCGGCGTTCGGGCACACGCTGATCGACGTGGGGGCAAATGCGAGGGCTGCTGTCGTGCTGGACCATTCGGGCAGCGCGACGTATGCCGACAATGTCGAGATCGTCGTGGGGGACGGGGCCTCGCTCACGGTGGTGAGCGCGCAGGACTGGGACGACGACGCGGTGCACGTGTCGCATCACTACGCGACGCTGGGCAGGGATGCGCGGCTGCAGCACACCGCGGTAACGCTCGGCGGCTCGGTTGTGCGGCTGGCCCCGTCGGTTCGTTATGCCGGACCGGGGGGTGACGCGGAGATGCTCGGCGCCTACTTCGCGGACAGCGGGCAGCATCTGGAGCACAGGCTGTTCGTGGATCACGCGCAGCGCAACTGCCGGAGCCGGGTGGAGTACAAGGGGGCGCTGCAGGGCGACGAGGCGCACACCGTGTGGATCGGCGATGTGCTGATCCGGGCGGAGGCGGTCGGGACCGACACCTACGAGCGGAACCGGAACCTGCTGCTGACCGAGGGGGCGCGGGCGGACTCGGTGCCGAACCTGGAGATCCTCACCGGCGAGGTGCTGGGCGCCGGGCACGCGAGCACCAGCGGCAAGCTGGAGGACCACCACCTGTTCTACCTGATGGCCCGCGGCATCCCGCTGGCCGAGGCGCGGCGGCTGGTGATCCGCGGCTTCTTCGCCGAGCTGATCGGCAAGATCGGCGTGCGGGAACTGCGCGACCGGATCGCCGATTCGATCGAGGCCGAGCTGGCGACGGACGCCGGAGGGCAGCAGTGATGACCGAGTTCGTCCGCGCGTGCGCCCTGTCCGACCTGCCCGATGAGGGAGCGCTCGGGGTGGACATCGGCGACGTGCCGGTGGCGGTGGTCCGCGCCGAGGGCGAGGTGTTCGCCCTGCACGACGTGTGCTCGCACGAGGAAGTGCCGCTGTCCGAAGGGGACATCTACGACTGCACCGTGGAGTGCTACCTGCACGGGTCCTGCTTCGACCTGCGCACCGGCAAGCCCACCAGCCCGCCGGCCACCAAGCCGGTGCCCACCTACCTGGTGAAGATCGAGAACGGTGACGTCTACGTTGCGCTTGATGCCGGCAACCAGGCCGGCCCGGCCGATTCGGGAGAGATGTGATGGCGACTCTGGAGATCCACGACCTGCACGTCAGCGTGATGGACGCCGCGGGCGAGGCTCGTGAGATCCTGCGCGGCGTCGACCTGACCGTGTCGGCAGGCGAGACGCACGCGATCATGGGCCCGAACGGCTCGGGCAAGTCCACCCTCGCGTACGCGATCGCCGGTCACCCCCGGTACCTGGTCACCCAGGGATCGATCACCCTCGACGGCCAGGACGTGCTGGCGATGAGCGTGGACGCCCGCGCCCGCGCCGGGCTGTTCCTCGCCATGCAGTACCCGGTCGAGGTGCCCGGCGTGTCGGTCTCCAACTTCCTCCGCACGGCCATCACCGCCGTCCGCGGCGAGGCGCCCAAGCTGCGCACGTTCAGCAAGGAACTGGCCGACGCGATGAAGAGCCTGTCGATCGACCCGTCGTTCGCGAGCCGCAACCTCAACGAGGGCTTCTCCGGCGGCGAGAAGAAACGGCACGAGATCCTCCAGCTCGAGCTGCTCGACCCGAAGATCGCTGTCCTGGACGAGACCGACTCGGGGCTGGACATCGACGCGCTCAGGGTGGTCGCGGAGGGGATCAACCGCTTCCGCGCCGAGCCGGACCACGGCGTCATGCTGATCACGCACTACACGCGGATCCTGCGCTACATCACGCCGGACTTCGTGCACGTGTTCGTGGGCGGCCGGATCGTCGAAGAGGGCGGCCCCGAGCTGGCCGAAACGCTGGAGACCGAGGGCTACGAGCGGTGGGTCAAGGCGGGGGCTGCGTCATGACCCTCGACGTCGCGCGCATCCGCAAGGACTTCCCGATCCTGGACCGCACGGTCCGCGGCGGCCGGCCGCTCGTCTACCTCGACAGCGCCAACACCTCCCAGAAGCCGCGCCACGTCGTGGACGCGCTGGCCGAGTTCTACGAGCGGCACAACGCCAACATCCACCGGGCCAACCACGAGCTGGGCGAGGAGGCGACCGAGGCCTACGAGGGGGCCCGGATCAAGGCGGCACAGTTCATCGGCGCCGCCGACGAGACCGAGGTCATCTTCACCAAGAACATCTCCGAGGGCATCAACCTCGTCGCGTACTCGATGGGCAACGCGCGGGCCGGCCGGTTCCGGCTCGGGCCCGGCGACGAGATCGTGGTCACCGAGATGGAGCACCACTCCAACATCGTGCCGTGGCAGCTGCTGTGCGAGCGGACCGGCGCCACGCTGCGCTGGTTCAAGGTGACGGGGTGGGACGGCCGGCTCGACCTGTCGGCCATCGACGAGCTGATCAGCGAGCGGACGAAGCTGGTCGCGCTCGTCCACCAGTCCAACGTGCTCGGCACCGTCAACCCGGTCCGGGAGATCGCCGACGCGGCCCACGCGGTGGGCGCGCTGGTGCTGGCGGACGCCGCCCAGTCGGTCCCGCACATGCCGGTGGACGTGGCCGCGCTCGGCGTCGACTTCCTCGGCTTCACCGGCCACAAGATGTGCGGGCCGACCGGCATCGGGGCGCTCTGGGGGCGCCGGGAGCTGCTCGACGAGATGCCCCCGTTCCTCGGCGGCGGGGAGATGATCGAGACCGTGTGGATGGAGCGGTCCACGTACGCGCCGCCGCCGCACAAGTTCGAGGCCGGCACGATGCCGATCGCCCAGGCTGTCGGCCTGGCGGCGGCCATGGACTACCTGAACGAGATCGGGCGCGACGCGATCCACGCGCACGAGCAGCACCTGCTCGGCCACGCGCTGACCAGGCTGGCGGACATCGACGGCCTGCGGATCCTGGGGCCGGCGGTGCCGGCCAACCGGGGCGCCGCGGTCAGTTTCGAGGTCGACGGCGTGCACCCGCACGACGTCGGCCAGGTCCTCGACGAGCTCGGCATCGCGGTCCGGGCCGGGCACCACTGCGCCTGGCCGCTGCACCGGGCGCTCGGCGTCCAGTCCAGCAC
>DATFWA010000178.1:0-8400 GCA_035259825.1 Candidatus Methylomirabilota bacterium | reverse complement strand
GGACGTGCTGATCGAATACAGCCATCGCCTGGCCGCGCTCGCGGCGAGCGTGCTGATCGTGGCCACGACGGTGGTGACGCTCGCGCGGACGCGCGCGCCCGGTCTGCGACGGCTCGCGTGGCTCGTGCCCATCCTGCTGGTGGTCCAGATCGCGCTCGGCGGCATCACCGTGCTGCTGAAGCTGCCGGACCTGATCAGCACCGCGCACCTCATCAACGCGCTGCTGATCCTGGGCGCGCTCATCGTGCTGGGGCTCGGGCTTCGGGGCGGCGCGACCGTCCCGTCGGACCGCTCACGGCGTCTGGCCCGGGTGGGTCTGATCGTGCTGCTCGTGCAGCTGGCCCTCGGCGGCTACGTGCGCCACTCGGGCGCGGGGCTCGCCTGCCCGGACTTCCCGCTGTGCAGCGGCGACGTCTTCCCGACGGGCTGGCTACCCTCGGTGCACTGGATTCACCGCTGGCTCGGCGTGCTGCTGCTCGGGCTCTTCGTCCACCTCGCGATGGCGGGACGGACCGTCGCGACGCGGCTCGCCGGCGCGCTCGCGGTGCTGCAGGTCTCGCTGGGGATCGCGACGGTGCTGCTGCAGCTGACTCCGGTGATCCGCGCCGCTCACGCGGCGGTCGGGTATTCGCTGTGGGCCGTGCTGGTCTGGGTGAGCGTCGAGGCCGGCGGCTGGCCCGGCTTCGTGCCGTCGGCCGCGCGCAAGGGCTCGACCCGGGACATGGTCCATGCCGCCTAGAGCCGCGGCGGCGTCCTCGCGGCACCTCGGCGTGCTCAGCGTGACCGAGCGGGTCGGCGCCTACGCCGAGCTCTCCAAGTTCGGCATCGTGCTCCTGGTGCTGGTATCGGCCGGAGCGGGCTTCATGCTGCGCGCTCCGCTCGGCCCCGACTTCCCGTGGGCGCAGGGCCTGCTGATGCTGGCCGGCGTGATGCTCCTGTCCTGCGGCGCCTCCGCTCTGAACCAGGTGCAGGAGCGGCGGCGCGACGCCCTCATGGCCCGGACCGCGGGACGGCCGCTACCGTCCGGGCGGCTCTCACGGGTGCAGGGGCTCGCCTTCGCGCTGCTCGCCATCGCGGTCGGCGCGGGAATCCTCTGGCTCGGTGTCGGACGCACCGCCGGCATCCTCGGGCTGATCGCGAGCGCCTTCTACAACGGCGTCTATACTCCGTGGCTCAAGCCCCACTCGCCCTTCGCGGCGGTGCCGGGCGCGATTCCGGGATCGATCCCGCCGGTCATCGGCTGGGTCGCCGGCGGAGGCAGCCTCACCGACGCGGGCGCGGTGATCCTGTTCGGCATCCTGTTTCTCTGGCAGATGCCGCACTTCTGGGCGCTGGCCCTTCGCTACCGCGCCGACTACGCGGCCGGCGGCTTCCCGATGGTCTCGGAGCGGGTCGGTGTCGAGGGCACCGCGCGGCTCATCCTACTCTACGCGCTCGGCCTGACCGCCTGGTCGCTGGCCGCCCCCACCTTCGGGCTGGGAGGACCGGTCGCCCTGGTCGCCGCCGCCACCCTCGGGGGCCGGCTCATCTGGCTCGCGACCAAGTTCGCGCGCCAGCCGGAGGACCAGCGGGGATGGCTCTCGCTGTTCCTGTTCTCCAATTTCTACCTGCTGTTGCTGTTCCTGGTCCTAGTCGGCGAGCGGCTGGTCCGGCATACCTTGCTCTGAGGGGACCGGCCCCTCGGCCGCGTCCGTTGGCGCGGGGGTGTCCTCGTCTGTTATCCTCACAGCCCGTCTGGAGGTCTGATCGAATGAACATCTGCGTGGTGGGAACTGGATACGTGGGGCTGGTGACCGGAGCGGTCTTCTCCGATCTCGGCAACGACGTGGTCTGCGTGGACAACGATCAGGCCAAGATCGAGGCCCTTCGGGCCGGCCAGATGCCGATCTACGAGCCAGGTCTCGAGGAGATGGTGATCCGGAACAAGGACGACGGCCGGCTCACCTTCACCATCGACCTAGCCGCCGCGGTCCGCCAGTCCGACGTCATCTTCATCGCGGTCGGCACCCCGCCCAAGGAGACCGGCGAGACCGATCTCTCCCACGTCGAGGCGGTGGCCGCCGCGATCGGACGCGCGATGGACCGGTACAAGGTGGTGGTGAACAAGTCCACGGTGCCGGTGGGAACGGGGGAGTTCGTGCGCGAGGTGATCACGACGCACCAGCCGCGCCCGATCGACTTCGACGTGGTGTCGAACCCCGAGTTCCTGCGGGAGGGCTCGGCCATCGAGGACACCCTGCGTCCCGACCGCATCGTGATCGGCGCCCCCAACCAGCAGGTGGCCATGACCCTGGTGGAGCTGTACGCGCCGCTCGAGCGGCCGATGATCATCACGGATCTGCCTTCGGCCGAGGTCATCAAGTACGCGTCCAACGCCTTCCTGGCCGCCAAGATTTCGTTCATCAACGCGATCGCCAACATCTGCGAGAACGCGGGTGCCGACGTGAGCCAGGTGATGAAGGGCATGGGCCTGGACAGCCGGATCGGCCTGCAGTTCCTCCAGGCCGGCCTCGGCTACGGCGGCTCCTGCTTCCCCAAGGACGTCGATTCCCTCATCCACACCGCGGCGCGCTTCGGCTACGACTTCAAGCTCCTCCGCTCGGTAGTGGAGATCAACAAGGAGCGGGCGGCCCACCTGGTGGAGATGATGCGGAAGGCGATGGGCCCGCTGGAGGACCGCACGATCGCGGTCCTGGGCCTGGCATTCAAGCCGAACACCGACGACATGCGTGAAGCCAAGAGCCTCGAGGTGGTGCGCCTGCTCCATGCGTCGGGCGCGCAGGTGCGGGCCTACGACCCGGTGGCGATGGACAACGCCCGTCCGATAATGCCCGGGGGCGTGGTGTTCTGCGAGTCGGCCTACGAGGCGGCGGCGGGCGCTGACGGGGTCGCGCTGCTCACCGAGTGGAACGAGTTCAAGTACCTGAACCTCGACCGCCTGGGCGGCCTGCTGCGGCGCCGCGTGATCTTCGACGCGCGCAATCTCTACGAGCCGGAGCGCATGCGGCGGCTCGGCTTCGAGTACTACTCGATCGGGCGCAAGCCCGTGCTCGCGGGCTGAGGGCCGGCCCGGTGCGCGTGCTGGTGACGGGCGGGGCCGGCTTCATCGGCTCCCATCTCTGCGACTTCCTGCTCGCCCGGGGCTGCGAGGTCGTGTGCATGGACAGCCTGCTCACCGGGTCCACCGACAACATCGCCCACATCAGCGATCCGCGCTTCCTCTTCGTCAAGCACGACGTCACCAACTACATCGTGGTGGGCGGCGCGCTCGACTACGTGCTCCACTTCGCGAGCCCCGCGTCGCCCATCGACTACCTCGAGCTGCCCATCCAGACCCTGAAGGTGGGCGCCCTCGGCACCCACAAGGCGCTCGGGCTCGCCAAGGAGCGCCGCGCCCGGTTCCTGCTCGCCTCCACCTCGGAAGTGTACGGCGACCCGCTCGTGCATCCGCAGCGCGAGGACTACTGGGGCAACGTCAACCCGGTGGGGCCACGCGGGGTCTACGACGAGGCCAAGCGCTTCGCCGAGGCCATGACGATGGCCTACCACCGCGTGCACGGCCTCGACGCCCGCATCGTGCGGATCTTCAACACCTACGGCCCTCGCATGCGGCTGACCGACGGCCGCGCGATTCCCACCTTCGTGCGCCAGGCCCTGCGCAACGAGCCGCTGACGGTGTTCGGCGACGGCTCGCAGACGCGCTCGTTCACCTACATTACCGACCTGGTAGAGGGTATCTGGGCCCTGATGCAGGCGCCGGTCAACGAGCCGGTCAACATCGGCAACCCGCGGGAGATGACGTTGCTGCAGCTGGCCGAGCAGATCGTGCGGCTCAGCGGATCCCGGAGCGAGATCGTGTTCCGCCCGCTGCCCACCGACGATCCCAAGGTGCGGCAGCCCGATATCGGCAAGGCCCGGCGGCTGCTGCAGTGGGAGCCGAAGGTCGAGGTGGAGGACGGCCTGCGGCGCACAATCGACTGGTGCAAGAAGCTGGTGGCCCAGTCGTGAAGATCCTCGTCACGGGTGGCGCCGGCTTCATCGGGTCTCACGTGGTGGACGCCTTCCTCGCGGCCGGGCACGAGGTGGCGGTGGTGGACAACCTCACCACCGGCGATGCGCGCAACGTCAACCCGCGCGCCCGCCTGCACCCGGTCGATCTGCGCAGCGCCCGCCTCGCCGAGGTCTTCGAGGCCGAGCGCCCGGAGGTGGTGTCCCACCTGGCCGCTCAGGCCTCGGTGGGCCGTTCGGTGACCGATCCGCTCTTCGACGCCAGCATCAACGTGGCCGGCGGCGTCGGGCTGCTCGAGTGCTGCCGGAGGTTCGGAGTGCGCCGGATCATCTACTCCTCGAGCGGGGGCGCCGGCTACGGCGACACCGACGTGATTCCCACCCCGGAGACGCATCCCACGCTGCCGATCTCGCCCTACGGCATCACCAAGGTGGCGATGGAGCACTACGTCAACGCTTGGAGCGGCATCTACGGCATCAGCGGCATCTCGCTCCGCTACGCGAACATCTACGGCCCGCGCCAGAACCCGCAGGGCGAGGCCGGCGTGATCGCCATCTTCTGCCATCGCCTGCTGACCGGTCAGATCCCGATGATCAACGGCGACGGCGAGCAGACCCGCGACTACACCTACGTTGAGGACGTCGCGGCCGCGAACGTGCGCGCGTTGGAGCGGCCCGACGTCACCGGGCCCGTCAACATCTGCACCGGGGTGGAGACCACCGTCAACGATCTCTATCGCGCGCTGGTCGCCGCGGCTGGCTCGAAGGTCGCCGCCCAGCACGCCCCGGCGCGGCCGGGTGAGCAGCGCCGCAGCTGCCTGAGCCCCGCGCTGGCCGGGCGCGTGCTCGGCTGGAAGCCGACCGTCTCCCTCTCAGAGGGCCTCCATCGCACCTTCAGCTACTTCCAGAAGGAGAGCCGCCCGTGATCGACGAGGAGCTGCGGGCCATCCTGGCATGCCCCGCCTGCAAGGGGGAGCTGATCTTCGAGGAGACCCGGATCATTTGTCCGGCCTGCCGCAAGGCGTACCCGATCCGTGACGGTATCCCGGTGATGCTGATCAGCGAGGCGGAGCCCTGGGCGGGCAAATAACCGCGATCATCCTCGCGGGGGGCCAGGGCACGCGACTGCGGCCACTGACCCTCGCGGTCCCCAAGCCGATCGTTCCGCTCCTCAACGTCCCGTTCCTGGCCTACCAGCTCGCGCTGCTCCGCCGACACGGGATCACCGACGTGGTGCTCTCCTGCTCCTACCTGGTCGACGAGGTGCGCAAGACCATGGGAGACGGCCGCGCGTTCGGGGTGAGCCTGCGCTACGCGGTGGAGGTCGACCCGCTCGGCACCGCGGGAGGCGTGCGCAACGCGGTCGATCTGGTCGGCGGCCTCGTGGTGGTGCTCAACGGCGACATCCTCGCCGACGTCGATCTCTCCGCAATGCTCCGCTTCCACGGCGAGCGCGGATCGCGGGCTACCATCTATCTCACACGGGTCGCGGACCCGTCCCAGTACGGGCTCGTGGAGCTGACTCCGGACGGCGCCGTGAAGGCCTTCATCGAGAAGCCGGAGGCGGGGCGGATCACCACCGATACCATCAATGCGGGCGCCTACGTGCTCGACCGCTCGGTGGTGGCCACGATCCCCGCGGGCCGTCCCGTCTCGATCGAGCGCGAGACGTTTCCCGGGCTGCTGCGCGACGGCGTGCCGTTCTACGGCTGGGTCCACGATGGGTACTGGCTCGATATCGGCAGCCCCGCCAAGTACCGGCAGGGCCAGCTGGACCTGCTCGCCGGCAAGGTCGCGACCGACGTGACGCCTGCCGGGCGCGTCGATGGCCGCGGCCCGGTGGGTCCGGACGTGCAGGTGGCCTCGGGCGCCACCGTCGCGCCCCCGTGCGTGATCGGAGCCGGCTCGCGGCTCGAGCGGGGCAGCCGCGTGGGGCCGAACGCGGTGCTGGGCACCGGATGCGTCATCGGCGTGGGCGCGACGGTCGAGGGCGCCATCCTGTGGGACGGCGTCGAGGTCGGCGCAGAGGCCGTTCTGCGCGACTGCATCGTCGGCTCCCGCGTCAGGGTGGGCGCGCGGGCCCAGCTGTGCTCGACCGCGGTCGTCGAGGGCGACACCACCGTGCCCGCCGACACCCGCCTGTAGCGCCGCGCGGGTCCCTCGATCGTCTGGTCCGCCCCGAGTCTCGGCCAGGTCCGACCCGACGGCGGAACACGGGACGGCGGCGGACGCGTCCCGCGCGCAAGGCCGTGGTATTCTTAGCCAGATGACCATCGAGTTGATCCGCAATTTCTCCATCGTCGCCCACATCGACCATGGCAAGTCCACCCTGGCCGACCGTCTCTTGTCGCTCACCGGCACCATGGACGCCAAGAAGGCGGTGGACCAGGTGCTGGACTCGATGGATCTGGAGAAAGAGCGCGGCATCACCATCAAGGCCCACACCGTTCGGCTGCTCTACCGGGCCAAGGACGGCCAGCAATACACGCTCAACCTGATCGACACCCCGGGGCACGTGGACTTCTCCTACGAGGTCTCGCGCTCCCTGGCCGCCTGCGAGGGCGCCCTGCTGATCGTGGACGCGGCCCAAGGCGTCGAGGCCCAGACCCTGGCCAACTTCTACCTGGCGCTCGACGGCGGCCTCGATATCATTCCGGTCATCAACAAGATCGACCTCCCCGCCGCCGACGTCGAGGCGACCCGCAATCAGATCACCGAGATCCTGACCCTCGACGGCGATGAGGCCCTGGCCATCTCGGCCAAGCACGGCACCGGGGTCCCGGAAGTGCTGGAGGCCATCGTCTCCCGCATCCCGGCGCCGAAGGGCGACGTCGACGCCCCGCTCAAGGCTCTGGTGTTCGACTCGTTCTACGACTCCTATCAGGGCGTGGTCGTCTACATCCGGCTGATCGACGGGCGGGTGCGCGCCGGCAGCAAGATCTTGCTGATGTCCAACGGCAAGACGTACGAGGTCCAGCAGGTCGGCGTCTTCTCCCCCGACATGCGCCAGGTGGACGAATTGACCGCGGGGCAGGTCGGCTACCTGACCGCGTCGATAAAGCGCGTGGCCGACGCGAAGATCGGCGAGACCGTCACCGAGGTGCTGCGTCCGACCGCGGAGCCCTGCCCGGGCTATCGCGACGCCAAGTCCATGGTGTTCGCCGGGCTCTACCCGATCGAGGACACCGACTACGAGGGCCTCCGCGACGCGCTGGAAAAGCTGCGGCTGAACGACTCCGCGTTCAATTTCGAGCCGGAGACCTCACTCGCGCTGGGTTACGGCTTCCGCTGCGGGTTCCTGGGCATGCTCCACCTCGAGATCGTGCAGGAGCGGCTCGAGCGCGAATTCAATCTCTCGCTCATCGTCACCGCCCCCAGTGTGCGCTTCAAGGTGGTGACCATGGCCGGCGAGGTGCTGGAGGTGGAGAACCCCTCCAAGCTGCCCCCGGTCGATCGCATCGAGCGGATCGAGGAGCCGTACGTGCGCGGCTCGATCTTCGTGCCGACCGAGTTCATGAGCGAGATCTACAAGCTCGCCCAGGACAAGCGGGGCGAGCACAAGTCGCTGGAGTACATCGGCAAGCGGGTCCACATCCAGTTCGACTTCCCGTTGAGCGAGATCGTGGTCGACTTCTATGACCGCTTAAAGTCCATCTCCAAGGGCTACGCCTCCTTCGACTACGACTTCCTGGAGTTCCGGGTCTCTGACATGGTCAAGCTCGACATCCTGCTCAACGGCGACCCGGTCGACGCGCTCTCCATCATCGTCCACCGGGAGAAGGCCTACGAGAAGGGCAAAGCCTTGACCGAGAAGCTGCGGGCGGTGATCCCCCGCCAGCTCTACGAGGTCGCGATCCAGGCCGCCATCGGCAGCCGGGTCATCGCCCGGGAAACGGTCAAGGCCATGGGCAAGAACGTCACCGCCAAGTGCTACGGCGGCGATATCACGCGAAAGCGCAAGCTGCTCGAGAAGCAGAAGGAAGGCAAGAAACGGATGAAACAGGTCGGAAAGGTCGAGGTCCCGCAGGAGGCGTTCCTGTCGGTGCTCAAGAGCTGAGCCGTTCATGAACGACCTTCAGGTCCGTCCCGAACGCGACACCGCGCCGCCCAGCCCGGCGGTCAAGGTCCGCAAGAAGTCCCTCTTCCGCGAGTATTCGGAAGCGATCATCATCGCGGTGCTGCTGGCCCTCTTCATCCGCCAGTTCGCGGTCCAAGCCTTCACGATCCCGTCCGGCTCGATGATGGACACCTTGCTCATCGGCGACTACATCCTGGTCAACAAGTTCCTCTACGGGGCCGAGATCCCGCTGACCGATCGGCACCTGCCGGCGGTGCGCGATCCCCATCGCGGCGACATCGTGGTGTTCAAGTATCCCAACGACGAGACGCGCG
>DATFWA010000177.1:0-23733 GCA_035259825.1 Candidatus Methylomirabilota bacterium | reverse complement strand
TCGGTGCGGTGCCCGTCGCGGGAGACCACGCTCCAGAAGACCCGGTATTGGCCGGGGGCCAGCGCGGGCAGGCTGACCTCCAACAGGTTCTTATCACTTGGGCTGACGCGGGGGTCCTTGCGGTCGACCTGCCGCTTGTCGGCATCCTCGACGCGCAGGGTGCTGAAGACCGGCTCGATCGCGCCATCGAACCAGATGCGGACGGCGGGCGGCGATGCGTCCACGGTGTGGCCCACCCGCGGCTCGGAGTGGTCCGGGAACGCATGCCCCCAGGCGGGGGCCGCGGTGAGCAGGAGCACCGCCGCCGCGCAGAGCGTCCGCACGGCTACTGGGGCTGGGTCGGCCCCAGCACGCCGTGGAACGGCGTCCACGTGAAGATCTTGGGCGCAATGTCGTCCAGGTAGAAGTGGACCTGCCCGATCACGCCGACGTTGTTGCCGGTCCGGGTGTTCACCGGGATGACCGCCTCGATGCCGAGCTGGAGGTACCGTCCGAACCAGATCACGCCGGGATTGATCGTTCCCGTCGTCCGCCCAGACTGCCGCCCCTCGACTGGCGTCTGCATCGAGAACTCCACCAGAGGGATCAGGCGGTTGAACGGAGCCGGCAGCCCGACGTCGCGGACGAAGGACTGGAGGTATTGCAGGTTGTACTGCACGGTGAAGCCCCACTGCATGACCTTGGGATTCAGCTCGCGCTCCACCTCGACCTCTCCCTCGTCGTTTGTGGAGATCGTCTGGTTGTAGCGGCGCGTCGGGATGTCCAGGCCGAAGGCCCCGGTGAGCGCGAGCGGCTTGAGCCATTCCACCGCCGCCGGTAGATCGCCGAAGCCCTTGCCAAAGAAGAGTTGCGGGGTGACGGTGTCGAACGACTCCGCGCCGATCTTCTTGCTGCCTGTGCCGCCGACGTCCCAGCTTACCCCCGCGGAGAGCAGTGTCTCGTGCGCCGCGCTCTTCCAGAAGACGTACTTGAGTGAGACCTCCATGTTGTCGAACCCGGAGACCGAGTTGCCCGGGTCGGGATTGAGCAAGGTGTAGGCGCCGCCGAGCGAGAGCCCGAGGTTCGGGCTGAGCCGCTTGGAGATCTCGCCGCTCACGTCGGTCTGCAACGTCGGCGGCCCCTCCTCCGAGCCGCGGTTCTTGATGTGGAGGACCGTCGGCAGTGACAGCTCATCGGCCACGAACGGGTCGTCGATCGTCAGCGTGGCCGGGAAGAAGCGCTGACCGATCAGCCCGTGCGCGGACGCCTGACCGGCCGCGGCCATCGTGAGACCGATCACCCAGAGCAGGGCGACGCAGTGTCTCGTTCTCATAGGAATCCCCCGCGCGCACGCAGCGACAGTCGGCTGCGCGTCGCGCTACGGTCGTGGAATTCGGGAAGGAATCCGGAGAGCGATCAGGCGGGAGGAGCCCGTCCCTGGTGAGGACGGTGGGTCAGCGAATACGTTACCTGTTCGGATGCGGCGGCCGGGGCCGGAGCCACATGAGGCGGCGGGACATCGGACGCGACTACCGGATTCTCGTCCCACCCGAGATGCTCCACGCTGGCCAGCACCGGACAGGTCGCGGCGGTCTCGGGGCTGGCCAGGTGATGGACCGAGTGGACGGCCGACTCCAGGGTGAAGATACCGAGAGCCAGCGTGAGGCCCAGGGCGATCGCGCGACCGCGCAAGCGGCGGGCCAAGAGACAGAGCAGGCCGACACCGGCGATGAGCGAGATTGCCGCCCAAAGCCGGCTATCGGCCGCCGCTCCGAGGTCGACATGGCCGAGCGCGCCGGCCGCGCCCGCGTGCGTGTCGAGCAGATGCGTCGTGGGATGCGCCATGACGGCGGTCGCCGTCAGCACGAGGCATTGCGCGGTGAGCGCGCCCAGGACCATCGAGCACCGGTGACGTCGAGACATCGTGCGCTGCGGTCACTGTGCTCGCGGGGTCCAGAGGTTGTCAAGCGCGGCCGGGACGCGCCGACGGCGCCCCGGGCTCTCCAACCCGGGGCGCCGGACGAGATCCCGACCGACTAGAAGCTCTCGGGGAACTGCTTGACGATCGCCTCGGCGAGCGGATCGGCGATCATCTGCATGTGGCCGGCTCCAGTGCGTTCGGCAGTGAAGGCGCGCCGCTGATCCTTGGCGGCCTGCGCGTCGATGACGTCCTTGAGCGTCACCACGTGGTGCTTCACCAGGTCGGCGACGACCGCCTTGGGCAGGTTGGGGTTCGCCGCCTGGAGGAAGGCGCCGAAGTCCTGCGTGTAGCCCATCAGGTCGCTGACCGCCTTGTCCTGCTTGGCGCGATCGCTGCTGGCCACGCCTACCGTGTAGTCCACGACCATCCCGATGTGCCTGCGCCACAGGGGCAGGAACGCCTGCTCGGCCTCCGCGCCGTAGACCGAGCCGATCGCCTTGGCGATGGCCACCGAGTTGGCGTCGAGCGCGTTCGCGGCGGCCTTGAACTCCGCGTCGCGTCCGCCCAGGGCCGCGTTGGTGGCCGCCGACGCCAGGTAGACGTGCTCGCGCAGGGCCAGGTTCAGCATGGTGCGGAGTCCGGCGGCCTTCGTATCGGTCGCGCCGGCGATCTTCTCGGGGAACTGCTTGACGATAGCCCCGGCCAGCGGATCGGCGATCATCTGCATGTGGCCCGCGCCGGTGCGCAGCGCGGTGAAGGCGCTCTCCTGGTCCTTGGCCACCTGGGCGTCGATCACCGCCTTCAACGTCAGGACGTGATGCTTCACGAGGTCGGCCACCACCGGCTTGGGCAGGTTCGGGTTCGCGGATTGGAGGAACGCGCCGAAGTCCTGGGTGTAGCCGACGAGGTCTGCCACCGCCTTGTCCTGCTTGGCGCGGTCGCCGGTGGCCGCGCCCACCGTGTAGTCCACCACCATGCCGATGTGCTTGCGCCACAGGGGCAGGAACGCCTGCTCGGCCTCAGCGCCGTAGACCGAGCCGATCGCCTTGGCCACGTCCACCGAGTTGGCGTCGAGCGCCGCGGCGGCTGCCTCGAACTCGGGCTGGCGTCCACCCAGCGCCGCATTGGTGGCGGCCGCCGCGAGGTAGACGTGCTCGCTCAGGAGCGCGTTGAGGCCGACCCGCAGGCCCGCGGCCGGCGTGGAGGAGGTTGGCGGGTTGAGGCGGGCCGCCCACACCAGGCTCACCCCCATCGCGGTCACCGCGGCCAGGGCCAGCCCACCGATCAGTCGAATCACCGTGCGTTTCATGTTCGTTCTCCTTTCTCTGGTTCTCGACTACTTGACTCGGATCTCACCGCGCATGGACTGATGCCGGTTGCAGAAGTACGGATAGACGCCGGGCTCTCGCAGCTCGACGCTGGCCGTCGCGCCCTTGCCGGCCAGCGCCGCGTCGAAGCGGTCCTCGCGCCGCTCCGGGGTGCCCGATGTGACGGTGTGGGCGATGTCGTCCTGGTTCGTCCACGTCACCTTCGTGCCAGCCCGCACCTCGACCTCGCCGGGAGTGAACTGGAAGAGGCGCACCGTCACGCCCGACTGCGACTGACCGGGTGTTGCCGCACCGAGCACCGCGAGGCCCGCCACCAGACCCAACACCGTCCTGCCGATTCCCGTGCCGCCCATCGCGTCCTCCTGTCCACCGGGTGTCCACTGCCTGCTTCCGCCCTACATCCCCTTCTACGGAAGGCGGAGTGGGATCGGATTGGCCCGGCCGGCTGGAGAGAAAAGCGAAGGCGGCGCGGGAAGTTAGCCCCGTGCCGCCTCTGGGTGTGGCGTCGCTGGGAGCGGGAGACTACGTGGAGCGGTAGTTGGTGAACTGCAGCGCGATGCCGAGGTCCTTGGCCTTGAGCAGCGCGATCACCGCCTGCAGATCGTCGCGGTTCTTGCCGGTGACGCGCACCTGCTTCTCCTGGATGGAGGCCTGCACCTTCAGCTTGGAGTCCTTGACCAGCCGCACGATCTCCTTGGCCTTCTCCATCGGCACGCCATCCTGCAGTGTGATCTTCTGGCGGATGAGCCCGCCGCCCGCCGGCTCCGGGTCGTTGATGGTGAGGGCCTTGAGGTCGATGCCACGGCGGTGGAGCTTGGATTGCAGGATGTCGAGGACGGCCTTGAGCTTCATGTCGTCGCTCGACGACAGCACGATGTCCATCTTCTCGGGCGTGATCTCGTTCTTGCCGCCTTTCAGGTCATAGCGCGTCGTGATCTCGCGCCGGGCCTGATCGATGGCGTTGGTGACCTCCTGCATGTCGATCTTGCAGGCGATGTCGAAGCTGTTCTCGGCGGCCATGGTATCGACGCCTCGCTAGCGCGGGTCGAGCGGCACCACCGCCGCGTCCTTCGGCGGCGTGAACGCGAACAGGGTGTCGTTCAGTCCCGGGTTGATGACGACCTTGTTGAAGGTCATGGTCACGGTGTTCTGGAACTGGTCGTAGAGCACCGCCTCGCGGACCACGTAGTCCTTCGGATCCACCGCGATCACCAGCCGGGTGAGGAGTGGCGTCGGCTGCTTGGGGGTGAGATCGAGCACGGGGCGGCCGGCGCTGTCCCGCGGGTTCGCCGAGTTCAGGAAACGGATCGTGAACTCCTCGCGGATCTTGCCGAGACCGGAGAGGAAGCTGCCCGCGGGTCCGGCCAGCGCCTTCGGCGCGTTGCCCTTGTTGACCTGGTTCAGCTCGGGCGTGTAGACCCAGAGCGAGGTGCCGTCGGAGACGATCTGCTGCGGCGCCGGGCTCTTGTAGTCCCAGCGCATCTTGCCGCCCTTCTTGAGCAGCACGATCCCCTCGGCCTTGATGTCCTGGCCCAGGCTCTTGTTGCGGGCGGTCTGGGTGAACTCGGCGCGGAGGTCGGTGATCTTGCTGTAGGTGGACTCGACGCCGTTGACGACCTCGTCGAGGGACTGGGCGTGAGCGGAAACGGGGAACAACAAGAAGAAGCAGACTGCCAGAACTGCTACCGCCCCCTCACACCCTCTTCCCCTTCGCATGTCATTTGCCTCGCTTGGCCAGGTACTCGGGACCGACGAGGATTTCGCGCGGCTTGGCCCCCTGCCCCGGCCCGATGATGCGGTCCTGCTCCATCATATCGATGAAGCGCGCGGCCTTCGGGTAGCCGAGACCGAGGCGCCGCTGCAGGAACGAGATGGATGCGGCCCGCTGCGCCACCACGAGATTCACCGCATCCCAGTACACGTCGTCGCGGTCTTCCCCGCCACCGCCGCCCCCACCCGCCTCCTCGGCCGGCAGCTCCACCGTCTCGTAGACCGCGGAGCCCTGGGTGCGGAGGAACTCGCACATCGCCTTGACCTCCTTGTCGGAGACCCAGGAGCCGTGCACGCGCATCTGGCGGCTCGCCCCCGGCGGCACGAAGATCATGTCGCCCCGGCCCAGCAGCTGCTCGGCGCCGTTGCTGTCGAGCACGGTTCGAGAGTCGACCTTCGAGGCCACCTGGAAGGCGATGCGGGTCGGGAAGTTCGCCTTGATCAGTCCAGTCACCACGTCCACCGACGGCCGCTGCGTGGCGACTATCAAATGGATGCCTACGGCCCTGGCGATCTGGGCCAGGCGGATCAGCGAGTTCTGCACCTCGCCCGCCGAGACCATCATGAGGTCGGCCAGCTCGTCGACCACGACGACCCAGTACGGCAGCCGCTCCTCGGGCGGCACTTCCTTGTTGTAGCCCTCGATGTTGCGGACCGCCTTGGACTGCAGCTGCTTGTAGCGCGAGTCCATCTTGCCCACGATCCACTTCAGCCGCGCCGAGGCCTCCTTGGCGTCGGTGACCACCGGGGCGAGCAGGTGCGGGATCTTCTCGTACACGCCCAGCTCGAGGCGCTTCGGATCGATCAGCAGGAAGCGCACGTCGGCCGGTGTGGCCTTATACAGCAGCGAGCAGATCATGGTGTTGAGGCCGACCGACTTGCCGCTGCCGGTGGAGCCCGCGATGAGCAGGTGCGGCATCGCGGCCAGATCCGCGACCACCGGGTTGCCGGTGGTGTCCTTGCCGAGGGCCAGCGGCAGGCGGCCCTTGGTCGCCACGAACTCCTGGCTCACCAGGATCTCGCGGAGGTACACCGTGGCCGTCTCCGGGTTCGGTACCTCGACCGCCACCGTGCCGCGCCCGGGAATGGGGCCGACGATGCGCACCGCCGCGACCTTCATGGCCAGGGCCAGGTCGTCGGCCAGGTTCACCACCTGGCTCACCTTTACGCCCGACGCCGGCTCGAACTCGTAAGAGGTGATGACCGGGCCGGGGCTCGCCTGCACGATGTGGCCGTCGACGCCGAAGTCGTGGAGCTTCTTCTTGAGGGTCTGCGCGTTGGTCTCCAGCTCCTCCCGCGTGCGCGAGAGCGACGAGGCCGGCGGCGCGGCCAGCAGGCCGACGGCAGGCAGCTTGAAAGCCTGCTCGCCTCCCTTGCCGAAGTCGAACGTCTCCTGCCAGGCGAGCCCCTTCTCGGCGAGCCCGGACTTGGCCTTCGGTGGCTCCTTCACCACCAGCTTCGGCGGCTCGGGCTCGGCGGCCAGCCAGCCGGCCGCCGCGGCCACCGCGGTCAGCGGCAGATCGGCGACCGCCGGAGCGGGCCCGCGCTCCTTTTTCAACTCGGGCCTGCGCGCCCTTCCGAAGCGAGCCCGGAGCGTGCGCGAGAGCACGCTGTACGGGATGCGGGTGACGAACAGTACGCCGAGCGGAATCAGCGCGAGCAGGATGATCCAGGTGCCGACGGTGCCGATGGACAGCCGCAGCCCCTCCGACACGGTCCAGCCCAGGAGCCCGCCCTTGTGGAGTCGATACTGACCGAGCGTGTCCGAGGCGCGGGCCAGGATGCCGGTCGCGCTCACGAGGAGAATCGCGAGGCCGACTGCCGCTTGCCAGCCGTGGGCCACGCGCGGACGCACGAAGGCCGACACGCCGTACAGGGCCAGGAGCACCGGGAACAGGTAGCCGCCATAGCCGAAGGCGTGGAACGAGGCCCAGCCGAGCCACCCTCCGACCGGCCCGACCGGGCTCGACTGGTCCAGCCAATGGAGCGTGGGATCGTACGCGTACAGGGCCACGAAGCCGAATCCGGCCAGGGCGAGCGCCAGGATGCCCTTGGCCTCGCGTACCCAGCGGCCGGGCTCGCCCTTCGGCCTGCGCGACGTCGCGGGGCGGCGCTTCGCGGCGCCGTCGCGCGCCCCCGGTCCGTTCTGGTTCGGGTTCCGCTCCGGCAGCATCTTCTCGATCGTCACCTTCTCGGCCATCACACCTCCAGGATCACAGGCAGCACCACCGGCTTGCGCTGGAACCGCTGGTTGATGAAGCGGCGCGCGGCGCTCCGCACCATCGCGCCTACCAGCTCGCGATCGAACACCTCAGGCTCCTGGCGCGCGGCCAGCGCGTCCCGCACCGCGGCCTTCACCTCGTCCATCAGCGCGTCGGCCTCCTTCATGTAGACGAACCCGCGCGAGGCGATCTCGGGCCCCGCCACGATCGAGCCGGTGACGCGGTCGACGGTCAGCGCGATGACCAGCATGCCCGCCTCAGCCAGCAGCTGACGGTCGCGGAGCACCACGCTGCCGACGTCGCCGACGCCTTTGCCGTCCACCAGCACCGGCCCCGCGGGATACGGGGCCAGCACCCGTGCCCCCGACGCGGTCACCTCGAGGCCGAGGCCGTCCTCGATCAGGAAGATGCGATCTTTCGGGATGCCGACGCCCTCGGCCAGCCGCGCGTGCTGCAGCAGGTGGCGGTACTCACCGTGCACCGGCATGAAGTAGCGCGGCCGGGTGAGCGCGAGCATCTCCTTGAGGTCCTCCTGGCTCGCGTGCCCGGAGACGTGCACGAACGCCACGTCCTCCCACAGCACCTCGGCGCCGCGGCGCAGCAGCGCGTTGATCACCCGTCCCAGCACCCGCTCGTTGCCCGGGATCACCCGCGAGGAGAAGATCACCAGGTCGCCGACGCCGGCCTGCACGTACTTGTGCTCGCCCGCCGCCATCAGCGAGAGGGCGGAGTTGGGCTCGCCCTGGCTGCCGGTCGAGAGGATGACCTGACGCTGCGCCGGCAGCTCGGCCAGGTCCTCCAGCGGCCGGATCAAGCCGTCGGGGACACGAAGGTAGCCCAGCTCGGTAGCCACGGCGACGTTGGCGACCATGCTGCGCCCGAGCAACGCGACGTGCCGTCCGCAGCGTTCCGCCAGATCGAGCACCTGCTGGATCCGATGGATGTGCGAAGCGAACGTGGCCACGATGATGCGGCCCGACGCCTCCGCGAAGCGGCCGCCAAGGGCGCGCCCTACCTCGGTCTCGGAGCCGGTGTGACCAGGCCGCCCCACATTCGTCGAGTCCGAGCAGAGCGCGAGCACGCCGCGCTCGCCGAGCGCGGCGAAGCGCGAGTAGTCGGGCTGCTGGTGGTCCACCGGACGGCGGTCGAGCTTGAAGTCGCCGGTGTGGACCACGGTGCCGATCGGCGTCTCGATGGCCAGGCCGATGCCATCGGCGATCGAGTGCGTCACGCGAATGGGCTCGATCGCGAAGCCGCCGACGACGATGCGATCGCCCGGCGCGTAGGGGCGAAGGTCCGCCTGCTCGAGCAGTTCGTTCTCGGCCAGCCGGTGCCGCGCGAGGGCCAGCGTGAGCGGCGTGCCGTAGACCGGGACCGAGAACTCGCGGAGCAGATACGAGAGCGCGCCGATGTGGTCCTCGTGCCCATGCGTGAGCACCACGCCGCGGAAGGCCTCGCGGTGCTCCCTGAGATAGGTGAAGTCGGGGATGGCGAAGTCCACCCCCGGCATCTCGTCGTCCGGGAAGAGCAGCCCGCAGTCCACCGCGAGGATGTCGGGCCCGCTCTCGACGAGCATCATGTTGAGACCGATCTCGCCAAGACCTCCCAGGGGAATGAGCCGAACCGCGGACTCGCCGGGAGTATCGATGGGAACGGGCTCTGGCCTGTAAGTGGTGTTCACGACGGCCTTTTCATCCTACCACCGGGGCCTCGGCCGGCCCAAGGAACGGGGAGGGCTCCTACCGCTCCGATCCGTCCGAGATGGACGCCAGCCGGGCGAACTCGGCCAGCGACAGGCTCTCAGCCCGACGGCCCGGATCGATGCCGGCGGCCTGAGCCAGGCGCCGCGTCCGCTCGGCCGGGACACCCAGCCCGGCGGCCAGGGCGTTCGCCAGGCTCTTCCGGCGCTGGCTGAAGGCCGCCCGGACGACCGCGCCGAACCGGGAGGGATCGGCGATCGCGACCGGCGGCTCGCGATGAGGCCTGAGGCGGATCACCGCCGATTCCACCTGGGGTGGCGGGCTGAAGGCGCCCGGCGGCACCGAGAAGGCCAGATCCACGGAGGCCGACGCCTGGGTCAGCACCGACAGCGCGCCGTAGGTCTTCCCGCCCGGAGCGGCCGCGACCCGCTCCGCCACCTCTTTCTGGAGCATCAGCGCCATCTCGTCGATCTCGGGACCGCAGTGCACCAGCGCGGCCAGGATCGGCTTGCCCACGCTGTACGGAAGATTGCCGACCACGATCACGCGGCCGCCCGGATCGGGCACGAGTGGCCGCAGGCCCGCAGCGTCGAACCGCCGGGCGTCTGCCTGGCGGATCTCGACGTGCGGGGCCGTCGCGAAGCGGGCCTGAAGCGCCGTGACCAGATCGCCGTCGATCTCCAGCGCGATCAGCCGCCCGGCGCGCGAGGCCAGGGCCTCGGTCAGCGCGCCGCGCCCGGGGCCGATCTCCACCACGAGATCTCGCGCGGTGGGCCGCACCAGGTCCAGGATCCGATCGACGACGGAGCGGTCGCGGAGGAAGTGCTGGCCCAGCGCCCGGGTGCGCCCGCGAGTGGCCGGCCGCCGCATCGGCGGCGGAGCCGTCGCGCGCGCGTTGCGCCGCGGGCTCACCGCGGTGCCGCCTGGCGCGCGTGGAGGTCCTGGAGGAGTGAGCAGTAGACCTCGCGCACGCGGGCCTCGATCTCCTCGCGCGGGCCGGAATTGTCGATGACGTAGTCGCCGTAGCGGGCCTTGATCGCCAGCGGCATCTGGCTCGCGATGCGAGCCAGAGCGGCCTCCTCGGTGCAGCCGTCGCGCTGCATCAGGCGCTTCAGCTGCGTGGCCGGGTCGGTGGTCACGATCACCACCCGGTCCATGTTCTTGGTGCCACCCGACTCGACCAGCAGGGCGGCGTCCCAGATCAGGAGCCCGTCGAAGCCGGCCCGCTCGAGATCGGCCATGATCTGCTCGAAGCGCCTGCGGATCGCCGGATGCGTGATCGCCTCGAGGCGCTTTCGCTTCGCCGCGTCCGGGAAGACGATCTCCCCCAGCCGCGCGCGGTCGAGTCGGCCGTCCGGCTGGAGCACCTCCTTGCCGAACTCGGCCACGATCTGCGTGTGAGCCGGCGTGCCCGGCTCCACGACTTCGCGGGCCAGTGCGTCCGCATCGACCACGCGGACACTCGGCCCGGCCAAGAGAGCGGTGACCGTGCTCTTGCCGGTCGCGATGCCTCCGCTGAGGCCGACGAGGAGGAAGCGCCTCATACCACCGCCCAGTCGTCGCCGACCTTGACGTCGACCTTCAGCGGCACGTCGAGTGGCAAGGCCGATTCCATGACCTCGACGGTCAGGGTGCGCAGGCGGTCCGTCTCCGCGGCGGGCGACTCGAAGAGCAGCTCGTCGTGCACCTGCAGCAGCATGCGGCTCTGCAGGCCCTCGGCCCGCAGCCGCTCGGCCATGCGCACCATCGCGATCTTCACGAGATCTGCCGCGGTGCCCTGGATCGGCGCGTTGGTGGCCATCCGCTCGCCGAAACCCCGGAGGTTGGGGTTGCCGCTGCGCAGCTCGGGAAGGTAGCGCCGGCGGCCGAGTAGCGTCGTGACGAAGCCTCGCTCGCGGGCCTCGGCGACGGTGCGCGTCAGATACGCCTTCACCTTGGGATGGCGCGCGAAGAACCGATCGAGGAACTCCTGCGCCTGCTTCGTCGAGATGTCGAGCCCGCGCGAGAGCCCGAAGGCGGTGACCCCGTAGATCACCGAGAAGTTCGTGGTCTTGGCGATGTCCCGCTGCTCGGGGGTCACCGCGTCCAGAGGGACGCCGAACACCTCCGACGCGGTCCGGCCGTGGATGTCTTCGCCGCGCCGGAACGCCTCGACGAGACTCTCCTCCCCGGAGACGTGGGCCAGGATGCGCAGCTCGATCTGCGAGTAGTCGGCGGCCAGGAAGTGCCAGCCGGGCTCCGGCACGAAGGCGGCCCGGATGCGGCGGCCCAGCTCGGTGCGCACCGGGATGTTCTGGAGGTTCGGGGCCGATGAGGAGAGTCGTCCCGTCGCGGCCACCAGCTGGTTGAACGAGGTATGGATGCGATCGGTCACCGGGTTTACCAGCGTGGGCAGCGCATCGGCATAGGTGGACTTCAACTTGGCCAGCGTGCGGTGCTCGACGATGCGCGCGGGCAGCTCGTGGCCGATGGCCAGCTGCTCCAGCACGTCGGCGTCGGTGGAGTAGCCGGTCTTGGTGCGCTTCACCGGCGGCAGCTTGAGCTTCTCGAACAGGATGTAGGCGAGCTGCTTCGGCGAGCCGATGTTGAACTCCTCGCCGGCCAGACCGAAAATCTCCCTGGTGATCCGGTCGAGGTGGATCTCCAGCTCGCGCGAGAACTCGGCGAGCCGGGTCCGGTCCACCCGGATGCCGTGGCGCTCCATCTCCGCGAGCACCGCGATCAACGGGCGCTCGATGTCCTCGTACAGGCCCCGCAGCCCGACCTCCTCGAGGGCCCGCGGGGCCATCGCCCAGAGGTCACCGATGAAGCGTGCCCGCGTTCCCGGCCGCGCGGTGCCCGGACCCTGGCCGAGGAGCTCGGCGCAGACCTCCTCGAGCTTGTAATTGGTGCGCGCGGGATTGAGCAGGTACGCGGCCACCGCGGTGTCCTCGTGCGCCGGCAGCTCGGCGCCGCGAGCGAGCCACCACTCGGCGAGGGCCTTCATGTCATGGCCGATCAGCGGCCGCCCCGCCAGCCCCTCCACGACCCACCGGCAGCCGTCGTCCGCCACGCTGCCGCAGACCAGCACCGCCGCGCCGGCGGCCGGATGATACAGCCCGATCCCCGTCACGGCGGGATCCGGCGGCGTGGCCTCCCCCACCCACTCCACCGCGATCGGCCCGCCCGCCGGGGCGTTGGCCAGGTAGCGCGCCAGCCCGTCCGCATCCGAGACGGCCGGGACGTCATCGCCGCCGACCTCGGGCGCCGCCTGAGCCGGCAGCTGGCGGAGCAGCGTGTAGAACTCCATCTCGGTCCACAGCGAGCGCAGCTTGTCCCAGTCCGGCTCGCGCCGACGCACCGTCTCGAGATCGAGCGTGATCGGCACCCGCGTGCTCACCGTCGCCAGCTCGCGCGAGAGAACAGCCTGCTTGCGGTTGGCCGCGAGCGTCTCGCGCATCTTGCCGGGCACGAGCGAGAGGTTCTCGTACAGGCGCTCCACCGAGCCGAACTGACCGATCAGCTTGGCCGCCGTCTTCTCCCCTACCCCGGGCACGCCCGGGATGTTGTCGATCGAGTCGCCCATCAGCGCCAGGATGTCCGGGATCTGACCCGGCTCGACGCCCCACTTGGCCTTCACCGCCGCCTCGTCGTAGACCACCCGATCGCCGCCCCGTCCGGTAGTCGAGAACACCCGCACCCGCGGGCTCACCAGCTGGAGCATGTCCTTGTCCGATGTCACCAGCACGACCTCGAGCGGCCGGTCGCGCACCTGCTCCACCACCGTGCCCAGCACGTCGTCGGCCTCGAAACCGGGCACCTCGAGCACCGGCACGTGCAGGGCCTCGAAGAGCGTCTTCACCCGCGGGATCTGGGTGCGGAGGTCGTTGGGCGTCGGCGCCCGCGTCTCCTTGTAGGCCGCGAACTGCTCCTCGCGGAACGTCTTGCCGGGCGGGTCCCAGGCGACGGCGAAGTAGTCCGGGCTGTCCTCGCGCAGCAGCTTCCAGAGCATCGTGGACATGCCGAAGACGGCATGGCTCGGCTCCCCGCGCGAGGTGGAGAGGAAGGGCAGCGCGTGGTAGGCGCGGAACAGGAAGCCGGGTCCGTCGAGGATGAAGAGGCGTTCGGTCATGCGGGCACGACGCGATCATACACCGGGCGGCGAAACGTTTTCCCTCGACAGAAATCGGTGACGGCGTCTACGTTTGAAGACAGCAGGTTCGCGATATCAGGACCGATCCCCACAGCGAGGAGACCCGGTGACCGGAGACCGATTCCTGGTGGAGGGCGGCCACCCGCTGCGCGGCGTGGTGACGCCGGCCGGCAACAAGAACGAAGCCCTGCCCGTGCTCGCCGCCTGCTTGCTCGTGCAGGGCGAGGTGGTCGTCGACAACGTCCCGCGCATCCGGGACGTGGCCGCGCTCCTCGAGGGGCTGCGGCACCTGGGGGTGGAGGTGGCGCTCGACGATCACGGCACCGCGCGCCTGGACGCGACTCATCTGAAGGACCACGATCCCGACCCGGCGGTGATGTCCCGCCTCCGCGGCTCGGTGCTCCTGGCGCCGGGACTGCTCGCCCGCACAGGCCGCGCGGTGCTGCCGCCGCCCGGCGGCGACCGGATCGGCCGGCGGCGGCTCGACACCCATCTGCTCGCGCTGACCGGGCTCGGGGCCCGGGTCGAGCCCGGCCCCGCGCTCCACCTGACCCTCGACAGCCGCTTCCACGGCGCCGAGATCTTCCTGGACGAAGCGAGCGTCACCGCCACCGAGAACGCGGTGATGGCCGCCGCGGTGGGCGACGGCACGACCCGCATCCTGAACGCGGCCAGCGAGCCGCACGTCCAGGGGTTGTGCCACTTCCTCAACGCCCTCGGCGCGCGCATCGGCGGCATCGGCACCAACCGGCTGTCGATCGAGGGCGTGCGCGAGCTTCGCCCCGGCCGCCACCGCCTCGGGCCCGACCACATCGAGATCGGCTCCTTCGTGGCCCTGGCCGCAATGACCGGCGGAGATCTGAAGATCCGCGACGTGGTCCCCGACGACCTCCGGATGATCCGTCTCGCCTACCAGCGCCTGGGGGTCGAGACGTCGGTCGAAGGCACCACGCTCGTCGTCCCCGGCCCGCAGGAGCTCCGGATGGCCGTCGAGGCCGACGGCGCCATCCCCAAGGTCGACGCGCCGTGGCCCGGCTTCCCCGCCGATCTCACCTCGCTCGCGCTGGTCCTGGCCACCCAGAGTCGCGGGACCGTGCTCATCCACGAGAAGCTGTTTGAGAGCCGCCTGTTCTTCGTAGACAGCCTGATCGCCATGGGGGCGCGGATCGTGCTCTGCGATCCGCATCGGGCGGTGGTGGTGGGGCCCAGCGAGCTGCGGGCCGCGCCGATCGTCTCGCCCGACATCCGCGCCGGGATGGCGCTGATCGGGGCCGCGCTCTGCGCGCGCGGGACCTCGGTGATCATGAACGCGCACCAGGTGGACCGCGGCTACCAGCGGATCGACGAGCGGCTGCTCGCGCTGGGCGCGCGCATCACCCGCGAGACCGGGGCCTGAGTCACTCCCTCGTGACGACAACCGGCGCGCGCGAGGCGCGCGCATCACCATCGACCCGACGCCGGATTTGCCCTCAGGCGGGAATGACGACGCGATCATAGAGCGCGCGCACCCACACGGTGCGGCGCCGGTAGTCTTCGAGGAATTCCTTCCGCGACGGATAGTCCAGCGTCTTGGCGAGCCGGGCCGGGTTCGGGCCCGCCACTTCCAGCGTGTCCGAGGGCCGCGTGCCGAACAGGCGGAGCCCGAGGGAGACGCGCCGCAGGAACCGATACTGGTCGGCCAGCGTCTCGCAGTCGGCGGCCGGCAGCAGCCCGGCCGCCGCGATGGCCCGGATCGCCGGTAGCGTGCTCGCACGGCGGATGCCCGGATGCCGCGCCCCGTGCCGCATCTGCAGCGCCTGGGTGGTGAACTCCACGTCCACCAGCCCTCCACGCCCGAACTTGACGTGCAGCCGTCCGGGCGTCTCCTTGCCCAGCTCCCGCTCCATGCGGTCGCGGAGCGTGCGCATCTCCTTCAGGTCCGGCGGGATCGCGTCCGGGCCGTAGAGCAGCCCGCGGATCCGACGGCGCACCGATCGGCCGAGCGCGGGATCGCCGCCCACCAGTCGGGTGCGGGTGAGCGTCTGGCGCTCCCAGGGATCCGCCCACTCGCGGTAGTAGCGCTCGAGCGCCTCGTCGCTGGAAGCGAAGCCGCTCCCCTTGGAGCCGGGCCGCAGGCGGAGATCCACCGGGAAGACGATGCCCGCGGCGGTGATGTCGCCGAGCCAGCCGGTGAGCGACTCGACGGCGCGGTCGTAGAAGACGTGGGCCTCGACCCGCTCGGCCCCATCGGTGACGCCGGCCCCGCCGTAGATCACGAACAGGTCCAGATCCGAGCCGGTGGTCAGCTCGCGGCCGCCGAACTTGCCGAGTCCAATGATGGCGGCGGGAACCAGCCGCCCGGCCGGATCGCGCGGAACGCCATAGTGGTCGACGGTCTCCTCCAGCGCGAGCGTCCAGGCCGCCGCCAGCGCGGCCTCGGCCAGCGCGGTCATCTCCAGCGAGAAGCGCTCGGCGTCGGTCACCCCGAGCAGCATGCGCCAGATGATGGCCAGCTCCTCGGCCTGCTTGAGCCGTCGCAGCCGGTCCTTGCGCTCCGCCGGGTCGAGCCGGGGGGCCAGCACCGCCGCAAGATCGGCGCGGAACTCGCGCTTGCTCCGGTGCGCCGCGAAGGTCTCCGGGCTCGCCAGCCCGTTGAGCAGCTCCGGCTGGGCCATCAGCAGCTCGGTGACCAGCTCGCCCCGCGCGCAGAGACGCACCAGGTTGGTGAGCAGGTCCGGCCGGTCCGCCAGCAGCTCGAGATAGGCGGTGCGCGGGCCGGCGGCCGCGACGAACCGCTCGAGCTGCGCGAGCGCCTCGTCGGGATCGGGGCTCTGCCAGAGCGCGTCGAGCAGCACCGGAAAGAGGCGCGCGATCGCCCGACTCGCCGCGGCCGGATACGGAACGAGCGGGCGGCCTTCCAGGACGAGACGCAGGTTCTGGCGGGCGCGGTCGGGATCCGTGAAGCCGGTGGCCTTCAGCGCGGTGTAGGTCGGGATGCGCACCGGAGCCGCCGCGGCGGCGGGCGCCGCCGCGAAGAAGTCGCGGAACGCGCGGTGCACCAGCGTGGTGATGCGCCGGTGGCGGGCCAAGAACTCGCGGGCCGCCGCGGCCGGCGGCCGCGGGATGCCCATGCGCCGGGCGAGCAGGCCGAGCGCGCCCGGCTCCTCGGGCAGCGTGTGGATCTGGAACTCGTTGACCAGCTGCAGCCGGTGCTCGACGGTGCGAAGGTGCACGAGAGCGTCGCCAAGCTCGCGGCCGAGGGCGGGTGGCAGGTAGCCGCGCTCGGTCAACCGGAAGATCGCGCGCAGGCTGTTGCGCTCGCGCAGCCACGGATCGTCGCCGCCGTAGAGCAGCTGCAGCGCCTGTACCAGGAACTCCACCTCGCGGATGCCGCCGCGGCCGAGCTTGACGTTGCGGTGCTCGGCGTCCTTGCCCCGCAGCGCGCGGTCGATCTGCATCTTCATCCCGCGTACCTCGCGCACGATGACGGGATCGAGCCCCGGGCGGTACACGAACGCGCGTACCGCCTCGAAGAAACGCGCAGCGACCGCCGGATCGCCGGCGGCCGCGCGCGCCTTGATCAGGGCCTGCCGCTCCCAGAGCGCGGCGCGATCTGCGAAGTAGGTGCGGTAGCCGTCGACCGACAGGATCAGCGCGCCCGAGCGGCCCTCCGGCCGCAGGCGCAGGTCCACCCGGAAGACGTGGCCCTCCTCGGTGACCGACTCGAGGGTCTCCACGATACCGCGCACGCCCTGGGCGAAGAACTCGCCGTTGGCGATACGTCCGGCCTCTCCCCCGGCAGTCTCGCCGTCCTCGCCGTACACGAAGATCGGATCGATGTCTGAAGAGTAGTTGAGCTCCTCGCCGCCCAGCTTGCCCATCCCGATCACCGCGAGGCCGGTGGGCTCGCCGTCGGCGCCGATGGGCGCGCCGTAGAGCGTCTCGAGCCGCGCGCGAGTCCAGTCCCAGGCCGCGGCCAGGCACACGTCGGCCAGGTGCGACAGCTCCTCGGTGGTGACGGTGAGATCGGCGTCCCCCAGGGTGTCGCGGCATCCGATCCGCAGCAACTGGCGATACTTGAAGCGCCGCAGGGCGTTCAGGCGCGATTCCGGACGGTCGAAGGCGCGCAGGCTTGCGGCGAGGTCCGCCGCCAGCTCGTCGACCAGCCACTGTCTCATCGTCCGCGGCTCGAGCAGCCAGGGCAGCAGGGTCGGATACCGCCGGAGCGTATCGGCGAGGAACTGGCTGGTGCCCCCGAGCCGGGCGAGCAGATGGATGGCGCCGGGATGGCTGGTGACGAGACGGAGGAACGCCACGTGCTCGCCCTGCCCGGCCAGGCGCTCGAGATTGTTCAGCGCCATGTCCGGATCGGGCGCGGCCGCCAGCTCGGCGAGCAGCCGCGGCAGCGCCGGCGTCAGCAGCTCCGCTTCGCGCGGCGTCGGCGTCAGCCCGTGCAGATTGCGCAGCGCGGTCGCCGGCTCTGCGAACCCGACGCGCTTGAGGTGCCGGATCGCGCGTGGGTCCTCGGGCGCGGCCGAGAGCAGGTCGACGGCTGCCGTCTGCGCGTTTGTCTTTGCGGACACTCGTCTAGTTCTTTAAGGCTCTTTCAGCTGCGGGGGCCCAGAAATGGCCCCCGCACTCCCCCACTCGGCGGACGACCGGGGCGGGCAACCGGCAAGCCTCGGCTAGATCGCGGCCTCGCCCTTTTCGCCGGTGCGGATGCGGATGGCCTCGCCCATCGACAGCACGAAGACCTTGCCGTCGCCGATGGAGCCGGTCCTGGCCGACTGGCAGATGACCGAGACGACCTTGTCCGCCAGGTTGTCCGGCACCACCACCTCGACCTTCACCTTGGGCAGGAAGTCGATCGTGTACTCGGAGCCGCGGTAGAGCTCGGTGTGCCCTTTCTGCCGGCCGAAGCCACGCACCTCGGTGACGGTCATGCCCACCACGCCGAGCTCGTTCAACGCCTCCTTGACGTCGTCGAGCTTAAACGGCTTGATCACCGCCTCGATCTTCTTCATGCCGGCCTCCGTGGCGAGCTCCCGCTCCGCGCCTTCAGCGCCTTGCGGTAGAGGGTGACGTATTCCCGCGCCGAGGCGTCCCACGAGAAATCCTCGGCCATGGCATTGCGGATCAGCGCCTTCCACGGAGACGGCTGCCGGTATGTGGACGCGGCCCGGTGCACCGCGCCGACCAGGGCCTCGGCGGTGAACGCGTCGAACACGAAGCCGGTGCCGGTGCGGCGGGCCGGATCGAACTCGGTCACGGTGTCGGCCAGCCCGCCGGTGCGCCGCACGATGGGCGCGGTCCCGTAGCGAAGGGCGATGAGCTGCCCGAGCCCGCACGGCTCGTAGCGCGAGGGCATCAGGAACGCGTCGCTGCCCGCGTAAATGCGCCGGGACAGATCGTCGTCGAATCCGATGCGGACCGCGACCTGTCCCGGGTGCGCCGCTGCCGCGTCGCGGAAGCCATCCTCCAGGAGCGTCTCTCCCGCGCCCAGCACCACGAGCTGGGCGCCCTCGGCCAGGATGCCGGGCAGCGCCTCCAGCACCAGGTCCATGCCCTTCTGCTGGGCGAGGCGGGTCACCACTCCGATGACCGGCCCGGCCGCGTCCTCCAGCCCGAGCTCGCGGCGCAGCGCCTCGCGGCAGATCGCCTTGGGCTCGGGGTCGTCGGCCGAGTACGGGTGAGCGATCGCCGCGTCCTTCTGTGGGTTCCACACGTCGTAGTCGATGCCGTTGACCACGCCGTGCAGGTCGTGGGAGCGATCTTCGAGCACGCCCTCGAGCCCGTTGCCGAACTCGGCGGTGCGGATCTCGCGCGCGTAGGTGCGGCTCACGGTGGTGAGCAGGTCGGAGAACACGAGCGCGCCCTTCAGGAAGTTGAGCTTGCCGTAGAACTCGATCCCCGCGGGCGTGAAGAGGTCCCAGCCGAGCCCGGTCATGGGGATGTCGTAATGCCAGAACACACCCTGATAGGCCAGGTTGTGGATGGTGAACACGCTGGCCAGATTGCCCACCACCGGATGATCGCGGTAGAGCGTGCGCAGGTACACCGGCAGCAGGCCGGTCTGCCAGTCGTTGGCGTGGATGACCTGCGGCTGCCAGCGAACGCCGGACCCGGCGGTCTCGAGCCGGGCCAGTGCTTCCAGGGCCGCGCGGCAGAAGAACACGAAGCGCTCGCAGTTGTCCCAGTAGTCGCCGTCGGCGGTGCCGTAGAGGCTGTCGCGGTTGTAGTAGTGCTCGTGCTCGAGCAGATAGACCGGCACGCCGGAGGCGCCGCGCGCCTCGATCAGGGCGCCATCGGCGGAGCGGTCGGCCAGCGGCACCCGGATGCTCGGCACCACGATCCGCGTCTCGGTCGCGTGCGCCTCGGCGCCGCGGTACTTCGGCATCATGATGCGGACGTCGTGGCCGAGACCGGCCAGCGCCCGGGGCAGCGCGCCGGCCACGTCCGCGAGTCCACCCGTCTTGGCGAAGGGGGCGACCTCGGAGGCGATGAGGACGATGCGGAGTCGGTTCGGCACGCTAGGGCTCCTCTTCCAGGATCGGGTACACCAGCGCGGTAATGTGCGAGGAGATCCGCTTGAGGTTGGTAAGCACGTCCAGGTGGATCTCCGAGGTCTCGAGCGACTCGGCGAGCCCGCGGCGCAGCCGGGCCAGGTGCGAGTCGCGCAGCTCGCGCTCGCGCTGCCGCACCACCGGCCGCTGGTCCAGCACCTCCTGGGCCAGGCTCCGGTCGTTGGCCGCGAAGCCGGCGATGGCGCGCTCGAGGTTCTTCGACACCATGCCGTGGAACTCCATCAGCTCGGCCTCACCGGTCTCCGAGAAGCGGCGCCCCTGATAGAGCTTCTTGCGCGCCAGCTCCATCAGGTTCTTGTCGATGATGTCGCCGATGTTCTCGAGGTTGCCGATGAAGGAGATCAGCGCGATCTCCTTCTGGGCCAGGTCCGAGCTCATGGTCTCCCGTCCGAGCCGCGCGATGAACAGCTTGATCTCGCGCTCCAGATAGTCCAGCTGGTCATCGCGTCGCTCCACGTCCTCCAGCAGCTCCTGGTTGTCCGTCCGGAGCACCACCATCGCGTCGCGCAGCATGGCCTGGGCCACGTCGCCCATGCGCAGCGCTTCCCGTGTCGCCTGCCCGATCGCCAGCGCCGGCTGGTCCAGGAAGCGGTCGTCGAGGTAGCGCGTCCGATAGGGATTGTCCCCCCGCTCCTCCTCCGGCACCAGTGCGGTGATGACCCGGGCTGCCCAGGTGGCGAAGGGCAGGAAGAGGGCGCTGATGGCCACGTTGAACAGCGTGTGGGCGTTGGCGATCTGGCGCGCTGGTTCGGCCGCGGTATAGGCGACCAGGGTCGTGAGCGGCGTGATGAACGGGAAGACCAGCGCCACTCCCAGGACCTTGAAGGCGATGTGAGCCAGCGCCACCCGCCGCGCGTCCGCGGACGCCCGCAGACTGGCCGCGAGCGCGGTCGCGCACGTGCCGATGTTGGCCCCGAGCACGACCGGAATGGCCGCGGCCAGCGGCAGCAGCCCCTGGTGGGCGAGCGAGAGGGTGAGCCCGATGGTGGCCGCCGAGGAGGCCATGCCCGCGCTGAGCCCGGCTCCCACCAGCAGGCCCAGGAAGGCGTTGCCGGCCAGGGCCACCAGCACCTGGCGCGTCAGCTCCTGATCGGCCAGCGGCGCCAGCCCGTCGTTCATCACTTTCATGCCGAGGAAGATGAAGCCGAAGCCGAGGATCACCTGCCCGCCGTTCTTGATGAGGCCACGCCGGCCGAAGAAGGCCAGCGCGAAGCCGACGCCGACCAGCAGCAGCGACAGCTCCTGGACCTTGAAGGCGAGCATCTGCACGGTGACGGTCGTGCCGATGTCGGCGCCCAGGATCACCCCGAGCGACTGCGGGAACGTGAGCAGCCCGGCCGACACGAAGCCGATCAGCATCAGGGTGGTGGCCGACGAGGACTGGATGATCGAGGTCACCAGCACGCCGGAGGCCACCGCGGCCAGGCGCGTGCGGGTCATGCGCGTGAGCAGGTGCCGCAGGTGGCCGCCGGCTGCGCGCTGCAGGCCCTCGCCGATCAGCTGCATGCCATAGAGCAGCAAGGCCAGGCCGCCGAACAGCGCCAGGAGCGTCATGTCAGGGGCTCAGCGGGGCGGTGACCGCGACGTCGATGTCGCGCAGGTGACCGGTCTCGTTCACCGACACCACCCGCGGCGGCGAGATCTCGGAGAGCGAGCAGTTGGCCACCGCAATCCGCCAGATCGACGACAGCGGCAGACCGAGCCAGTGGGCGAGCAGGGCGCTGATGACACCGCCATGCGAGACGATTAGGACGTCGTCGCCGTTGGGGTGCGCGCGGCCGATGTCCTCGATCACACGCAGCACCCGCGCCTGCACGTCGCCCAAGGGCTCGCTGCCCGGGGGCAGGAAAAGGACCGGATCGCGGACCCACTGCGTGTACGGGTCGCCCGGGCGGGTGCGGATCTCCTCGACCGTGCAGCCCTCCCACTCGCCGAGCGACACCTCGCGCAGGTCGTCCACCACGGTGAGCGGCCGCCCGAGCCCGTCCATCGCGATCTCGGCGGTCCGGCGCGCCCGCACGAGCGGGCTCACGTAGACGTGGGCGATGGACCGGCGGCCGATGGCCCGGCGCAGCGCCTCGGCCTGACGGATGCCCAGCGGCGAGAGCGCCACGTCCTGCGCGCCCTGGAATCTGCGGACCGCGTTGGAGACCGACTGGCCGTGGCGCGCGAGCAGGAGCCGCCTCATCGGCCCGCTTCCACCGCGGCCGCCGCGGTCCGGAGGCGGGCCAGCGTCTCGGCCTTGCCGAGGATGCTCACCACCTCGAAGATCGGCGGGCTCGCGGTCTTGCCGGTGACCGCGATGCGGGTGAGCTGGGCCAGGTCCACCAGCTTCAGCCCGAGATCGGCGGCGAGGAACCGGTAGAGTGCCTCCAACGACGGCGGGTCCGTCGCCTCCTGCGCCTCCAACCGCTTGATCAGCAGCGCGTAGCGATCGACCGCCGACTCCTTCCAGAACTTGGCGGTGGCGGCCGGGTCATAGGCGGTCGGCGCCTTCACGTAGAAGGTGGCCTGCTCGGCCATCTCGACCAGCGTCCGGGCGCGCTCCTTCAACGTGTTGACCACCCGGCCGAGCCAGGCGAGATCGGCCGGGACCGGCAGCCCGGCCTGCTCCAGGAACGGGACGAGATCGCGCGCCAGGCGCTCCGCGGGCAGTGCCTTGATCCACTGGTGGTTCACCCACTTGAACTTCTCGAGGTCGAACACCGCGTCGGCGCTGCCAACGTGGGCCAGGTCGAAGTAGCGGACCATCTCGTCGCGCGAGAAGATCTCTTGGTCGCCGTGCGACCAGCCGAGACGCGCCAGGTAGTTCAGCATCGCCTCCGGCAGGATCCCCATCTCGCGGAAGGCGAGCACCGAGGTGGCGCCGTGCCGCTTGGAGAGCCGCGTCTTGTCGGCGGCGAGGATCATCGGCATGTGCGCGAAGACCGGCAGCGGGTAGCCCAGCGCCTCGTAGCACAGCACCTGCTTCGGCGTGTTGGAGAGATGATCGTTGCCGCGGATCACGTGGGTGATCTTCATGGCCACGTCGTCCACCACCACGCAGAAGTTGTAGGTGGACGTGCCATCGGTGCGGACGAGGATCCAGTCGTCGAGCTCGGCGTGGCTGACCGTGACCCGCCCGCGGATGACGTCGTCGATCACCGTCTCCCCGTCCGTCGGGATGCGAAGCCGGAGCGCGTGCGGCTCAGAGGCCGGCACGTTCGCGTCACGGCAGGTGCCGGGGTAGCGGAACGTCTCCTTGCGCGCCTCGGCGGCCTTGCGGAGAGCGTCGAGCGTCTCCGGCGTGCAGCGGCAGCGATAGGCCTTGCCCTCCCGCAGCAGCCGCTCGGCCTGCGCCCGGTAGATCTCGAAGCGCTCGGTCTGGCGGTAGCCCGGCGTCGGCGGCCCCTCGTCCCAGTCGAGTGCCAGCCACCGCAGCGCGTCCAGGATCGACCGGGTGTACTCCTCGGTCGAGCGGGACGTGTCGGTATCTTCGATGCGGAGCACGTAGGCCCCGCCGTGGTGGCGCGCGAAGAGCCAGTTGAAGAGCGCGGTGCGGGCGCTGCCTACGTGGAGATGGCCCGTCGGGCTGGGCGGAAAGCGAACGCGAACTGACTCGGGCATAAGGACTTCATTGTATAGCCGATGGTAGGATCGGGGCCATGACCGAGCCCACTCGACCCTCGCACTTCGTCCGGGACGCCGCCCTGGAGGACCTCGCCAGCGGCCGCTTCTCCCGCCCGATCGTGACCCGGTTCCCGCCGGAGCCGAACGGCTACCTGCACATCGGCCACGCCAAGGCGATCTGCCTCGACTTCGGGCTGGCCGCGGAGCTGGGCGGCCGCTGCCACCTGCGCTTCGACGACACCAATCCGACCAAGGAGAGCCAGGAGTACGTCGACGCCATCACCCGCGACGTGCGCTGGCTCGGCTTCGACTGGGGCCAGCATCTCTACTACGCGAGCGATTACTTCCCGCGGCTGTACGAGTGGGCCGAGCAGCTCGTCCGCGCCGGCCGAGCGTACGTGGACGATCTCTCGGCCGACGAGATCCGCGAGCACCGCGGCACGCTGACCGAGCCGGGGCGCGAGAGTCCGTGGCGGGAGCGCTCGGTGGAGGAGAACCTCGATCTGTTC